>DASWST010000301.1:0-63404 GCA_036402515.1 Pseudonocardia sp.
TCGTCGCCCTGGTGGTCGCCGTCCTGGTCGCCGTCCTCCCGGGGAGCGCGGGCTTCCACATGCCGCTGGGGCTCGCGCTCGACTCCGGGCTGTTCGGCGCCGCGCGAGGCGTGTTGATCGTCCTCTGGATCACGTTCAACGCGATCTGGATCTACAACCTCACCGTCAAGAGCGGGCACTTCGCGGTGTTGCGGCGGTCCTTCGCGGCGATCAGTGACGACCGGCGGATCCAGGCGATCGTCATCGCGTTCTCCTTCGGCGCGCTCCTCGAGGCGCTCGCCGGTGGCGGCTCGCCGATCGCGATCGCGTCGGTCATGCTCATCGCGATCGGGTTCAGCCCGCTCAAGGCGGTGGCCATCTCGCTGGTCGCGAACACCGCGCCGGTCGCGTTCGGCGGCCTGGGCAACCCGATCACCATCATGGGCCAGGTGACCGAGCTGCCGGCCGAGCAGTTCGGCGCGATGGCCGGGCGCCAGGTGGCGATCCTGGCCGTCTTCGTGCCGTTCGTGCTGGTCGGGGTGGTGGACGGATGGAAGGGCGTGCGCGAGGTGTGGCCGGCCGCGCTCACCTGCGGGCTGTCCTTCGGCATCGCCCAGTTCGCGTTCTCCAACTTCGTCAACTACAAGCTGTGCGACATCTTCGCCGCGCTGGTGTCGGCGGTCGCGGTGATCCTGCTGAACAAGGTGTGGCAACCCCGCCAGGATCGGGTGTCCGCTCCCCCGGTGATCGCCGGCGGCTCGATCGAGGACCCCGCCTTCACCCGCCGGGTGGGCCCGCCGGAGGGCGACTCGCGCCGGGACGTGCTGCTCGCCTTCGCCCCATACGCGGTGGTCGTGGTGCTGTTCTCGCTGGCCCAGCTACCCGCGATCAGCGCGGTCCTGAACGCGCCGACCATCACCTTCAACTGGCCGGGGCTGCACATCCTCTCCCAGGCGGGAACCACGGTCTCGGTGGCCTACAAGCTCAACTGGCTGGCCGCCACCGGCACGCTGCTGTTCGTCTCCGGCGTGATCACCGCGCTGGTGCTGGGCATCAAGCCGCTGCTCGCGATCAAGACCTACGGGGAGACGCTGCGCCAGTTCGGCTGGGCGATCCTGACCATCCTGCTGGTCTTCGCGGTGTCCTACGTGATGAACCTGTCCGGTCAGGTCTCCACCCTCGGCCTCTGGCTGGCCCAGACCGGTGCGTTCTTCGCCTTCCTGTCCCCGGTGGTCGGCTGGTTCGGGGTGGCGGTCACCGGCACCGATGCCGGCTCCAACGCGCTGTTCGCCAAGCTGCAGATGACCGCGGCCGACCAGCTGCACGCCAGCCCGATCCTGTTCGGCGCGGCGAACACCTCCGGTGGGGTACTGGCCAAGATGATCTCGCCGCAGAACCTGGCGATCGGCACGGCGGCGGTCGGCGTGGTGGGCGCGGAAGGCATCCTGTTCCGCCGGGTGTTCGGCTGGAGTGTGCTGTTCCTGCTGGCCATGTGCGTGCTGGTGTTCCTGCAGTCGACCTCGGTACTCGGCTGGATGGTGGTCGGCGGCTGAGCCCTCGCGGCCCGGACCACCCGGAGCTACGCTGACCCGGCGCCGGGGTGCGTCGGCGGTGTGGCGGAGAAGGGTGCGGCAGACATGGGCATCGTCTCCAGGGGCTTCCAGGGCCGCTCGCGCCGGTCCGACCCGAAGCTGCCACCGGGCCAGTACCTGACCGAGGACTTCCCGGTGCTGTCCGCCGGCCCCACGCCGAGGGTCAACCCGGACAGCTGGGAGTTCGTGGTCGCCACCGAGACCGGCACCCGGCACCGGTGGACCTGGCCGGAGCTGCTGGCGCTGCCCTCCGAGCGACCGACGGTGGACCTGCATTGCGTGACCAAGTGGTCCAAGCTCAACACGAACTGGCAGGGCGTGTCGGTGAGCACGCTGCTGGCCGATGTGCAGACCGCGGCCGACTACGCGCTGGTGCACGCCTACGGCGGGTACACCACGAACCTGCCGCTGGAGGATCTGCTCGACGGCCAGGCGTGGATCGCCTACCGCTACGACGGCGACGACCTGGCCCCCGAGCACGGCGGGCCGGCCCGGTTGCTCGTGCCGCACCTGTACCTGTGGAAGTCCGCGAAGTGGGTGCGCGGCATCCAACTGCTGCTGGAGGACGAGCCGGGCTTCTGGGAGACCGCCGGCTACCACGACTACGGAGACCCATGGCGCGAGCAGCGGTACCAGGGAGACTAGCCGAGCGGCTGCGCTGGCGGGTGGCCCGCCTGGTCAGCTTCCGCGACGAGACCAAGGCCGCCCGCACTCTGGTCTTCGACGTGCCGGGCTGGCCCGGGCACCTGGCCGGTCAGCATGTGGACGTCCGGCTCACCGCCGAGGACGGTTACAGCGCGCAGCGCAGCTACTCGGTGGCGTCCGCGCCGGCGGGCAGCCAGGTGGAGCTGACCGTCCAGCGGGTGGCGGACGGCGAGGTATCCCCGTACCTGGCCGACGTGCTCGAGGTCGGCGACCAGATCGAGCTGCGTGGCCCCGTCGGCGGCTGGTTCGTCTGGCGGGTGGAGGAGACCGCCCCGGTGCTGTTGGTGGCCGGCGGCTCGGGCATCGTGCCGCTGATGGCCATGCTCCGGGTCCGCCGGGCGGCGGGATCCCGAGTCCCGTTCCGGCTCATCTACTCGATCCGCACCCCGGAGGACCGTTACTACCAGCGGGAATTGCGACATGATGACCCCGGCGTGGATGTCGCCTACGTCTATACCCGCACGGCGGCGCCGGACGGGGGGCGGCCGGTGGGCCGAATCGACGCGGATGATCTGCGGTCGGCCGGCTGGCCGGCTGACTTCGAACCGACCTGCTACGTCTGTGGCCCGACCGGCTTCGTGGAGTCGGCCGCCGACCTGCTCGTCTCGCTCGGCCACGACCCGAGCCGGATCCGTACCGAACGTTTCGGCCCAACCGGAGGCTGACATGACCTACGAGCTCGCCGAGCGGTACGAGGACGGAAACGCGCTGGCCGGCCCGCTGGCGGAGATCTTCGCGGTGGACATCACCTCGGCCACCGGCCAGTGCACCGAGTGCGGCACCACCGGCCCGGTGGCCACCCTGCGGGTGTATGTGCATGCGCCCGGGATGGTGGCCCGCTGCCCCGAGTGCGACCACGTGGTGCTCCGGTTGGTGCGCGGGCCGGACTCGGCGTGGCTGGACCTGCGGGGCACCGTGTCGCTGCGGTTCCCGCTGCCCCCGGTCACCGACTAGCGGGGGACCCGGCGGCAGGCTCGGTGAGCCGGCCGCTACAGCACGCCGACGAGGCCGCCGTCGCAGCGCACGGCGGTGCCGGTGGTGTAGGAGGCCGGCGCGCCGCACAGGAACGCGGTGACCGCGCCGAACTCTTCCGGCCGCCCATATCGCCGCGCCGGGATGGTCCGTTCGCTGTCCGCCCTGGCCTCGTCCACCGAGCGCCCGCTGCGCTCCGCCTGGGCCTTGTCCAGCGATACGGTGCGGTCGGTGGCGATCCGCCCGGGCAGCACCAGGTTCACCGTCACACCGTCGGCCGCCACGTCGGTGGCCAGGCTCTTGAGGTAGGCGGCCAGTGCGGTGCGCCCGATGTTGGACAGCGCCAGATTCGGCAGCGGCTGCACCACACCGCTCGAGCCGATCGCCACGATCCGCCCCCAACCACGCTCGCGCATTCCCGGCAGCACCGCGTTGACCAGCGTCTGCTGCACCAGGAGCAGGTCGTGCAGGGCCTGCGCGGTGGACTCGGTGTCCAACGTGGATGCGGTGGCCGGACGTGGCCCCGGGCCGTTCAGCACCAGGATGTCGACGTCGCCGAACGCCTCGTGCGCGGCCCGCAGCAGCTCCTCGGGGCCGCCGGGAGCAGTCAGGTCGACAGCGACCCCAACCGCGCTGGGCAGCTCGGCGGCGATCGACTTGGCCAGTTCCTCGCGTCGTCCGGACACCACCACGTTCGCGCCCTCCGCGCCCAGCGCCCGGGCGCTCGCCGCGCCCAGCCCGCTGGTGGAGGCACACACCACCGCCGTGCGTCCGGTGATCCCTAGATCCACTGCGCGCCCCCGGGGTCAGCCGTCATTTACCTCGCTGACCTTAGTGTCCGGTCGGCCCACCCACCTGACGAACTCGGCCCAGGTCCGCGATACCTGGGCCGAGTTCATCGGTTCGGTCGTCTCAGGCGACCGAGGTGAGCGTGGCAAAGGCGATGATGCTGTCCACGTAGCTGCCCTTGCCCTTGTCGAATCCCCCGCCGCAGGTGATCAGGCGCAGCTGGGCGTCCGGGGTGTCGCCGTAGACATCCACGGTGGGGAAGGTGTTCTTGGCGATCTGCTGCAGCTTGGTCACCGTGAAGACGGCGGTCTTGCCGTCCTGGCGGGTCACCTTGACCTGGTCACCGGGCTTGAGCTGATTCAACTTGGCGAAGATGCCCTCTTTGCCGTTCCCGTTCACGTGTCCCAGGATGATCGCCGGCCCGGCCGCGCCCGGGGTCGGTCCCAGCCGGTACCAGCTGGCCTGCAACGGGGTGTTCACCGGCGGCACGGTGATCGTCCGATTCGGGTTCAGCCCCAACGGCACCAGGCTCGAGGTCGCGTTGATCGCATCGATGCGCACCTCGGTCGGCGCCGAGGCCGGCAGCGGCGCGGCCGGCGCCACCGGCCCACCGGTCACCAGGGGCGAGGTCAGGTTCGGCCCGTCCCCCGGCCCCACCACGGCAGGCCCGCCGCAGCCCGCCACCAACCCGGCCGCGGCCACTGCGACCACCACCGCCACCAGCCGACTGATCCCCGTCCGAGGCCGGATGCGCGTGCTCACCCACCCCGCCGGCTCCGCACGCTCCGCCGGCTGCCGTCCCCGGGGCGGGCTCATCGCCGAGCCTCCCCCGCGTCACGGCGGCCCAGCACCGGACCGGTGCCGATCACCGCCGCGCCGGTGACACCGGTCAGCCCGATCGCCGCCAGGGTCCACAGGGCGGCGTTGCCCCCGGCGGCTTCCACCGCTGGGCCGCCACCGGTCTCCGGGGCACCGACCGGGTACACCGACACCTGTTCTCCACCGCCGGCCGAGCCGTCATCCCCTTCATGATCGCCATCACCCTGCACGAAGAATGACTCCTCCATCGTGTCGTCCCCACACCGCACGCGAACGGTGTGCTCACCGGGCCCGGCGTCGTCACTGACGTGCGTGGTCCCGCTGTGCCGCCACGGCCGACCATCCTGATCCAGGTCGATGTCGTCCAACGCGTCGGACTCCACCCGGCCCACCGACCAGTCACAGCCGACGTGGATGTCCACCTCGTCGCCGCGATGCCCATATCCCGGATCCACGCTCAGATACCGGTCGTGGTCGCCCCGCTCGGACAACACCCAGAACCCCTGGCTGTCGCTGTGCCCATCACAACTCACCGTCACCCGGTGCCAGCCGTTGGTCACGTGATCCACAACGCGTGTGCTGCCGGTCAACCGGCTGCCGTCCCGGCGCAAGGTGGTGTCCTCCAGCGCGTCGGACTCCAACCGCGCCCAGTTGTCCCGGCAGCGCACCGACACGTCCACCGAGTCACCTCGGTAACCGGAGCGGTCACTCAGCCAGAAGTCCCTCGGCCCGTCCCCGGGGCCGCCGCCGTCGCCGGGGATGACCCGGAACGTGTCGGACACCGATTCGACCCCGTTTCCGTGGAAGCAGGTCCGCCGCGCGGTGTGATCGCCCAGCCGGGCGTCGTCGTGCACCCTGCCGATGCGCCCCCGGACGTCCACTCCGTCGGCATCCAGCTGCTCGCGCCCATCGCGGCAGCCACCGTTGAAGTAGATGGTGTCGCCTTGGCGGACCACCTTCGGAGACACCGAGAGCGTGTCCCCACCCGGCTCGCCGCCGGTGACGACGCGGAAGGTGTCCGTGGCCGACTCGGTCCGGTTGCCCTCCACACAGACCCGGGTGGCGGTGTGCCCACCCTCGCGGGCGTCCCGGCGCACCGTGCCGGAGTTGCCGTGGATGTCCACGCCGTCCGCGGTCAGTGTCTGCTGGCGGCCGTTCGGGCAGCCACCGTTGAACTGGATCTCATCTCCCGGCTTGACCTCCTTCGGGGAGACCATCAACGAGGGGTGCAGGCCAGGGCCGCCCGGGTCGTTGCGCTTCACCACCTGGAAGGTGGCGGTCGCGGTGTTCCGCTTCGTGGCGTTCACGCAGACCAATGTCACCGTGTGGTTGCCCTCGCTGGCACCCTGGCTGACCGTCCCCTCCAGGCCGCTGAAGCTCACCGCGTCCCCGGTCAGGGTGTCCCGCGTGCCGTTGTCGCAGCTGGCGTTGGCGTGCATGGTCTCGCCCGCCTTGACCGTGTTCGGCGCCAGCGACAGGTGCGCGACGGGATCGGCCGGAATGGGCTTCTGCACCTCGACCGGCGGCTTCGGGCCGACCGGCGGCGGTGGCGGTGGGACGGGCTGGGTCGGCGGTTTGACCGGGTCTACCGGTTTGGCCGGGTCGACCGGGTTGGCCGGCTTCGGCTGCTCAACCGGCTTCGGCGGGTCAGCCTGCTTCGGCGGGTTGATCGGCTTGGGCGGTTCGCTCGACGGCTGCGGGGACTGCTCCTTCGTGCCGCCGCCGTTTCCACTGCCGCTGTTCTGGTCGTCGGTGCTGACCGCAAGCCGCTGGGAGCTCGAGCTCCGCGGGTTCGGGTCACTTCCCTCATTGGTTTCAGCGGCCAGCGCCGCCGGGGCGGTCCAGGCCGCGGCCAGGAGCGTCAACAGGCCCCCGGCCAGCAAAGTGCGGATTCGCATCGAGTCTCCCCCTCGAACGACCCGCCAGCGGATTGCCAGTGGATCTGTGGGGAAATACGTCGGCGAAACTAAGAGCGTTTCAGGAAGTTACCGAACTGAAACTATCGGCAGCAAATCTGAACCGAAAACACCCACATGCGACACTCTGACCCCATAAGCACCACGCGCGGACCAAGGTCACGGGAGGGGCCCTCGGCGCTCACATTGGCCACCAGGTCGCCCAGGATTCTTTCGACCAGCCTTCGAACATCCGCTCCAGCACGCCGCGCCGGCGGGGCACGACCGGCAGCGTGACGGAGTGCCCCTGATAGACGGTCCGCTGCAGATCGGCGAAGAGCTCGTTTACCAGGTCCGGGCATCCGGGCGCGCGCCTGGCGAACAGCAGGCCGGCCACCCCGGAGGCCGGGTCGATCCAGCAATACGCACTGCTGGGCGCCGCGCAGGTCAGGCTGCCGGCCCTGGGGCCGCCGGATACCGCCTCGGCACTCACCATGAAGCCCAGGCTCCACTTGCACTCGATGCCCGGGTAGAGCCTGATCTCCGGATAGAAGTTGACCTCGCCCGGCACATCCACGGACTCGAGTCCGAGCACCTTCGGCACGGTCAAGTCCCCGATCTGATTGCACTGCATCAGCTCGAAGGACCTCGACGAGAGCAAGGACCCATCGCGGCCCAGTACCGCCCGCACAAAACCGAAGTAGTCTCTCGGTGTCGAGTAGAACGCCGTCTCGCCCGGCGTACTGGCCAGGCCTCGCCACCCGCCGGCCACCCGCCGCCGTGCGCCGTATTCGACGTAGAACCCGGTATCACGCATGCTGAGGGGATCGAAAATCCCGTCGCGCAGATAGTCCGCCAGTGGTATTCCGGTGACCCTTTCGATGATCACCCCGACAATTCCGAGATCGCCGCCGTAATGCCAGCGCGAGCCAGGGTCGAAGAGCAGCGGGGTTGCGGCCACCCGTCGCGAAATGTCCAGCCACGCCTCGGAACGCGGCATTGCATCGCCCCACGCGCCGCTGTGTAGCCCGGAGGTGTGACTCAGCAACGTGCGCAGGGTCAGCGCGCCTCGTGCGGCACACAGCATCGGGCTTCCGGACCGGTCGAAACCGGCCAACCGACGCGAAGCCTGCATGCCGGGCAGGATCGCGCCGAGCGGCTCGTCCAACGCCAGCTTGCCGGCGTCGACGAGCTGCAGAGCGGCAACGGTCAGAATCGGCCGGACCATCGAGGAAATCTCGAAAATGGTGTCCGGGGAGATCCGGCCGCCGCCATCCCGCGACGCCGCGCCGGATGCGCTGGAATAGGCGCCCAGCCCCGGCGCGGACGCCATCATGACCGCTCCGGAGACATGACCAGCACCCACCGCGCGCTCGAGCAGCTCGTCGACGTTCTGCATGCTCCTAGGTATCCCAGCCTGGGATAGGCGTTGCGTTGACGGCCAGTTGATGTTCCCGGAGCGCGGCCTTGCGGCGGGCGTGGATCTCAGCGCTCCGGGCGGGGCGGCGGAGCTGGAGCGCTGGCGCAGTCCGCTGTGCGCAACGCATTCAATTGGGCGGATGAAACGAGGGAAACACGTAAACATATGCGCATGTCGACGTGTCAGTAGGGATTGGGGTATGCGCCCAAAACGGCTCGAAAGTTCCCGGATTAACTGAAACAAGGACGTTAATTCGGAATGACGCTGGGGCGATGAGGAGAGACGGGGGCCACATAAAAGAGTGGCATGTATACGCCTGCTTCGATCGCGAGATGCAACTCACCATCGGCGATTCTCAGGATCCGGTCCGGGTGAATCGCCGTTCAGGACTGAGCGGACACCGCGGAAGTCCATCGCTACCAGTCGACTCAGCGTTGCCGGCGGACGCCGCTCCCGATGGAGCCGGCGTGAATGCTGAGAGTGCCTGGACTGGCCAAGGCGAAATTAGGGCACGACCAGTGGTGCATACAGTATGCCTCGTGCAGAGTCCTTAGGACAGGCAACCTAATCAGGAACGGTCGTGATCACGATGGCGTACCGCTACAGCCTGCTGGGCCCAGTTCGAGTGTGGCACAACGGCCGCGAGCTTGACCCGGGGTCTCCTCAGCAATGCGCCGTACTCGCCCTGCTGCTGTTGGCCGGCGGCCGGCCGGTCACCATCGACCACCTTGTCGAAAAGCTCTGGGGCGCTGCCGCGCCCTCGGCCGCCCGGCCCACCGCCCGCACCTACGTGTCTCGGCTGCGGCGGCTGCTCCCAGCCGAGGGCACCCGCTCGGTGATCCAGTCCGGTCGAGCCGGGTACCTGCTGCCCGTCGCACCCGACGCGCTGGACCTGACCACGTTCGACCAACTGGTGCGGGACAGCCGCGACGCGAAGACATCCGGTGACCCGGGGCTGGCCGTGCGGCACCTGCGCCAGGCGCTGGCGCTATGGCAGGGCAGCGCGCTGGCCGGGGCCCGCGGAGAGTTCGTGGAGAGCGAGCGGGCCCACCTCGAGCAGCTGCGACTGGTTGCCACCGAGGAGCGAATCGGCCTCGATGTGGATCTCGGTCGACATGCCGAGGTGCTTCCGGAGATCAGTAGTCTGGCCGCCGCCCACCCGCTCGAGGAGCGGCTGAGGGAGCTGCACATGCTCGCCCTCTACCGGTGCGCGCGGCAGGCGGACGCGCTGCAGGTGTACCGGAACGTGCGCGGTCTGCTGCACCGTGAGTTGGGCATTGAACCCGGTCCCGAGCTCCGTGCGCTGCACCAGCGCATTCTGCGAGCCGATCCGGACCTGGACCGCCCCGACCAGCGGACCGAAGGTGCGGACGCCGCGCCCCCGACCACGCCGGTGCTCACCGTGGCGGTGTCGGCGGAACAGACGTTCGGGCACGGTCTGCTGGCCCGCCGGCTGCACGCGGCGCGCCAGCGTGGATTCGTCGGCCGCGAGGCGGAGCGCGCGCTGTTCGCCTCGGCGCTGCACGGATCCACGCTGCACGGATCCACACCGACATTCGCCACGCTGTTCCTGCACGGTCCGGGCGGGATCGGCAAATCCACCCTGCTGCGCCGGCTCGCCGATGACGCCGAGGCCGCCGGCCGGGCCGTCGTGCGGGTCGACGGGTCCACCGTGTCGTCCTCGCCCTCGGCGTTCGCCCGCGCCGCCGGCGCCGCGTTGACCAACTCCCGCGCCGTACTGCTGATCGATGCGTTCGAGCGCTGCGCCGAGTTGGAACCGTGGCTGCGTGAGGAGTTCCTCCCCAGGCTGTCCGACGACGCGATCGTGGTGGTGGCGGGTCGGCAAGCCCCCAGCTCCACCTGGCGCGCCGATCCGTCCTGGTCCGGGGCCCTGGCGGTGCGTGCCCTGCGCGGGCTCTCGCCCAGTGAGGCAACCGCGTTGCTGACCGCCCGAGGTGTACCCGCGCACATCCACGACTCGGTGCTGGCCTATGCCGGCGGGCACCCGTTGGCGCTGTCCCTGGCCGCCGATAACGCGGGGCACGGCGACCCGGCGGCGGGCCCATGGCGGCCGACGCACGACCTGATCGAGACGCTGCTCGGCGAGCTGATCGGCCCGGTCCCCTCCCCCGTCCATCAGCTCGCGTTGCACGTGTGCGCCCACGCGCACAGCACCACCGAGGAGCTTCTGCGCGCGGTGATGCCCGCCGGCGACCCCGCCGAGCTGTTTGCCTGGCTGCGCGCCCAAACCTTCATCGAGTCCGCCCCGGCGGGCCTGCGCCCGCAGGAGATCGTGCGTGACCTGCTCGACGCCGACCTACTCTGGCGCGACCCGACCGGTTATGACGCGATTCACCGGGGAATCTGCCGCCACGTCCTGGACGACCTGGTCGTTCGCCACCTCGACGGACCGGCCGCACTCGGGAAGATCCGGGCGCTCCGGCACCTCGCCCGGGACGGGCGGGCCTCGGCGGGATTCGGTCCGGGTGCCTCGGTCGACGCCACCGAGACCGCCGGCGGCCTGGAGTTCTGGCTCAACGGCCGACCGGCCGAACCCACCGGCCGCCCGCGCGCGGGCAGCGCCTATCCGGTCGGGTTCCTGAGCTGGATCAGGCGGACCGACTCAGACCAGGAGGCAGGTGATGTCGCGCCGGTGGTCCCGCTCAGCTGGGAATCCAGCCCGCTGCGGCGCTCCGGGCGTACGGGTCAGCAGGCGCTGCCCGAGAACACCGGTCCGAACCGCGACCGGCCGGCGATCGAGGGGCCGGGGTCCCCGTCCAGCCCGATCCACGATCTGTCTCACTGGGGCGCCTGACCAGGTTTCCCGGAGTCTGGTCAGCCGGCCGTCAGGTAGGTGCCGAACCAGTCCAGCGTCGCCGACCACGCCGCGCGCGCGGCGTCGGGCTGGTACCGCTGTCCGGTGTCGTTGAAGAAGGCGTGGTCGGCACCATCGAAGACGCGCACCTGGTAGTGCAGGCCGGCGGCGCGCAGGGCGGCGTCCACCCTCGGGATGGTGGCATCCACCCGAGCGTCCAGCGCGCCGTAGACGGCCAGCACGGCGGCCTTCGCCCGGGTGAAGTTCGGGTTGTCCGGGGCCGGCCCGTAGAACGGCACCGCGGCGGCCAGCCGCGCCTCCCCGGCGTTCAGCAGCTGCCACACCATGCCGCCGCCGAAACAGAACCCAACGGCGCCCACCTTGGTGCCGGGTACCCGCCTGCCCAGCTCGTCGAGGCCGGCGCGCAGGTCCGCCAGCAGGTCGGCGGCCGGGGCATTGGCCAGCGCGGTGGGTGCCTGCGCCGGGTCAACCAGCGCGGCGGTGCCCCCCTGAGCGGAGAGCAAATCCACGCACAGCGCCCCGTATCCGACGCCGGCGAACCGCCCCACCAGGTCGTAGAAGTGGTCGGTCAGCCCCCGGTTCTCGTGCACCACGAGCAGCGCGCCCTTGGCCTGGCCGGCCGCCGGCGCCGCCCAGGCACCGCGCAGCTCACCGGCCGGGCCGGCGAACCGGACCTCGCTGCCCCGGCTCACCCCCGGCCCTCGCCCCGGCGGTTCGCCGCCGGGCGGCGCGGTACTCGGGGCGGCATTGCTGGGGGTGGCGTTGCTCGGTGCGGTACCGCTCGGTGCGGTGCTGGCGCAGGCGGCCAGCAGCAGGCCGGCCGAACTCGCCCCGAGGCCGAGCAGCCCCAGCCGGCGCAACGCCTCCCGGCGGCTCAGCAACCCGTCGACGAAATCCTCGGCGACCTCGCCGACCAGGTAGTCCCGCAGGGCCATGGCCGGAGCGTATCCGCGCCGCGCACCGGCGACCAGCGCCCGGTGAGGCTCGCCATACTGGTCGGGTGGAGTCCACCCGAGTGGATCGCTGGCTGTGGGCGGTCCGGATCACCAAGACCCGCCCGGACGCGGCGGCCGCCTGCCGGGGCGGCCACATCAAGGTCAACGACCAGCCGGCCAAGCCAGCCACCACGGTCTCCCCCGGTGATCAGATTCGGGCGCGGGTGAACCACAGCACCCGGATCCTGGAAGTGGTCCGGGTGATCCAGAAACGGGTGGGCGCCGCCGAGGCCGCCGCCTGCTTCATCGACCACACCCCGCCGCCTCCGCCCCAGCCGGTGCTGCCGGTGGCCCGCCGCGACCGTGGCGCCGGCCGCCCCACCAAGCGGGAACGCCGCGTCCTGGACGCCTGGCGAGCCGGCGAAGGCATCTAGCCACCGCCCCAGCCGGTGCTGCCGGTGGCCCGCCGCGACCGTGGCGCCGGCCGCCCCACCAAGCGGGAACGCCGCGTCCTGGACGCCTAGCGAGCCGGCGAAGGCATCTAGCCACCGCCCAAGCCAAGCCGCCCACCAAGCCGCCGCCCACCAAGCCGCCGCCCGCCCCCACTTCGCATACCTGGCCTACACCTCGCACAGGGTGTGACATGTCTGAAGTGCACGCTGGGTATGCGAAGTCGGCTGGGACGCGAGCAACCGGCGGCGCGAGCGACAGGCTGCCAGTGGCGGCGGCAGCAGGCAGCAGGCGGCAGCGGCGGCGGCTGCCTCTGGCCGGCGGCGACAGCGGGGACTGCCTCTGGCCGGCAGCGGCCAGAGGCAGCGGGAGCACCGGCGGCGGTGGACGAGTGTCGGATGAACCTCAGTCGGGGGTTACCGAGCGGAATATGGCGGCTTGGCCGTGCAGGCGACCCTCGGCGTCGAGCAGGTTCCACACTGTCGCGTCCTCGATCCAGAACTGCGCGCCGGACTTGGCGATCCGCGGCCCCCGATAGTCATTGCTGAACCCGTTGCGGGTCACGTCGTCCAGCAGCCGGGCGCGTTCCGCGCGGTCCGGGGAGGCCGCCGAAAGCCGGGAGGGCAACCCGACGAACTCCGACCAGCTGTAGCCGAAGTACCGCTGGGCGGCCTGGTTGGCGTAGAAGAAGGTCGGGTCGGCCTCGGGCCGGTGCGCCAGCAAACCGAACGCCGCGTCCCGGTACAGCCAGCGCGCCAGGTCCTCCGCGGGCACGTCGCTGACCAGCGGGGCTCCTACCACTCGCAGGTAGCTGTCGGTGAGCAGCACGGCGAACTTGGGGTCTTCCTGGTCGACCAGATCCCACTCGGTCCGCACGTCGCAGGGTAACCCGCCATACCGGCGACCCGGCGCACTTCCTGAGCGCCACGCGGGCGTCCTCTCAAGCGGCGTCCGCCGCGCGCACTCAGGCGGCGTTCGCCGCGCGCACTCAGGCGGCGTTCCCCGCCTCGCCGCCGAGCGGCAGCATGAGGTTGCTGGCCAGGTCCGAGGCGATCCGCTGACAGGTGGTGATGTCCGCCCTGGCCTCGTCGATGCCGATGGTCGGCGCCCGGCCGCCGGTGACCACGGCGTGGAAGCTCTCCAGCTGCGCTTCGAACGCCTCCACGTGGGACAGCGAGCGCCGGGCCTCCGGGTACTCCCCGGCGGCCGTCGTCACGGTCAGCTCGGTGGGCGCGTGCAGCACGTACGGCGAGGGGAACACGAGGGTGTAGCTGCCCTCCTCGGTGTGGATGCGCACCGTCTCCCGGTACCTGGGGTAGTCCGGCAGGTAGTGCCACCGGATGGAGAGCTGCACGTCGTCGGCCAGGTCGGCGTCGCAGCCCACGGACAGCCGATCCGGGCCCCAGTGGTCCGGCCACAACCGGGCCCAGCTGATCCGCAGCGGGTCGCCGACCAGCGGGCGCAGCACGGCCAGGTCGTGGATGAGACTGCCCAGCAACACCTCGGAGTAGACCCACCCCAGCGTCCCGGCGGCGTCGCCAAGGGCCTTCTCCCGCAGCGCCGAGGACTGCGCCTCCAGGTCGGAGGAGGTGGCGCTGGACAGGTCGGTGGCCCGAGCCAGCTCGCCACCCCGGAACGCGATCTGCCGGGCGTCGGAGGGATGCAGCACGGTGACCTCGACCGCGCGGATCGGCGCGGCGGCCTCGGCGAGCAGCCCGGCCAACCGCTGGTAGGCCGGATCGAACCGCTTCATGTAGCCGACCTGGATCAGCCGCTCGCGGCCGGCCAGCCGATCCAGCTCCTCGTGCGTCCAGGCCAGCGGCTTCTCCACCAGCGCGGGGATGCCCTCGGCGGTCACCGTGTCCACCACCGCGCCGTGCGAGCCGGAGCTGAGCACCAACAGCGCCTCGACCTCGCCGGCGTCGAGCAGCTCGGCTACCGAGTCGTGCCGGTGCGCCGGCGGCACGCACAGCCGCTCCCCGACGGTGTCCCGGACCGTGGCGGACAGCTCGGCCACGCCGGCGATGTGGAACAGGTCCCGCCGCCGGGACAGGATCGGTTCGTAGACGAGCTGCGCGACCGCACCGAGGCCCACAATGCCGAGTCGGACGGGCGCCCGCAGCATGCCGATCCCCCTTCTTCGATGAAGTCAGTTCGACGGAAGCGGATCGGTGGGAGCCGCTCCGGTGGTATGACGCACGGTGAGCGCCGGGGGCAGCCAGGTGCGCACCCCCGGGCGGGACTGGTCGGCACCCTCGATGCGCTCCAGCAGCGCGCCGACCATGCTCGCCGCGATCTGGCCGACCGGCTGGGCCACGGTGGTCAGGCCGACCCCGCGCAACCCGGCCAGGTAGATGTCGTCGAACCCGACCACGGACAGCTGCTCGGGCACCGCGATGTCCAGGTCCTCGGCGGCGGCGAGCACGCTCAGCGCCACCACGTCGTTCACCGCGAACACCGCGGTCGGCCGCTCCGAGCCGCCGAGCAGCCGCCGGGCCGCCTCGTAGCCGCCGCTGTCGGTCTCGTCGCAGTCCGCCACCTGGACGTGCTGCCCGCACCGGTGGATGCGCATCGCCCGCTCGTAGCCCTTGCGCCGGGCGGCCGCCCCGAGCGCCGTGCCGGCGATGTGCGCGATCCGTTGGTGGCCCAGCTCGACCAGGTGCCGCACGGCCAGCTCGGCGCCCAGGGCATCGTCGGTGCCGACCAGGTCCACCCGCGCCGAGCGGAACGTGGGCCGGCCCTCCACGACCACCGGCACACCCTCCACCGCGCGGGTGATGGCGGCGGCGGACAGCGCCGGGGAGAGCAGCACCAGCGCCTCCACCCGGGACTCCAGGAAGTCGTTGACCACCAGCTGCTCCCGGGCGGCGTCCCGGTGGCCGGCGGCGAGCACCGCCCGGTAGCCGCGCCGGGCGGCCTCCGCGTCCACCGATTCGGCGAGGTCGGCGAAGAACGGGTTGCGCAGGTCGGAGACCAGCACACCGACCAGCCCGGTGCGCCGCTGGACCAGGCCTCGGGCCATGGTGTTGGGTCGGTAGCCGAGCTCGGTCACCGCGTCCAGCACCAGGGCCCGGCGCTCCTCGCTCACCAGCGGCGGGCCCTTGCCCTGCAGCACCAGGCTGACCAGCGACTTGGACACGCCCGCCCGGGCGGCGACGTCGATGATGGTGGGAGCCCGGGAGCGGCCGGCCAGGCTCCGGCCGGCGGGTCGTTCATTCATCGTCGAGCTCGTCACTCACGTCCACGAGGTCCTCGCCGCCGGCCATCAGCTCCAGCACGTCCTCCCGGCTCACCTCGTCCTTGCTGAAGGTGCCGTAGCTGTGACCGTGGCCGAGGATGGTGAACCGGTCGCCGATCGGATAGGCGTGGTTCACGTTGTGCGTGATCAGCACGACGCCCAGCCCTTCGTCCCTGGCGTGGCGCACGTAGCGCAGTACCCGGCGGGCCTCCTTGACCCCGAGCGCGGAGGTGGGCTCGTCAAGGATCAGCAGCTTCGCGCCGAAGTACTTCGCCCTGGCGATCGCCACACACTGCCGCTCGCCGCCGGACAGCGTGCCCACCAGCTGCTCGGGGTCGCGGACCTTGATCCCGATCTGGGCCAGTTCCGCGCTGGCCACCCGGCGCGCGGTGGGGCCGTCGAAGAACCGCAGCGGTCCGAGTCCCCGGGTCGGCTCCGAGCCCAGGAAGAAGTTACGGGCGATGCTCATCAGCGGGATCATCGAGAGATCCTGGTGGACGGTGGCGATGCCGCAGGCCTTCGCCTCCCTCGGCGAGCTGAACCGCCGCTCCAGGCCGTCGAACCAGTAGGTGCCCCGGTCCTGCTGGTGCACCCCGGACAGGATCTTGATCAGGGTGGACTTCCCGGCTCCGTTGTCCCCCAGCAGGCACATCACCTCACCGCGACGCACCGGGAAGTTGATGTCCTCCAGCGCGGTGACCCCGAGGAAGTACTTGCTGACGTTGGTCAACTGGACCAACCGGTCACCGGTCACGCGGTCACCGGGCCTTCAGCGCGCGCGTCCGCAGCCAGCTGTTCACCAGCACCGCGACCATCAGGAACACCCCGAGCACCACCCGGAACCAGTCGGTGTCCACCCCGGTGAAGAAGATCCCCTGCCGGACGATGCCGAAGGTCAACGCGCCCAGCGCCGCCCCGATCACCGAGCCGTATCCGCCGGTCAGCAGCGTTCCACCGATCACCACCGCGATGACCGCCTCGAACTCCCGCATCTCGCCGCGCAGGGTGTCCGCGCTGCCCGCCTCCAGCACCTGGATCACTCCCACCAGGGCCGCCGCCAGGCCGGTGAGCATGAAGGCGACGATCTTCACCCGGGTGATCGGCACGCCGCTGTTGCGGGCCGCCTCGCCATTGCCGCCGGTGGCCCGGAGCCAGTTGCCGAAGGTGGTCTGGGAGAGCACCACCGCGCAGATCACGGTGATCCCGATCCACCAGAACACCGACGCGCTGAACGGCCCGACCCGCGCCGCGAACAGCGCGTGCACCAGGCCGCCGTCGTCGGCCTCGGCCACCCCGCCGACCTGGGTGCGGCCGGTCAGCAAGCGGGTCAGCGCGATGGTCAGGCCGCGCAGCACGAACAGCCCGGCGAGGGTGACGATGAATGAGGGCAGCCGGGTCTTGACCACCAGCCACCCGTTGAGCACCCCGAACCCGGCGCCGAACAGCAGCGCGACCAGCACCGCCAGCCAGGACGGCACGGCGAACTGGGTGATCAGGATCGCCAGCAGCATGCCGGCCGCGCCGATCATCGAACCGATCGAGAGGTCGAACTCGCCGCCGATCATGAGCAGCGCCACGGCCGCGGCCAGGATGCCCAGCCCCGCAGCGTCGGCCAGGTAGCTGGCCATGCCGCCGGCTGAGGTGAACGATGCACCGCCCACCGCGGCGAACAGCCCCCACGAGACCAGCACGCCCAGCACCGCGCCCAGGTCGGGCCGGCGGAGCACCCGCTGCAGCGGGCCGAGCGGGCGGATCCGGTCGTCCGCACCGGGGTGCTCGGCCGACCGGGCCGGCGCCGGCGGTGACACCGACGCCATCAGCGCACCCCCTGCTCGGTCAACTGAAGGACCTTGCCGGCGGTCTCCTTGGTGACGAAGTCCGGCCCGGTCGGGGTGATCGGCTGGGCCGGGGACAGCTGGTACTGGGCGTGCTGGACCAGGAACAACACCGGGAGGTAGCCCATCAGGTACTGCTGGAAGTCAATGGCGAACTCCGCGGTGCCGGCCTCGATCGCGTGCAGGATCTCCGGCGAGAGGTCGAACGAGGCCAGCTTCCCGGTGAACCCGGTGGCCTTCGCGGCGGCCAGCATCGGCCCGACGCCCACCGGGCCCAGCGATATCGCCCCGTCGTAGCCGCCGCCCTTGAACGCGGTCGTGATCCGCTGCTGGGAGTCGGTCGGGTCCTTGCCGTTGATGGCCAGGTTGGTCGCGGTGCCACCGCTTTCCGCCAGCCCGGCCCGCAGCCCCTCGCAGCGCACGTCCAGCGACACGTTGCCCTGCTCGTGGTTCAGGCAGGCCGCGTGCTTGACCCCGAGCGCGCCGAACCGCTCGCCGGCCCGCTTCGCCGAGTCGAACTCGCTGGCACCTACGTGGGTCAGCACGCCGAGCTTCGGCGCGTCCGAGTCCCCGGAGTCCAGCGACACGACCGGGATGCCCTCGCCCACCGCTTTCTTGATCAACGGCCCGAGGGCGCCGGCGTCCGGGATGGAGACCGCGATGCCGTCCGGCTTCTGCGCGACGGCCGACTCCAGCAACTTGCGCATCTCGAACACGTCGTAGGACTGCGGTGCCTCGTAGGTCAAGGTCACCCCGAGGTCGCGGGCGGCGTCGTCGGCTCCGTGCTTGACCACGGACCAGTACGGGTCCCCGGCCTGCCCGTGGGTGACCATGATGATCTTCAGGTTGGCCCGTCCGGCTGGGGCGCTCGCGCTGGTGGCCTGCCCCCCTCGGCAGGCCACCAGCGACACCACCAGCACGGCCAGCGAGGCCGCCAGTAGGGCCCGCGTGGTCCGGTGCATGACGACTACCCGGCCTGCCGCGCCACCGCGCGGCCGGCCTCGACCAAGAACTCGTAGCTGGCCTGGACCTCGAGGATCGGACCGGCCCCGACGGGAGGCTCCCCGGCCAGCACCAGGTCCTGCTCGAGCACGTACCAGCCGTCGTAGCCGGCGCCCTCCAGGGTGGAGACGATGCCGGCGACGTCCACGTCCCCGTCGCCGAGCGCCCGGTAGAGCCCTTGGGTGATCGCCGTGGTGTAGGACAGCTCGCCGGCCTGAACCCGCGCGGCGAGCCCGGCGTCGACGTCTTTGACGTGTACGTGCGACACCCGCGACACGGCGCCGCGGACCAGCTCGTAGGGGTCCACCCCGCCGATCAGTAGGTGGCCGGTGTCCACGCAGAGCGGGATGGCCGAGCCCTCCAGCACCCGCCGCACGTCCTCGCCGTTCTCCACGACAGTGCCCATGTGTGGGTGCAGCACCACCCGCGCGCCGTACTCCGCGCCCAGGGCGGCGGCGGCGTCCAGCGTCCGGGTCAGCCGGCGCCACTCCTCGTCGGATAGTTCCGGGCGCCCGTCGTAGCCCACCGCGCCGGTGGCCGCCGCCAGCACCACCACGTCGCCGCCGGCGCCGACCAGCCGATGCGCCGCCTCACGCACCTCGGCCAGCGCCACCTCCGGGTCGCCGTGCAGCACGGCCGGCACGAAGCCGCCCACCAGGCTCAACCCGCGTTCGGCCAGGAACTCGCGGACGGCCCCGTCTGGCCATGGCAGGAAATCGGCCGGACCGGCCTCGGTAGCCGCCAGACCCACCTCGTGCATCTCGCTGAAGACCCGCTCCGGAGCTATCTGATGGCCCCACCCCGGTACCTCGCACACCCCCCAGGAGATCGGGGCGCCGGCAATGCGCTCGTTGATGCTCATGCGCGGGTCTCCCGTCGGACGCGTTCACGTGGAACGTTCCATGTTATGCACCATAGAACGGCGTCCAGCCGGTCCGTGTCAAGCCGCTCGCAGCGCGCCGCGTGGGGCGACCACAGGGGGGTAACACAGTGTTCATGTGGCTTACATACTGTAAAGCCAGAGCGGGACAGCGTTACGGTCCGCGGCTTCCCGGGGCTGGGCGGGGCACAGATAGTCCAGGGAGCGACTCGCATCCGCCGAGCCACGACCGCGTGCCGGCAGCGCGGCGCGGGCCCCGGATCGCCACACGGCGGCGCGCGATGAGCGGTGCGCCCCGCCACTGCAGCATCCGGCAGCGAGGAGTCAGCATGTCCAAGAAGAGAACATCGCTCTGGTGGCTGCTGGGCCCGCCGGTGGCATTCCTGGGCGTCCTGCCGTTCGCCAACCGCGTCGAGCCGATTCTGTTCGGACTGCCGTTCCTGATGTTCTGGCTGCTCGTCGCGGTGTTGCTGGCGCCGCTGTTCGTCTGGCTCGCCGCCAAGGGCGACCCGGTGTGGGCGGCCGCCCGGGAGGCCGAGCGAGCGGAGCGAGCTGAGCGGGCCCAGGCCGACCGGCGGGCCGACGCATGACCGGCGGCGCCGTAGTCTCCGTTGCCATTCTGGCCGCGTTCATGGTGGCGGCCTGTGCGCTGGGCATCCGCGCCGGCCGGGGCCAGGACAAGGCGGACCTGGCGCAGTGGTCGATCGGCGGGCGCAGCCTCGGCATCGTGATGACCCTGGTGCTGATGGCCGGGGAGACGTACACGTCGTTCAGCTACCTCGGCGCGGCCGGGTGGTCGTACACCTACGGCATCTCCGGTCTGTACCTGGTCGCCTACCTCAGCATCGGCATGACCGCCACCTACCTGGTCGGTCCGCTGCTGTGGAACTACGCGCACCGCCACGGCCTGCACAACATCTCCGACCTGGTGGCCCACCGGTTCGCCGCGCCCTGGTTGGGAGCCCTGCTGGCCGTGGTCGCCACCGTCTTCCTGCTGCCCTACATCCAGTTGCAGATCACCGGGATGGGCGCGGTGGTGACCAGCGTCAGCTACGGCGCCATCGGGCTCGGGCTGTCCTACCTGGTCGCGTTCCTCATCTCGGAGATCTTCATCCTGGCCAGCGGGTTGCGCGGCAGCGCCTGGGTGTCGGTGCTCAAGGACATCACCGTGGTGCTCACGCTGGCGTTGGTGTTCGTCTACGTGCCGCTGAAGTTCTTCGGCGGATACGGCCCGATGCTGCACCGGATCATCACCGAACGCGAGGCCTGGCTCACCCTGCCCGGACCGGCCGGCGGCACCTACGGCATGGCCTGGTTCATTTCGACCGCGCTGCTCAACGGGGCGGTGTACAGCGTGCTGCCCACCACGGTGGCCGGCTTCCTGGGCGCCCGCTCCGCGCAGACGCTGCGGCGCAACGCGCTGATCCTGCCCTTCTACCAGGTACTGCTGTTCGTCCCGGTGCTGCTCGGGCTGGCCGCGACGTTCGTCGTCCCCGGTTTGAAGAACTCCAACCTGGCGATGTTCGAGATGATCCGCGCCGAGTTGCCGCCCTGGCTGCTCGGCGTGGTGGGCGCGGCCGGGGCACTTTCCTCGATCGTCCCGATGGCGGTATTCATGCTGGTGATCGGCACCATGTGGAGTCGCTCAATACTCGGGCGGCATACCCGCACGGCCGGCCGGCAGCGCCAGCTGGCCCAGCTCGTCACGCTGACCGCCGGGGTCATCGCGATGGGCATGACCTACCTGTTCCCCAACGTGCTGGTGCGGCTCTCGGTCCTCTCCTACGAGGGCCTCGCCCAGCTCCTGCCGCTGGTGGTGATCTCCCTGCTGTGGCGGCGCATGTCGCTGGCCGGGGGGACGGCGGGCATGCTGGTCGGCATCCTCATCGTGGCGGTGCTGGTGGCCACCGGGCACGACCCGTGGTTCGGCATCAACGCCGGCGCGGTCGGTTTGGTGGCTAACCTCGCGGTGACCGGGCTGGCCTCGCTGATCTGGCCGGCGAACCCGCCAGCGGAACGCCTCCCGGTGCCGGAGACCGCCGGCGCACCGGTCCACGCCTGACCCGGGCCCGAACACCTATCCAGGAGAATTGATGACCGAAACCACCCAGGCCAGCCGGCTCGCCGACCTGTCCGCCGGCGCGCTGCTCGAGGGCTACCGGGCGAAGCGGTTCTCCCCCGTCGAGGTCCTTGACTCGGTCCTCGACCGGGTTGCCGCCGACGAGCCGAGGGTCCGGGCCACCTGGGCGATCGACTCGGACGGCGCCCGCGAGGCGGCCAGGGCCTCGGAGCGGCGCTGGCGCCAAGGCACCCCGGTGGGCGGGCTGGACGGGGTGCCGGTGACCATCAAGGAGAACATCGCCACCCGGGGAACCCCGGTGCCGCTGGGCACCGCCGCCACGGTGTTGCGTCCCGCCGAAGCCGACGCCCCCGCCGCTGCCCGGCTGCGCGAGGCCGGGGCGGTGATCTTCACCAAGACCACCATGCCGGACTACGGCATGCTCGGGTCCAGCCAGTCCAGCTTCCACCAGATCACCCGCAACCCGTGGGACCCGACCCGCACGCCGGGCGGCTCCAGCTCCGGCGCGGCCGCCGCCGCGGCCGCCGGGTATGGCCCGCTGCACCTCGGCACCGACATCGGCGGATCGGTCCGCCAGCCGGCCGGGTGGAACGGCATCGTGGGCCTCAAGCCGACCTTCGGCCGGGTACCGGTGGATCCGCCGTACCCGGGCCGGGTGATCGGGCCGATGACTCGCACCGTCGCCGATACCGCGCTGCTGATGTCGATCATCGCGGTACCGGACACCAGGGACCACCTGGCGCTGCCCGCGCTGCCCACCGAATGGCCGGACCGCCCGGGCGAGGTGCGCGGGCTGCGGCTGGGCCTGCTCACCGACATCGGCACCGGCCTGCCGGTGGACCCCGAGATCAGCGCGGCGGTGGCAGCGGCGGCGCGGCTGTTGGAGTCCGCCGGCGCCACCGTCGAGCCGGTCGCCCCCTTCCTGACCAGGGAGATGCTGGACGGGATGGACCGGTTCTGGCGCTCCAGGGCGTGGGCGGACATCGGCGCGCTGCCTGACGAACGCCGCGAGCGGGTGCTGCCGTTCATCCTGGAGTGGGCGGCCGGCGGCAAGGACCTGTCCGGCGCGCAGGTGTTCCACGGGTTCAGCCAGATGGACGCGATGGCGGTAGCCGCCACCCGAGCGCTGGGCGAGCTGGACTACCTGCTGCTGCCCTCCGCGCCGATTCCGCCGTACCCGGTGCAGCTGCCCGCGCCGCTGAACAACCCGGCCGACCCGTTCGGGCACATCGTCACCAGCCTCCCGTTCAACATGTCCGGCCAGCCGGCTGTGGCCATCAACTGCGGCTACACCAGCGGCGGGCTGCCCATCGGGTTGCAGATCGTCGGGCATCGGTTCGATGACCCGGGGGTGTTGCGGCTGGCCTTCGGCTACGAGCAGATGCGCCCGCCGCAGCGACCCTGGCCGGCGGTCTAACCGGAGGACACCCGTGCCGATCACCGTGCGGCAGGTGCTCCAGCTGCCCCGGTCAGTGCTCGATCCGGCCGCCGCACTCCCGGACCAGGTTGGCCATGATCTCCCGGTCGACCGGCGCCACATGCGCGGCGTAGTAGGCGTAGAGGCTCTCCCTGGCCAGCCGGGAGGCGCGCGGGCCGTCCCTGGCCTCGATCGCGGCCAACACCGCCGTGTGGTGCCCGATCGAGCGGAGCATCAGCGCGGGCTGGTCCTCGGCGGCCGAAATGGTCCGCTCGATCAGCCGGAGCACCGCCTCCCGGATCACCTCGCCGTAGAGCTGGATCAGCTGGTTGCCCCCGGCCTCGGCGATGATCTCGTGGAATTCCAGGTCGGCCCGGCTGAACTCGACCTGGCCGGTTTCGGCTCCGCTGGCGACTCGGGCGCCCGGGTCCATCGCGGCGCGCATCCGGTCGATGCTCCGCTCCAATGCGCGCAACTGGGCATCGGTGCGCCGGATGGCCGCCATCAGGTTCGCCGAGGCATCCACGATCATCCGGAACTGCACCAGCTCCGGCAGGCTCAGGGCCTGGGTGGAGGTGAGCATGGCCAGCGAGCGGCGGACCGGGCCGGTGGAGAACGGCTGCACCTGCGGCCCCCTCGGGTCACATGCCGTGGAGCGGACCAGCTCCATGCTCTCCAGCACCCGCAGCGCCTCGCGCACCGAGGAGCGGGCCACGCCGAACCGGTCTACCAGTTCGCGCTCGCTGGGCAGCCGGTCCCCCGGCTTCAGCGAGCCGGCCGCGATGGCGCCCTCCACGTGGCGGACGATGCGCTGGAACGCGCGGGTGTCCGGGGGCGGCGCTCCGGCCGGCCGCGCGGTGGTCACGTCGGTGGGGTGAAGCGGCCGTCCACCGCGGTCCAGCCGGCGTCCACGTTCAGCTCCGCGCCGGTCACGAAGCTGGCCGCGTCGGAGGCCAGGTAGACCACCGCGCCGGCAATCTCGCCGGGCGCCGCCCAACGGCCCAGCGCGCTCTTGTTGGCGTACGCCTCGTACCAGCCGGGATCGTTCTTGATCTGCGCGGTGAGCGGGGTCTCCACCACCCCGGGGGCGATCGTGTTCACCCGGACCCCGGCCGGGCCGAACTCGGCGGCGGCGGTGCGGCACATCTGCACCACTCCCGCCTTGGTGGCCGCGTAGACCGACTGCCCCGGCTCCACCGCGTGCGCGCGCATCGAGGAGAACACCACGATGCTGCCTCGCCGGCGCTCCACCATGGCCGCCCCGAAGGCCCGCAACACGGTGAAGGTGCCCTTCAGGTTCAGCCCGACGACCCGGTCGAAGTCCTCGAGGGTGTAGTCCAGCAGCTGCTTGCGCACGTTCATCCCGGCGGTCAGCACCACCACGTCCACGGCGCCGAGCTCGGCGGCGGCCCGCTCCACCGCCTCGGCGTCGGTGACGTCCAGCTCCAGCGCCGTCGCGGCGGGCCCGGCGGCGGCCGCGGTGGCGTTCGCGGTCGCCGGATCGCGGTCGGCGCAGACCACCGAGGCGCCGTGCGCGGCCAACGCGCGGGCCGCCTCCCGGCCGATGCCGCCCACGCCGATCACCAGCGCACGCCGCCCGTCCAGCCGGAACATCCCGGCGTAGCCGTGTGCGGTGTCAGTGCTCATCGACGCTCCTTTTGGGGCCGGATGACGGCCATCCGCCGTCGTAGGAGAACACCACCGGCGCGGTCCCGGTGTCCGCCCGCCAACCCGGGCCGATCGGCCGGCCGCCGGGTGATCAGGCAACGCGATGGCCATGTCCGGACAGCTCCTTCCGGCGGCGCGGTGATCTCGACTCGTGGCGAGCTGGTCAGACCAGCTCGAGGATGACCCTGCCGGTCCGCCCCTCGGTCGGTCAACCCCACGACCAGCCGAGATCTACCGTGCTGGTACCGACCGAGCACAGCAGACACACAGAGATTGCACAGATCGGCTCGCCAGGTCCGGCCGCGCCATGCCCCGTTTTGTCGGTGCGGATCGGTAATATCGGGTCGTGAAATTGCCGCGCACTGCCCCTGCGACGGCGTCGGGCGCGCGCCCTCGCGCACGCAGCGGTCGCGCCTCTGAGTCCGGGAACGCGGTGAGCAAGGCACTGCGCATCCTGGAGGAGGCGGCGCGGACGGGCGAGCCGAGGCAGCTGGCTGAGATCGCCGCCGACGCCGGCGTGCTCAAGCCCAGCACCCACCGGATTCTGGCTACCTTGGCCGAGCTGGGTTACGTGACCACCCTCGGTGGCGGCAGTTACACCGCCGGTCCTCGGATGCGCGCCCTGGCCGCCGAGGTGGTCAGGGAGTCAACCGGGGATGTGGCGGCCGAGCTCGCCGCGCTGCGCGCCTCGGTGGGGCAGACCGTGCACCTCGCACTGCGCTCCGGCGACCACGCGGTCTACACCCACAAGGTCGAGGCCGACCAGCCGTACTCGATGGCCTCCCGGCTGGGCATGCGCCTGCCCCTGCACTGCACCTCGATCGGCAAGGCCATCCTGGCCCACCTGCCGGACAGCGAGATCGACGAGATCATCGCCGCCCTCGGCCTGGAACGGCGCACCCCGAACACCCTCACCGACCCGGCCCGGCTGTGGGCCGACCTGGCCAGGGTCCGCGACGTCGGCTACGCGATGGACGACGAGGAGAACGAGACGACGATCCGCTGCCTGGGCGCTCCCGTGCTGGACGCGAAGGGCTACCCGGTCGGTGCGGTGAGCGTCTCGACGGTGATCTTCCTGCTGCCCCGGGCGGAGCTGCTCGGGCACGCTCCGGCGCTGATGGCCACCGCGCGGCGGATCGGCGCTTTGCTCAACTGATCCACGCCGCGCGATCGGTAGGATGATCACGGTGACAGAGCCTGTGATCGTCGCCGAGGTGGTCCGCAGCGGGTTCGTGGAGGGCCGCCACCACGGCTCGGTCGTGGTGACCGGGCCGGACGGCACCACCGCGTGGTCGGCCGGCGTGGTGGACGAGCCGATGTTCCCACGCTCGTCCCACAAACCGCTGCAGGCGCTGGGCATGCTGCGCGCTGGGCTGCAGCTGGACGGTGAGCTGCTCGCGCTGGCCGCCGCGTCGCACTCCGGCGAGGTGTTCCACCTGGACGGGGTGCGGCGGATCCTGGCCGGCGCCGAGCTGGGCCCCGCCGCGCTGCGCACCCCGCCGGACTACCCGCTGGACGAGCTGGCCCGCGACGACTGGATCCGTGCCGGCCACGCCGCCGAGCCGATCACCATGAACTGCTCGGGCAAACACGCGGCGATGCTGGCCACCAGCGTGGCCAATGGCTGGCCGACGGAGAGCTACCGCGATCCTGAGCACCCGGTGCAGCGGGCCATCTTCGCCGCGATCGAGGACAGCGCCGGCGAGAAGATCGCCGCGGTCGCGGTGGACGGCTGCGGCGCGCCCCAGCCGGCGATCACCCTGACCGGGCTGGCCAGGGCATTCGGCCGGTTCGGTGCCGCCGCGCCGGACACCATGGAGGGTCGGATCGCCGGTGCGTTTCGCGCCCACCCGGAGTGGGCCAGCGGCACCCGGCGGCCCGAGGCGGCGCTGATCTGGGGCACCCCAGGGTTGTTCTGCAAGGGCGGCGCCGAGGGGGTGTACGCGGTCGGGCTAGCCGACGGCCGGGGTATCGCGCTGAAGATCGAAGACGGCGCCTCCCGAGCGCGCAAGGTGGTGATGGCGGCGACCCTGTTCGCCCTGGGCGTGGACAACGAGGTGATTCACGCCCAGCGCGAGCATCCGCTCCTTGGCGGCGGCAAGCCGGTAGGCGCGGTCCGCCCGGCCCCCGAGATGGCGCGCCGCCTGGACGCATTGGCCGCGGCGAGCTAAGCCCGGGGCGCGCCGGCCAGCCCGGGCCGCGCCGGCCAGCGAGCGGCGGCCGGGCAGCGAGCGGCGGCCGGCCAGCGAGCGGCGGCCGGGCAGCGAGCGGCGCGGTTAGGCCCGGGGCGCGGCGGCGAAGCGGTCCGCTAGTTGGGCGGTCAGGGCAGGCCAGACCACTGGGTCGTGACCAGGGATCAGCGGGTAGCCCTTCTCGGCGGCGATCGCCTTGAGCCGGCGGATCGGCTCGACGGTCTCCGTCGGGTGCACGTGCACGGTGCCGCCGATGGGCAGCTCGTGCTCGATGTTCTCGGTCAGGTCGGCGGCGTCGAAGGCGAACACGTAGCCACCGCCGCCGATCGAGGAGTCCAGGTCCACCACGAAGCTCTGGTGGCCGGGCGTGTGCCCGGCGGTGAGCACCGCGGTCACCCCGGGGGCGATCTGGGCGTCCCCGTCGGCCAGCCGCCAGTCGTGCGCCGGGTCGTCGAAGTTGACGCGGTAGATGGCGTGCCGCTCCGGGTCCGGATGGTCGGACAGGCCGTAGTCCAGCTCACGGCGCTGGGCGTGCACCGGCACCCGGCCGGCGAACAGCTTCAGCCCGCCGGCGTGGTCCAGGTGCAGGTGGCTGACCCCGACGGCGTAGATCTCGTCGATGTTGATGCCGGCGGCGTCCAGCGCCTCCTCGATCGGCTCGCCGGGGCCGGGCAGCACCGCCCGGTAGTCCGCCCTGCCGTGGTAGCGCCGGCGCATCGCCAGGTCCCGGATGAGCGCGGTGTTGAACCCGGTGTCCAGCAGCAGCCACCCGCCGTCGCAGCGCAGCAGCACACCGGGCACCGGCTCACGCAGCCGCTCGTGCTCCGGCGCCCCGTACACCGACACGGACTTGGGCAGCTCCTCCCACCCGAGAGTGAGCAACACGATCTCCCGTACCCCGGCCATCAGACCCCCAGCACGCTGAACATCAACGTGGTCGGCGCGGCCACGTTGTGGGCCTGCTCCACATTCTTCAGCCAGGTCTGCGCGACCATGAAGTCATTACGGTAGGTCACGTTGAGCCAGCAGCCGGTGGCGATCGCGGCGTCCCCGATCTTCTCGTAGGCGGCCGGGTCACCGCTGGCCAGCGCCCCGGGCAGCTGGTCGCTCACCGACGGGTCGGAACAGTGCAGATAGTTCAACCCGCCGTCCTTGTCGTAGAGGATGTGCGACCAGGTGTAGGGGTGCGCCGCGTCCGGCCACATCTCGGTGAACAGCACGTCCGGGGCGCCGGCGAGGTCGCTCACCCAGCCGAATAGCTGCGAGGTCGGGTAGCCCTGCACCTTCACGTTCAGCCCGTCGCCCTGCAGGTCGGCGGCCACGATGTTGGCCATCTGCTGGTCGTCCGGCTGGCTGGTGTCGTAGCCGAAGGTCAGTGACCGCGCGGTCGCCGGAAGTCCCTGTACGAGCGCGCGCAGCGGGGCCGGGTCGAAGTTGACCTTCTGGACGTCCGGGACGCCGTTCAACAACCCCGGGCCGTAGGTTCCGGTAGACACCGTGCCCCGGCCGCCGAAGACCTGCTCGGTGAGCGTCTTGATGTCGATCGCCTGCTGCAGCGCCACCCGGGTGGCCTTGTCCTTGAGCAGTGTGGTGTTCGGGTTCAGGTAGACCTGGCTGGTCTCGAAGGTGGGCATCGAGTAGTGCGCGGACGTCGTGCTGGCCAGGTAGGACTTCACCGCCGGGGCGTTCAGGTCATGCATGATCGCGGCCAGCTGCCCCTGGTTGAACACCAGCTCCTGGGTGGACAGGTCGGCCATCACCGGCATGTCCACCTGCTGGAAGTACGGCGCCGGGCCCCACCAGCCGGGGTAGGCCTTGAGCTGGTAGCTCTGGCCCACCTGCGCCTGGGTGAGGGTGTAAGCGCCGGTACCCAGGTCGTGGGTGCGCAGGTAGGTCTGCGCGTGGTCGGTGCCGGCGTTGGCGCTCAGCCCGGTCGGGCTCATCATCTTCGGCCCGTACGGCGCGGCCAGGTAGTCCAGGAATGCCGAGTTGCGCTGCTTGAGCTTGACGGTCACCTGGTAGGGACCATTGGGCTGCACCGAGGCTATGCCGTCGACCATGTAGGCCGGGCCGCCAGCCACCGCCGCGCGCCGGGCGAACGAGGGTGCGAGCGCGTCCGAGGTGAACGGGGTGCCGTCGTGGAAGGTGACCCCTTGGCGCAGGGTGAAGGTGTAGCTCAGCTTGTCCGGCGACTCGGTCCACCCGGTGGCCAGCACGCCGACGATCTTCGGGGTGGGTGTGCCGAGCTGATAGCCCAGCAGCCCCTCGTAGGTGTTCAAGGTCAGCGAGAGCCCCTGCCCGGCGTAGTAGACGTCCGGATCCGGTGGCTGGCCGGGGTCCTGCAGGAAGGACAGCCGCAGCACGTGATCAGTGGGTGGTGCGCTGGTCACCTGGGCTCCCCCACCACCACCGCCACCGCAGGCGGCCAGGGTCAGCACCAGCGCCCCGGCCAGCGCGGGCAGCCACCGGCGCGCGCCGCGCCTCACGCGTCCACCAGCGCGGCCGGGCGGACCAGCAAGGATTGTTCAGACATGGAATCTCCTAGGAGTCCTGGGCGGGGTTCGGGGGCGGGTTCGGCGCTCGTTCAGACATCGATTCTCGGGTCCGCGAGTGCCTGCAGGATGTCCACCAGGGTGTTGATCAGTACGTAGCCGGCGCCGAGCAACAGCGTCACCCCGGCGATCGCCGGGAAGTCGTCCACCGGCAGGCTCTGCGCGGTGTACTGCCCCAGACCCGGCCAGGCGAAGATCGACTCGACCACCAGCACCCCGGCGAACAGCAGCCCGACCTGCAGCCCGGTCATGGACAGCGCCGGACCGGCCGAGTTGCGCAGCACATGGCGGGCCAGCACCTTCAACTCGGAGAGGCCCTTGGCCCGCGCGGTACGGACATAGTCCTGGCCGAGTGTGGTGATCAGGCTGGATCGCAGCACCCGGCCGATGGAGATGGCCGGCCCGATCGCCACCGCCAGCGCGGGCAGCAGCAGGTGGCGCAGCGCGTCGACGAACAGCCCAGGCTGCCCGTGCAGCACCGCGTCCAGCAGGAGCAGGTGGGTGGGCCCGCTGGGCACCGCGTCGTCCGCCCGCCCGGTCGCCGGGAGCACCCCGAGGTACTTGTAGAAGACGATGATCCCGCCGATGGCCACGAAGAACGCCGGCGTGGAGCCGCCGAGCAGCAGCAGGTACCGGATCACCGAGGCGCCCGGCCAGCGCAAGGTGGTGGCCACGGCCAGCAGCACGGCCAACACGATGGCCAGCAGCAAGCCGAACATCGCCAGCTCCAGGGTGGCCGGCAGGAAGGTGCGCAGGTCGGTGGCCACCGGGGAACGGGTGCGGTAGGAGGTGCCCAGGTCGCCGTGCATCAGGCCGGTGAGGTAGTGCCAGAACTGGGTGGCCACCGGCCGGTCCAGGCCGAGGCGGTGCCGCTCGGCGGCGATGGTCGCGGGTGACGCGCCGGGGCCGAGCATGGTGTGCACCGGGTCGGACTTGCTGATGTGTTGCAGCCCGAACAGCGCCGCGGCAAGCACCACCAGGATCACCACCGCGGCGACCAGGCGTTTGGCTATCAGGGTCAGCACGTGAGAACTCCGTAGTTCGGGGGACGGTGGCCGGGTACGCCGGTGCGCTCAGCGCCTGGACATCAGGCCCCGGATCCCGTCGCCGGCCAGGTTCGCGCCGAGCGCCAGCAGGGCCACCGCGATGCCGGGCATCACCGGGATCCACCAGTCGTAGAGCAGGTAGGTGAGGTTCCGGGAGGTGTCCGCGCCCAGCTCCGCGGCCGGCGCCGACTGGCCGAGGCCCAGGAAGGACAGCCCGGCCAGGGTCAGGATCAGGTTGCCCACGTCCAGGCTGGCGGTCACCACGGTGGCCGGGACCGCGCCGGGCAGCAGGTGGCGCACGGCGATCCGCCAGGTTCCGCTGCCGGCCAGCCGGGCCGCCTCGACGTGCGAGCGGGCCGCCAGGGTGCGCACCTCGCCCCGCACGATCCGGGAGTAGAACGGCCACCACACGATGGACACCGCGACCAGGGTGTGCAGCAGGCCGGGACCCAGGGCGGCCACCACCGCGATGGCCACGATCGGCGCGGGCAGCGCCAGGAAGCCGTCGGTGATCCGCATCAGCAGGTTGTCCACCCAGCCGCCCAGGGTGCCGGCGACCAGTCCGACCACCCCGCCGAGCAGCACGCCGAGCGCCACCACCGCCAGCGCGGCGAACCAGGAAGCCCGGATGCCGTAGAGCACCCGGCTGAGCACGTCCCGGCCCACGCTGTCGCTGCCGAGCAGGAAACCCCCGCTCAGCGGCGGGGACTCGGGCATCCCGACCGGGTCCAGCGGGCTGTGCGGGGCGAGCAGCGGCGCGGCCAGCGCGATCACCGTGATCAGCACCAGCAGTCCGGCGGCGGCCAGGCTGGCCCGGCTGCCTCTGGCGCCCTCGGCGCGGGATCTGGGCCGGCCGAACCGGCGGCTGACGGTGGGCTGGAAGGCTTCCGCGACGGCCATCAGAACGCCCGCCCGGCCCGGATGCAGGCCACCCGGTGCAGCTCCCCGCCCGGATCGGCGGGATGCCGGGGCGGCGGCAGCTCCAGCGGCACCTCCAGCTCCGGCTGGGCGCACGCCTCGATCGCGATCGGGCAGCGCGGATGGAACTCGCAGCCGCTCGGCGGGGACAGCGGGCTGGCCGGTTCGCCGCGCGCGGCCACCGGCGCCACGCCGAAACCGGGCACCGCGCCGACCAACGCCTGGGTGTAGGGGTGTCGGGGCGCGGCGATCAGCTCCTCGGCCGCCCCGACCTCCACGATCTTGCCCAGGTACATCACCGCGATCCGGTCCGCCACGATGCGCGCCACCGACAGGTCGTGGGTGACGAACAGCACCGCCATGCCCAGGCTGGCCCGCAGGTCCCGGATCAGGTTCAGCACCGAGGCGGCCAGCGACACGTCCAGCGCGCTGGTCGGCTCGTCGCACAACAGCAGCTCGGGTGGCACCACGGTGGCCCTGGCCAGCGCCACCCGCTGGCGCTGCCCGCCGGACAGCTCACCGGCGCGCACCTCGGCCACCTCCTCGGGCAGGCCCACCGTGGCCAGCGAGGCCAGCACCCGTTCCCGCCGCTGCGTCCGGGTCAGCTTCTCCTGGCGCAGCCGCTCATCCAGCAGCGCGCCGACGGTCAGCCACGGGGTCAGCGACGCGCCGGCGTCCTGGAAGACCATCTGCGGGCGCGAACCCGGACCGAGGCTCACTTCGCCACCGTCCGCTCGCTCCAGCCCGGCGATGACCCGCAGCAGCGTCGACTTGCCTGATCCGCTCTCCCCCACCAGCGCGACCGATTCCCCCTCGGCGATCTCCAGGGAGACCCGGCGCAGCGCCGCCAACCGCCCCCGCGCGCCAAACGAGCGCCCCACCTTGACCCGAAAGACCTTCTCCACCCGCCGCACCCCAACCGCCGGGGAACCCGCCGCCGGGGAACCCGCCGCCAGGGAGCCCGCCGCCGCAGAGCCCGCCGCCGTCCCGCTCGCACAGACCCCCTCCCCCTCGCGCAGAACGTGCAGGGTCTGTGCGGCAGGCACTGGCTCTGTGCCGCCGGTCGGGAGGTGCGGCTCGGCGCCGGTCGGCGGGTGCGGCTCGGAGGCGAGGAGGTGCACGGTGGCCAGGTCCGCGAAGCAGGCGCGCAGGTGAGCCGGCTCCGCGGTGGCGTCGACCACCCCGGCCTCTGCGCCGGTGTCGAACGGCTCGAGCTCGGGCAGCTCCGTGCGGCAGCTGTCCATCACGCTCGGGCAGCGCGACGCGTAGGCGCACCCGGCGGGGACGGCGGTGGGCAGCGGCGGGGTGCCCGGCACGGTGACCAGCGCGGCGGTCCGGTCGGTGGTCAGAGACAGCCGGGAGCGCAGCAGCCCGGCGGTGTAGGGGTGTGCCGGCTCGGTGAGCACCGACTCGGTGGGCCCCAGCTCGGCCAGCCGGCCGGCGTACATCACCGCGACCCGGTCGGCCACCTGCGCGGCGACCCCGAGGTCGTGGGTGATCATCAGCACGCTGCAGCCCAGCTCGTCACGCAGACCGCGCAGCAGGCCCAACACCTGCGCCTGCACCGTTACGTCTAGCGCCGTGGTGGGCTCGTCGGCGATCACCAGGTCCGGGTCGCCGGCCACCGCCATCGCGATCATCACGCGCTGCCGCAGCCCGCCGGACAACTCGTGCGGGAAGCTGCTCATCCGCTTCCGCGCGTCCGGCACACCAACCAGGTCCAGTAGCCGGACCGCCTCCTCGACGCCGCCGGCCGCCTCGATCACCTGCCGGCCCACCCGCATCGTCGGGTTGAGCGAGGTCATCGGGTCCTGGAACACCGCGCCCAGGTGATCCCGACGGTTCACCCGGCGGGCCTCGGCGTCGCCGGTGAGCATGTCGGCGCCGGTGACCCGCAGCCGCCCGGTCAACTCCGGCGCCGAGGTCGCCGGCAGCAACCCGAGCATGGCCAGGCTGAGCACGCTCTTGCCGGAACCGGACTCGCCGACCAGCCCGAGGATCTCCCCCCGCCGGATCCGCAGGTCCACCCCGCGCAGCACCTCGAACCGCCGCCCGTTGCGGGACAACGAGACCCGCAGGTCGGTCGCATCCACCACCAGGTCGAGGGTGTCGGGCTGCCTGGCACCAGCGACGGCGCCGGTCACCGGCCGGCCCGGGGAGTGACCGGCGTTGTCCAGCGCCACCATGTGTCCTCCGCGAGACTCACGCCGGCAGTCCTGGAGCAGCCGACTAGGGCTTCTCCCGGGCTTTTGTCCCGCCGTGGAACGCGGCCCGTTGGGCCCCGCCTGTGTCTCTCGGACCAGACCCGCCGCGTACCTGGGTGAATATGCGGCGACGGAACCCTAGACACGCCTCACGCTGGATGAGTCCCCACAAGGACACCCCGCGCGGATGACACTCTTCTTCCCGATGCGTGTCGGCTCTGTGAACAGCGGTCCCAACAGAGCACTCCCGTTTCACCCGTGGCCGTTTCACCCGTGGCCGGGGCGGCCCCACTCAAGCCCGCGCCTGCCGGGCCTGCTGCCCGAAGCTGGACAGCGCCAGCGAACCGTCCGGCAGCACCAGGTCGCCCGCCGCGAGCCGGCGCTTGAGGTAGCTGAAGCTCTGCGCGGTCTGCGCGAACAGGTGCTCGCCGGCCACGAACCCCGGCCGAGCCGGTTGGTCGGCGCTGACGAACCGGGGCAGCGGGGCGATCCGTGTCGAGTAGTCCACGCAGAAGAACAGCGGAAAGGAGTACCGCTCCTCGCGCACCTTGCGGACCCGGTGCGTGGTGGCCACGAACTTCCCGTTCGTCCAGGTCTCCATCATGTCCCCGATGTTGACCACGAACGCGTCCGGCAGCGGCGGCACGTCGATCCACTCGCCCGCGCCGTTCAGTACCTCCAGCCCGGGCGCGGTGGGCTTGAGCAGGGTGAAGCACTCGTAGTCGGTATGAGCGCCGATGCCCACCGCGTCCCGTGCGTCGGCGTCATGCGGGTAGTGGATCAGCCGCAGCTGGCTGGGCGGCTTGGTGACCGCCCGCTGGAACGACTCCGGCGGCTCGCCGAGGGCCAGCGCGAAGCCGGACAGCAGCAGCCGACCGAGCTCGAGCACCTCGGCGTAGTAGGCGCTCACGGCGTCGGCGAACCCCGGCTGGTCGGGCCACTGGTTCGGGCCCAGCAACGGGTTCCCGGCCAGGTAGTCGGGGTCGTCGGCGGGCAGGTCCAGACCGGTGTCGAAGGCCTCCTTGCGGTCCACCGTGCCGCCGCTGAACACCTCCTCGCCTTCCGGCACGTAGCCCCGGTGACAGGTGGAGTTGCCAATGTAGGAGCGCATCTTCACGTCCATCGGCAACGCGAAGAAGCGTTTGGTGGCGGCCAGCAGCGCGTCGAACAGCTCGGGTGCCATCCCGGTCCCGGTGATGTAGCAGAACCCGACCTCCCGGCCGGCCCAGCCCAGCCGGTCCACCACCTGCCGCTGCCGGTCGGGGTCGGGCGAACGCAGGCCCGAGACATCGATGACCGGGACCTCGGTGAAGGAGCTGACGCCGCTCATTCGGTGGCCTTCCACGCGTGTGATGCCCGACCGGACGGCCTCATCGAATGCCCGGTCGATGTCGGTGCCAGGTCGCCGATGTGAACGCTGAGTTTCGCGGCCGCCACCGATAACGGCCGGGCGAGGCTCCGACGGGCCGTCCACCTGGTGACGGCCGCACGACGAGTACGAGGGCTGAGACTGTCGACAGGTGGCGCGGGATCCCGTCTATAGAGTCCGCGACATGAAGTCAGTCGCCGCCGTGCTCCACGAGGTCAACAAGCCACTGGAGATCGAGGAGATCGAGCTCGACGGGCCGGCCGAGGGCGAGGTGCTGATCCGCTTCACGCACGCCGGGCTGTGTCACTCGGACCTGCATGTGATGGAAGGCGACATCGAGGGCTGGCTGCCCATGGTGCTCGGCCACGAGGGCTCCGGGGTGGTGGAGGACGTGGGTCCAGGGGTGACCAGGGTGGCGCCCGGCGATCACGTGGTCTGCTCGTTCATCCCCAGCTGCGGCAGCTGCCACTGGTGCGCGACCGGCCAACAGGCCATTTGCGACATGGGCGCGTCGATTATGCGCGGGCATCTACCCGGGCCGCGCTGGCCGATCAGCGGGCCCGGCGGGCGGTACGGCGCGATGTGCATGCTCGGCACGTTCAGCCAGTACGGGGTGATCTCCCAGAACTCGGCGGTGCGCATCGACCCGGACCTGCCGCTGGACGTCGCCGCGCTGGTCGGCTGCGGGGTGCCCACCGGTTGGGGCTCGGCGGTGAACGCGGCCCAGGTGCGCCCCGGCGACGGCGTGATCGTCTTCGGGGTCGGCGGGATCGGGGTGAACGCGGTGCAGGGGGCCCGGTTCGCCGGCGCCCGCTATGTGATCGCGGTGGATCCACTGGCGAACAAGCGGGAGATGGCCGAGCGACTGGGCGCGACGCACTCGGTGGCCACCGGCGCGGAGGCGGCCGCCCTGGCCCGCGAGCTGAGCCGTGGCCTGGGCGCGGACAAGGCAATCCTGACCCCGGACAAGATGACCGCCGAAGTGGTGGCCGAGGCGTTCGAGGCGACCGGCAAGGCCAGCACCATCGTGCTGACCGCGATGTCCGGGTTCACCGAGCAGACGCTGCGGCTGCTGCCCGGCGTGGTGGCCACGCTGTACAAGAAAACGATCAAGGGCAGCCTGTTCGGCGACTGCAACCCGACCAGCGACATCCCCCGGCTGCTTGCCCTGTACCAGACCGGCGATCTCAAACTGGATGAGTTGATCACGCGCCGGTATTCGCTGGAGCAGGTCAACGAGGGCTACGCCGACCTGCTCGCCGGCCACAACGTGCGCGGAGTGATCGAGCACCAACACGGCTGAGCCGCCCACCCCGGTGGGCGGGCGCGGAAGGCCGGGCACAGGTGGTAGGCGCAGACGGCCAGGCACAGGCGGCCAGGCACAGGCCGGCGCGGCAGTCGGCCGGCCGCGTGGCCATCGCTACCGGCCACCGGTGTCCGCTCACGGCCGTGGCCTCCCGCATCGGCGCGGCCGCCCTCGCCGGCGTGGCCGCGCACACGGCCACCGGCTCTGGCCAATCGGCGCCTCGACCACGCAGGCCGCCGGTCGCCCCGGCCATGCCGTCGCACCGGCCGGCCAGGCCGTCGCACCGGCGCGGCGCGAGCACCCGGTCGCAAGGAGGTTGGCCATCCCCTCGCGACACGGAATGTGGCCACTCCGCCGGACAAACGTTGCGCATGCCGGCGCAGCCAGCGGTTGGCGTGTTCGGCTCACCACGCTTTGCTCTGCACACCTCTACGCAACGGACCCCCGTTGCGTATGTGTGCGCAGAGCAAAGCGTCGAGAACAGCCTCATTGCTGACGGGCCTGACGACTCAGGGCAGCAGGCGTCCGCCCGGGTTTTCCCGAACCGCTTGCACGACCCGCGCCCCGGCGCTAGCGTCACTGGAGTTCGGCAGAGCGCTTTGGTGTGTTGTAGTCCGCCTCGCGCCAGGTCCGGGCGCTGTAGGTCTCGGTGTGAGTGTGCCGCGGAGGCCAGGTTCATCACTCATGTCCCTGGTCGTGCCCGCATGCTCGCGGAACGCCCCGTCTTTGGACTGGATCGCACCGATGACTCCGCTGACCCATTCCCCGCTGCGCCGATTCGTCGCCGATGGACTGCGCGACACCATCGACTCGTACGCCACCGGTGAGCTCCCGCTGCACCGCTTCGCCTGGGAACTCGACACCCGGCTGCGCACCCTGGCCGAGCTCACCGCCCTACCGGAGTGGCGCGCCCTGGCCACCCTGCACGCGGCCCAGCACACCATCGCCGCCGTCGACACCGACCTGCGCGCCAACGCCCGCGCGGACCTCACCACCGCTGAGGAACACACCGTGGCCTCGGCCGTGTCCACCCTGCGCAGCACACTGGCCCGCCTCGACCCGCCGGACCCGAGCGACCCGGCCGCCCCCGCCCTCCAAGAACCCATCGCCACCTCCCCGCCGGCCGGCCAAGGCACCGCCGGCCGCCACCGCATCCTGGTCGCCTGATGGCCACCGCGCCGTGGCCACGGCCACCGCCGGGCTCCCGATCACCCGCGCCGATGGCCACCCCCAGCACCGGACACGCCCCGCCGCCACCGACGGCCACGACCCGCCGGTGGCCACCAGGGCCCTTCCGGACGCTGGCCAACCCGCCGACCCAAGGCCGCGAACCTCCCCGGCCCACCCCGGCCAACGGCCAGCCAAGCCCTGTCCGTGGTTACCCAGCGGCACAACAGACACGTTGCCCGCGCCAAACAACTGCGCCGTGTGCAGCTCGGCAACACGCCGCGGGTACGAGGGCCAGCCCGCGAGCCTGTGTGCACGCCGGGAGGCGAGGCGCGCCGGCGCGGCCGTGCTGACCGGCGCACGCAGTCGCTCGGTCAGCCGGTGGTGCTCTCCCGGATGCGCAGGGAGAAGGGGGTCTGTAGGTCCTCGGGCGGGAACGGCTCGTCCGCGTTCACCCGGCGATGCAGCAGCTGCACCGCCTGCTCGGCGATGGCGGCCTTGTCCGGGGCGATCGTGGTGAGCGAGGGCCGGCTGTACGCGCTCTCTTCGGTGCCGTCGAAGCCGACGATCGCGATGTCCTCCGGCACCCGCAGGCCGCGCTCCTCGGCCGCGCGCAGTGCGCCGACGGCGAGCAGGTCGTTGAAGCAGAACACCGCGTCGGGCGGTGCCGGCCCGGCGAGCAGCGCGGACATCGCCTCGGCGCCGTCCCGACGGTGGTAGTTCATCGCCGGAGCCACCAGCTCGTTGGGCTCGGGGAGCCCGGCTTCGGCCAGCGCGGCCCGGTAACCGGCCAGGCGAAGCGCGGCAGTGCCCCGGTGCGGGTTCTGGCCGATCGCGGCGATCCGCCGGCGACCCATCCCGATCAGGTGGCCCACCGCCAGCTGCGCGGCGCGCACGTTGTCGATGGCTACCCGGTCGATCGGCAGGTCCACCGAGTGCTCCCCGAGCAGCACCATCGGCACGCCGGGGCCGAGCTCGGTGAAGTCCTCGGCCTCCAACGCCTCCGGGCTGACGACCGCGGCGTCGATCAGGTGCGGCCCCAGCGAGCCGAGGCTGGCCCGTTCCCGCTCCCTGGTGCCCAGCGTCTGCTCGATGAGCACGTTCCAGTCCCAGCGCTGCGCGGCGGTGATCACCAGGCCGGCCAGCTCGGCGAAGTACGGGATGCTCAGCTCGGGCACCATCAGCGCAATGAACCCGGTGCGGCCGCGCCGGAGATTGCGCGCGCCCAGGTTGGGCCGGTAACCGGTGGCGGCCAGTGCGGCTTCCACCCGGCGTCGGTTGTCGGCCTTCACGAACGCGTAGCCATTGACCACATTGGACACCGTCTTGACCGACACGCCGGCCAGCGTGGCGACGTCCTTGAGCGTGACGGCCATCCGCCTCCTCTACCTCCCCACCCGGCGCCCGGAGCGAGAACCGGCGGCCGGTGACCGGCGTCGGCTACCCAGATGCCGACTTCCGGCTACCGGAGGCCGGCAACAGAGTTTATCCAGGTAAATCGTCTTTACAACGTTGTACCAACGATGTAAGACATTGGCTACCGTTCACATCCGCTTCGACCCGGCCGATCGCCACCGGTCGCTCTGTGCGTCGCCACGGTGCGCGGCGACCACGTCGGTCGCCGCCGTGCACCCGGGCGGCTACCGGTGCTTCTTGCGCACCACAGCAGAAGGAGTTGAGGCGCGAATGGTTTCTGCCAACCACCGGCGAGCTCGGTTCACCGCGGTCATGGGTTTCGCGGCGGCGGCCGCGCTGCTCACCGCCGGGTGTGCCAAGAGCGTCGAAAGCACCGCTCCCCCCGCCCCGGCCGGCGCCGGCGCCGGTCAGCAGCAGGTGGCCGAGGGCGGCTCGAGCGGCGCGCCGTGCAGCTTCGCCCAGTACGGTGTCCCTCGGCTGGACCTGACCAAGGCGGTGGTCGGGTTCTCCCAGTCCGAGTCGACCAGCAACCCGTTCCGCGCGACCGAGACGCAGTCGATCACAGATGAGGCCAAGAAGCTGGGCATCAACCTGATCCAGCGAAATGCCAACGCCAACGTCTCCCAGCAGAACACCGACATCCAGGACATGATCGCCCAGGGCGCGCAGGTGCTGATCGTCGCTCCGGAGAATTCCGACGGGCTGGCCCCGGCGTTCGCGCAGGCCAAGACGAAGCACATCCCGGTCCTCACCATCGACCGGACGGTCAACGGCACCGCGTGCAGCGACTTCATCGGCTTCATCGGCTCCAACTTCCTGGGCCAGGCCAAGATCGCCGCCGATGACCTCGGTGCCGCGCTGAACGGCCAAGGCAACGTGGCCGAGCTGCAGGGCACCTCGGGCAACAACGTGGCCACCGACCGCACCAACGGCTTCAACCAGCAGATCGCCGCCAAGTACCCGGGTATCAAGATCGTGGCGTCCCAGACGGCCAACTTCGATCAGGCCACCGGTCAGCGGGTGATGGAGCAGATCCTGCAGCGCAACCCGGACATCAACGGGGTCTACGCGCAGAACGACACCATGGCGCTGGGCGCGATTCAGGCCATCCGCGCGGCGGGCAAAACCCCCGGCACGGACATCAAGATCGTGGCTATCGACGGCACCCAGCAGGCCGTTCTGGCGGTCGCCGACGGCGTGCTGGTCGCCGACGTGGAGACCAACCCGAGGTTCGGCCCGCTGGCCTTCGAAAGCCTGCGGAAGTTCTACACCGACGCCGGCGTGCCCACCACGGTGATCATCTCCGACCACCACTTCACCAAGGACAACGCGGCTACCGCGCTGAACAATGGCGACGTCTACTGAGCCCGCCAGGCGTGGACCGAACTGAAGGCGGCGGCCCGGTGCGTGGCGAGCCGATCCTCCAGCTGGACGGTGTGTCGAAGCGGTTCCCCGGGGTGCACGCGCTGCGCGAGGTCAGCTTCGAGCTGCGGCCCGGCGAGGTGCACGCGCTGGTCGGCGAGAACGGCGCGGGCAAGTCCACGCTGATCAAGGTGGCCACCGGCGTCTACCAAGCCGACTCCGGGGTGGTGCGGTACCGGGGCCAGCCGGTGTCCTACCGCAGCCCGCTGGACGCGCAACGGGCCGGCATCTCCACGATCTACCAGGAGGTCAACCTCATCCCGATGATGAGTGTGGCCCGCAACCTGTTCCTCAACCGGGAGCCCCGCCGGTTCGGCCTGATCGACAGCGCCCGGATGCGCGGAGAGGCCCAGGAGATCCTGCGCGACTACGGCGTCGAGGTGAACGTCTCCCAGCCGCTGCGCTCGCTCGGGCTGGGTGTGCAGCAGATGGTGGCCATCGCAAGGGCGGTGCAGATCGAGGCCCGGGTCGTGGTGATGGACGAGCCGACCTCCTCACTGGAGCAGCGTGAGGTGGAGACCCTGTTCGGCGTGGTGGACCGGTTGCGCGCGGCCGGGATCGGCATCGTTTACGTCAGCCATCGCCTGGACGAGCTCTACCGGATCTGCGACCGGGTCACCGTCATGCGGGACGGGCGGGTGGTGCACGTCTCGGACATGGCCGAGCTGGACCGGCTCAACCTGATCTCGCTGATGCTCGGGCGGGACGTGGCCGACCTGCGCCGGGACGGCACGACGGCGTTCTCCGAGCACGGCGGCGAGCAGGAATCGGCCGGCGAGGCTCCGGTGCTGCGCGCGCACGGGCTCAGCGCGCGGCACCGCCTGCACGACGTGTCGCTGGAGGTGCGCCGCCGCGAGGTGCTCGGGCTCGGCGGGCTGCTCGGCGCCGGCCGCAGCGAAACGGCCAAGGCGGTGGTGGGCGCCCTGCACACCGACGCGGGCCGGGTCGAGATCGCCGGTACCCCGGTGCGCCGCAACTCCACCGGCTCCGCCATCCGGGCCGGCGCGGTGATGCTCCCGGAGGACCGCAAGAGCGAAGGGATCATCCCCAATCTGTCGGTCCGGGAGAACATCGTGCTGGCCGCGCTGCCCCGGATCTCCCGTGCCGGACTGGTGGACCGGGCCAAACAGGACGCGATCGTGCGCTCCTTCATGGACCGGTTGAAGATCCGCGCGGCCAGCCCGGAACAGAAGGTGAGCGAACTGTCCGGGGGCAACCAGCAGAAGGTCATGCTGGCCCGCTGGCTGTGCCTGAACCCGAAGGTGCTGCTGCTCGACGAGCCGACCAGGGGCATCGACGTCGGAGCCAAGGCGGAGGTGCAAGCGGTGATCGACGAGCTGGCCGCCGACGGGCTGGCCGTCGTGCTGATCTCCTCCGACCTGGAGGAGCTCATCGAGGGCTCGGACCGGGTCCTGGTGCTCAGGGACGGACGGGTGGTCGGCGAGCTGGTCGGCGCGCAGGTGAGCGAGTCGGAGCTGCTCAGCACGCTCGCCGGCGAACCCGAGGCCGGGAGCGGCGATGACCACTGAGGCGCCGGCCCGGGGACTGGGCATCGACCGCGACCAGGTCCTCGGCGCCGCGCGGGACTACGGCGTCTACCTGGCGATCGTGCTGCTCATCCTGATCAACAGCGTGATCACGCCGCATTTCCTGAGCCTGGACAACCTGCGGGTGCAGCTGTTCCAGGCGGTGCCGGTGCTGATCGTGGCGCTGGGTATGGCGCTGGTCATCGGCACCGAGGGCATCGACCTCTCGGTTGGCGCGGTGATCGCGGTCGCCGCCGCGCTCATTCCGCTCTACCTCGGCTACGGGGCGTGGCCGGCGATCGTGATGGCCATCGTCGGTGGCGCGGTGTCCGGCCTGGTCGGCGGGAGCATGGTGGCCTTCGCCCGGGTGCAGCCCATCGTGGCCACGCTCGCTCTGATGATCGGTCTGCGCGGGTTCGCGGTGATCCTCAACGGGGCCACCGCGAAGCCGGTGAACGACGCGGAGATCACCGGGCTCGGGTTGGACAGCTGGCTGGGTGTGCCCGAGATGGCCTGGCTGGCCGTCGTGCTGGTGGTGGCGGTGGCCTTCCTGGTGCGGCGCACCACGTTCGGACGCCAACTCACCGCGATCGGCGACAACCGGGCGGCGAGCGCGCTGGCCGGGCTCCCGGTGCGCCGCGTGCTGCTGAGTGTCTACATGATCTCCGGGGTGCTCGCCGCGTTCGCCGGGGTGCTGCTGGTCGGGCACGGGGGCTACGCGGACCCGGCCAACTACGGGCTGGACTACGAGCTGTTGGCGATCACCGCGGTGGTGGTCGGGGGCACCCCGCTGTCCGGCGGCCAGGTGCGGGTGCTCGGCACGGCGGCCGGGGCGCTGTTCATGCAATTGATCACCGCGACGCTCATCCAGCACGACGTGAAGTCCTCCTACGAGCAGATGGCCGAAGCGGTCATCATCGTGGCCGCTGTCTACGCCGCGCGGGGACGGGCGGGTCGATGAGCGAACTCGTCGAGGATGCATCGGTGCACCGAGGGGCCAGCGGACCCACGGCCACCAGCACCGACACGCCCAAGGAGCGCGCGCTGGCCATCGCGCAGCGGCACGGCAGCGCGGCGGTGCTGGTACTGGTCGTGGTGGCGGCCTGCCTGCTCTCCCCCGGCTTCGCCGACTGGGGCAACTTCCAGAGCATCCTGGTGGGCAACGCCTACACCTCGCTGCTCGCCCTGGGGATGACCTTCGTGATCATTTCCGGCGGCATCGACCTGTCCGTGGGCTCGATGTTCGCCCTGGGCGGCGTGCTGGCCGCATGGGGCGTCCAGCACGGTGGCACGCCCGTGGCGGTGCTGCTCCCACTGGCCTGCGGCGGCGCGCTGGGTACCGTGCACGGCCTGCTCATCAGCAAAGCCAGGCTGGCCCCGTTCATCGTCACCCTGGCCGGGCTGCTGTTCGCCCGGGGGTTCCTGCAGGCCATGTCGAACGAGGGGTCCACCACCTACCTGGTCCCACCCGACTCGGCGTTTCTGGCCGTGGGCAGGGGCAGTTGGCCGCCGATCCTCACCGCGGTGGTGCTGTTCGCGGCGGGTGGAGTGTTGCTGCTGCGCACCCGGTTCGGCCAGGCGCTGTTCGCGATCGGTGGCAACGAGCAGGCCGCCGTACTCATGGGGTTGCCGGTGGCCAGGACCAAGACGCTGGTCTACACCATGTCCGGGCTGCTCGCCGGCGGCGCCGGGATGCTCAACGCCGCTCGGTTGCAGTCCGGGGTGACCAACATCGGCGTCGGCTACGAGTTGACCGCGATCGCGGCAGTGATCATCGGCGGGACGCTGCTCACCGGCGGTGCGGGTTCGGTGCTGGGGACCGCGTCCGGCGTGCTGCTGTTGGCGGTCATCCTGAACCTGATCGGCGTGCACCTCTCCCGCTACGGCTCCTCGGCCTCGGACCTGGTGAACGGGGCCTTCCTCGCGGTGGTGGTGCTGCTGCAGACGCTGCTCAGCCAGCGGCGCGGATTGCCCTGAGGGCTCGGTCGCCACCGTGGGGTGATCGAGTTAGCTCGTTAGAGTACTAATCGTCGTCCCGCTAGATACCCGAAGTGCCCTCGGGCACGCTGCCGTTCGTGGTGAATGCGCCTACTCGCGAGGCAAGCGCGACGAGCTGGGTAGTACCCCTGGTCGTGTTGGTCGTCGGCAGTTTCATGTCGGTGCTGGACACCAGCATCGTCAACGTGGCGATCCCACACATCCAGACCGAGCTGGGCGCCAGTGCCGACGACGTGGAGTGGGTCGTCACCGGCTACACCCTCGCCCTCGGCGTGATCGTGCCGCTGAGCGGCTGGCTGGGCCTGCGGATCGGGCTGACGTCGGTGTACATGATCTCGCTCGTCGGTTTCGCGGTGACCTCCGGGCTGTGCGGGATGGCCTGGAATCTCGACGTGCTGATCGGGTTCCGGATCCTGCAGGCGATTCCCGGCGGGGTGCTGCCGGTGGTCACCATGACGCTGCTCTACCAGATCGTGCCCCGGGAGAAGATCGGCACCGCAATGGGCATGTACGGCCTGGGCGTAGTCGTTGCCCCGGCCGTTGGCCCGACCCTGGGTGGCTGGCTGGTGCAGTACGTGGACTGGCGGCTGATCTTCTACATCAACGTGCCGATCGGCATCCTGGGCACCGTCGCCGCGGTGGCGGTGTTCCCCCGCATCCATCCGAGCACCTGGCCCAAGTTCGACGTGTGGGGGTTTGTCACCGTTGCCTACGGGCTCTTCGCGCTGCTGCTGGCATTCTCCAAGGGCGAGGACTGGGGCTGGACCGGTTACCGGGTGTTGATGCTGCTGGTGTCCGGGGCGCTCAGCCTGGCCCTGTTCGTGGTCGTCGAGCTCGAGGTGGACAACCCGCTGATCAACGTGCGGGTGTTCCGCTACTGGCCATTCACCAACTCATTGATCCTGATCAGCGTCACCACCACCGCGATGTTCACCACGCTCTACTACATCCCGCAGTTCCTGCAGATCACCCAGGGTCTGCAGGCCTTCGAGGCCGGGCTCGTGTTGATGCCTTCCGCGCTGGTGCTGGTCGTGCTGATGCCCGTCGCCGGTCAGCTCTACGACCGGATCGGGGCTCGCTGGCCGGCGGTGATCGGGCTGCTGCTGATGGCGTACGGCCAGTATCTGCTCGCCCACATCACCCCGGACACCCCTCGAGAGAGCATCGTGCTGTGGACCACGGTCCGAAACCTGGGCACCGGGCTGGCCATGATGCCGATCATGACGGCGGGCATCGGCGCGCTACCCACCTCGCTGACCAGTTCCGGCAGCGCGATGAACAACGTGATGCAGCGGGTGTCCTCCAGCGTGGCGGTCGCGGTGTTCGGCGGCATGATCGCCACCCAGCAGGCCCAGCTGATGACCGACCGCGGCGCCCTGATGCCCAGCACGGTGAACGAGCTACCCGCGCTGCAGGCCGCCGCTTCGCAGGGCACCTCAGGGCTGCTCGGCGTCTACCAGCGACTGCAGCAGTACGTTGCGGCGGAGACCTACGCCAACGCGTTCCTGGTCGTGGCGATCCTGTGCGCCGGCGGTGCGGTGCTCGCGCTGCTGCTGCGCTCCGGCCCGCCGCAGCCGGCGCCCGCCGAGCCGACGACCCGGCCAACCCCGGTTGCCCAGCCGGCACCCGTAGCCGCGCCCGCACCGGTCGCCGCACCCACGCCCGCGCCGGTGGCCCAACCGGCTGCCCTCGGCCCGCGACACCACTACGAGATGCCCGAGGAGACCGAAGCCCGGCGCAACCGGGAAGCCACCCACGCGGCCGCCGGCATCCACATCTAGGTGCCGAGCTCGGCGGGATCGCCGCCACCTACCGGGTGCCGCCGTATCGCCGGATGGTGTAGGCGTTCAGCAGCGCGCAGAAGACCAGCACCGCGCCCAGCGCCAGCAGCTGGAACTGGCTGCCGTTGTTCCCCTCGAACAGCAGCAGGATGCCGGCGTTCAGCCAGGTGATCAGCACGGCGGCGAGCAGCACCCCGGACACCCGCCCGATCCCGCCGGTGATCGCCACCCCGCCCAGCACCGCGATGGTGATGGCCGGCAGCGCCAGCCCGTTCCCGCTGGTCCCCGCGTCCGGGCGGGCCGAGGCGAACTGGCCGGTGACGTACACCGCGACCACCCCGGCGAGCACCCCGGCCAGCACGTAGGCCAGCAGTCTGGTCTTGGCCACGTGCACGCCCGACCAGGTGGCCGCCACGTCGTTGGTGCCGATCGCGAACAGCCGCCGACCGTAGGTGGTGCGGGCCAGCAGCAGCCACACCAGCAGCACGGTCGGCACCAGGAAGGTGAACACGCCCAGCGGCACGTTGGGGATGTTCCGGCCGATCAGCGGGATCTCCACCGATTCGGTCAGCGAGTACAGGCTCTGGATGCTCGGCGTGCTGATCGGCTTCTGGTCGTTGATCACGATGGCCAGCGATTTGTAGGCGTAGTAGGTGGCCAGCGTGGTGATCAGCGCGGGAAAGCCCAGGTAGGCCACCAGCACGCCGTTCACCGCGCCGAGCAGCCCACCCACCACGATCGCGAAGCCGATCGCGGCCAGCAGCGGCCAGCCCCACTGGCCGTGCGCGAAGCCGAACACCATCCCGGTCAGCGACACGATCGCGCCGATGGACAGGTCGATGCCGCCCCGGCCGGAGACGATCACCAGCAGTTCGGCCAGCGCGAGCATGGCCAGCGGTACCGCGTCGACCAGCGCGGAGGCCAGGTAGTCCGGGTCGTAGGGCCCGGTGAGGTAACCGCCGTAGCTGAGCGTGGTCATCCAGACCAGCACCACCACCAGCAGGATCACCAGCAGCAGCTCGCGGCGGGTGAGGATGGCCCGCACCGCCCGGTGCAGCCAACCAGGAGCCTCGGTCGCGTCCGGGCCTGACTCGGGGGCGTTCGTGCTGGGCGGGGCCGCGGTGGTCATCGGGACCTCCTCCTGGCGCGCTGGCGCAGCAGGTCGGTGCCCACCGCGATGATCACGAACAGCCCGACGAACAGGTCGGAGAGGTTGCTCGGCCAGCCCAGCTGGGTGACCCCGGAGCTGACCGTCTGGACCAGCAGCGCGCCCAGGATGGTGCCCAGCACCGAGCCCCGCCCGCCCATGATCGAGGTGCCGCCGATGACCACAGCCGCGATCACCGCGAGCTCCTGGCCGGCGCCGATGCTCTGGTCCAGCGTGGTGGTCCCCTTGCCCAGCGTGAAGACAGCGGCGAGCCCGACCAACCCGCCGGTGATCACGTAGGTGAGCAGCACCCGGCGGCGCACCCGGATGCCGGCCAGCTCGGCGGCCAGCGGATCGCCGCCGATCGCGTAGAAGTGCCGCCCGCCAGGGGTCTGCCGCAGGTACCACCACACCGCTCCGGCGATCAGCGCGGTGAGCAGGAAGCTGTGCGGCACGCCGAGGGTCTGCCCCGGCTCGCCCCGGCCGAACACGTCCATGGTGGCCGGGATGCCGTTCACCGTCTGCGAGCCGAAGATCTGCCGGCCGACGAACTGGAACAGGTTGAGCGTGCCGAAGGTGATGATGATCGCGTGCACCCGACCCCAGGCGATCAGCACGCCGTTCACCGCGCCCATCAGCGCCCCGACCACGATCGCCGCCAGCAGCGCGACCGGCAGCGACACGTGCGCGTCGACCAGCAGCCGCGCGGTGATCACGCCACAGACCATCATCTGGCTGCCCACCGACACGTCGATGCCGCCGGCCACGATGACCAGGGTCATGCCCACCCCGATCAGTGCGATCGGCGCCACCTCGATGAGTAGCGGGCGCAGCGAGTCGGCGGTGAGGAACGCCGGGGTGGCCCAGCCCAGCACCAGCCAGAGCACCGCGATGACCGCGATCAGCACGATCTCCTGGCCGCTGACCAGCGGAGCGATCACCCGGGGACCGTGTCGCCCGCGCAGCCGCCCGAGTCCCCGGCCCGCCGGGGTCTTCGGAGACGTGGTGGTCACGCGGTCACCCCGGTCTCGTCGGACGTCTCGGTGGTCGACCCCGCTCGCCGGGCCCCGGTTGGCTCCTCGTCCCGCGCCCCGGCGGCCGCCGCGAGCACGTCCACCTGCGAGGCGTCCCGGCCGAACTCGGCGATGGTTGTGCCGCCGCGCACCACCAGCAGCCGGTCGGCGATGCGCAGCGCCTCGGGTAGGTCGGAGGTGACCACCAGCACCGCGGTGCCCTCGGCGGCCAGCCCGTCGATGATGCGGTGGATCTCCTCCTTGGCGCCCACGTCCACGCCCTGGGTCGGCTCGGCCAGCACCAGCACGTCCGGTCGCTCGACCAGTTGGCGGGCCAGCACCACCTTCTGCGAGTTGCCGCCGGACATGGCACCGATGGGTTGCCGTTCGCTGGGGGTCTTCACCGCCAGCCGGTCGATCAGCTCCCTGGCCACCCGGCGCTCCCTGGCCCGGTCCATCCAGACGGCCAGCCGGGACAGCAGGCCGAGGTGCCCGATGGAGATGTTGAACGCGATGGGCTGGAAGGCGAACATGCCCTGGCGCTTGCGGTCGGCGGGCAGCAGCGCGATGCCCAGCTTCTGCGCGTGCCGCGGCGAGGTCGGACGCACCGAGGCACCGCCGATCCGGATATCCCCGGTGGTCGCCGGTTCGATGCCGTAGATGGTCGAGGCGATCTCCGCGACGCCGGACCCGACCAGCCCGTAGAGCCCGACGACCTCGCCGGGGAGCACGGTGAGGTCGACGTCGTGGAACTTCCCAGCCAGCCCGAGCGAGCGCAGCTCCAACCGGGCCGGCGCGTCGGGCAGGGCGCGGTGGGACCGCTCCTCATTCAGGATGCCGCCCACCATCAGCTCGGCGATCTCCCGCACGGACAGCTCGGCGAGCGGGTAGGTGCCCACCGTGGCGCCGTCCCGCATCACGGTGACCACGTCGGCTATCCGGAACAGCTCGTCGAGCCGGTGGGAGATGTAGATGACCGCCACCCCGGACTCCTTGAGCCGGCGGATCACCCCGAACAGCACGTCGATCTCGGCGTCGGTGAGGATCGCCGACGGCTCGTCCAGGATCAGCACCTTCGCGTCCCCGGCCAGCGCCTTGGCGATGGACACCTGCTGCTGCTCGGCGATGGACAGCTCCCCCACCGGCGCGGTGGCGTCCTTGGCCGGCACGCCGAGCAGGTCCAGCAGCTCCACCACCTTGGCGTGCTGGGCGGCCCAGTCGATCCTCGGGCCGGCGCGCAGTTCCCGGCCCAGGAAGATGTTCTCCGAGACGGTCAGCTCGGCGAACAGCTGCGGCTCCTGGTAGACGGTGGCGATGCCCAGCGCGATGGCGTCCATGGTGTTGGCGATGGCCACCGGCGCGCCGTCGAACACGATCGCGCCGGCGTCGGCGGTCACCGCGCCGGACAGGATCTTGATCAGAGTGGACTTGCCGGCGCCGTTCTCCCCCACCAGGGCGTGCACGGTGCCGGCGGCCACCTCGATGTCGGCGTGGCGGATCGCGCGTACCGCGCCGTAGCGCTTGGCGACGCCGGTCATCGACAGCCGCGCATTGCTCTGCGCACCCATACGCAACGCACCTGCAGGCAGCGCGCCCGACCCGGCCCTGTCCGAGCCCTCCGCCATGGCCGGCCTCCTAGTAGTTGAACTTGTCGGCGTTGTCCTTGGTGATCACCAGCGGGTCGCCCAGCAGCAGCGTCTTGGTCGAGGCGTCCCAGCTGACCGCCGGCAACTTGTCGCTCACATGGTTCACCGGCTGCAGCGGCTTGCCGTTGGCCAGCTGGTCACCGGCCCACGCGGTCAGGAAGCCGAGCTGCTCGACGTCCCAGAGGATTGCCCCCGACGAGGAGCCGTCGGCCAGGTATGGCTTCATCGCCTGTGGGGTGCCCAGCCCGACGGTGAACACCTTGCCGATCTTGTTGGCGTCCTTCACCGCTTGCGCCACGCCCGGCGCCGAAGAGGTGCACTCGCCGACCAGCCCGGTCAGGTCGGGGTGCGCGTTCATCAGGTCGGCGGCCATCTGGGTGGACTTGGCCTGGTCCTCGCCGGCGTAGACGATGTCCACGATCTGCGCCTGTGGGTACTTGCTCGCGGTGTACGCCTGCTGGACCTTGATCCACGAGTTCAAATTCTCGGCGGTCTGGCCGCAGGAGACGATGGCGTACTTGCCCTTGCCGCCCATCGCGGACAGCAGGGTGTCGGTCAGCGCCTCGCCGATCTTCTGGGTGGACGCCTGGCTGACGAACACGTCCCGCACCGAGTTGGGCGCGTCGGTGTCCGAGGTCATCACCTTGATGCCCTTGGCCTGGGCTTCCCTGAGCACCGGGGCCATCGAGTCCGGGTCGTTGGGGGCCACCACGATGGTCGAGACGCCGCGCTGGATGAACGACCGGACGATCTGGGTCTGCGCGGCCGCATCGGCCTGGGTCGGCCCCTGGTAGAGCCAGCTGACGTCGCTCAGCGACTGCTCGGCGGCCTTGCCTCCGGTGTTCATCGCCTCGAAGTACGGGATGCCCTGCAGCTTCGGCACGAAGGCGACCTGGTGCTTGCCGCCGGCGGCGCCGGCCGGCGCGCCGCTTGGTCCGGCGGCGCCGCCGCTGTTCTTCTGGGTGCACCCGGCGGCGGCCAGCAGCGCGATCATGGCGGCGGCCACGGCGGTTGTCCTGAACGATCTCTTCATTGAGATTCCTCCGTCACACAGCGTTGGGACCGCGACGTCGTTTCGGCCCGGATCAGCTCGGCCAGGCGCTCGGCGGCCGAGGCCCAGTCCTGGCCCGGGCGGGGGATGTACTCGGCGGTCCGGGCGGACGCGGACACCACCGCCCGGATGTCGGTCAGCCCGGCCAACTCACCCAGCGCGGCCAGCTGCACCGCGGCATTGCCCAGCGCGGTGGCCTCCACCGGTCCGGCGTAGACCGGCAGGCCGGTGGCGTCGGCGGTGAGCTGACAGAGCAGCGTGTGGCCGGAGCCGCCGCCGACGATGTGCACCGCCGGGGGCGCGCCGCCGGTGATCGCCACCACCGACTCGATCACTCGCCGGTAGCCCAGGGCCAGCGAGTCGATCACGCACCGGGCCACGGCGCCGATGCCGGCCGGGACCGGTTGGCCGGAGCGCGCGCAGTAGTCCCGGATCCGCCCCGGCATGTCGCCGGGCGCCAGGAACCCGGTGAAGTCCGGGTCGACCAGGCTGACCAGTCCGGGTTCGGCGGCGGCCAGCTCGGCGATCCGCGGGTAGCTCAGCTCGCGTCCTTCGTCGACGTGGCCCTCGGCCGCCCACTGCCGGCGGCACTCCTGCAGCAGCCACAGGCCCATCACGTTGCTCAGCAACCTGATCGTGCCCGCGTAGCCGCCCTCGTTGGTCAGGTTGGCCGCCCGGGCGTCCTCGGTGATCCACGGCCGGTCGGTCTCCACGCCGACCAGCGACCAGGTGCCGGACGAGATGAAGATCGAGCCCGGCGCGCGCAGCGGCGCGGCCACCACCGCGCTGGCCGTGTCGTGTGCCGCCGGCACGATCACCCGGCAGCCGCGCAGCGCGCCGGTGTGCTCGCCGCGCAGCGGGCCCAGCTCGGTGCCCGGTTCGACCACCTCGGGCAGCAGCCTGGTCGGCACGCCTAGCTGCTCGAGCAGCCCGGTGGCCCACCGCCCGGTGCTCATGTCCAGCGCGCCGGTGGTGGAGGCGATGGTGTACTCGCTGGTCACCGCGCCGGAGAGCAGGTGGTGGAACAGGTCGGGCATCATCAGCAGCCCGTGCGCGGCGGCCAGCCGGTGCGGGTGCTCGCGCACGTCGGAGACCAGCCCGAAGATCGTGTTGATCGGGATCAGCTGCACCCCGGTGGCCAGATAGAGGCCGGCCGCGCCGACCTCTTTCACCGCGGCGGCCATGCCGTCCAGCTGACGCGGGTCCCGGTAGCAGGTCGGCTCGTCCACCAGGCCGCCGTCCGCCGTGCGCAGCGCGTAGTCCACCCCCCAGGTGTCCACGCCCACCGAGATGATCGGGTCCGCGCCGGCGTCCAACACGGCCAGCCCGTCGCGCACGCCCCGGTTCAGCGTGTCCAGGTCCCAGCGCAGCACGCCGCCGCGCTCCCGGGGGCCGTGGCTGAACCGGTGCGCCACCTCCAGGGTGAGCGCGGATCCGTCGAAGCTCACGGCGGCGACGCGGCCGCTCTCCGCGCCGAGGTCGACGGCGGCCACCGTCCTGGTTTCGTTCACGGCGCACCCGCCTCGGTGCCGGTCAGCGGCTGACCCGCGTCGGTGCCGGTCAGCGGCTCGATCTCGCGGTCTCGCTCCCCCGGGCGTTCTCGGCTCGACACGGCCGCGCGGTGGACCGGGACGCCGATCTCCGCCCAGCTGGCCACCACGCGCGCGGGCATGCCGGCATCGGTGTAGAGCGCGGTCACCCGGTCCGCCTTGACGAACGGGTGCAGCGCGAACCGGTCCGCCTTGGAGGAGTCGAAAACGCCGTACACCCGGTCGCAGACGCCGGCCATGAACGCCTTGGTCTGCGACTCCTCCGCGCTGATATCCATCAACCCGTGCTCCGGGGACAGCCCGACCAGCCCGAAGAAGCCCATCTGGATCCGGCCCCGCCCGGTGAGAAGATCACCGATCGGCCCGACCAGCGACTCGGCCGCCCGGCGCAGCACTCCCCCGGGCAGCAGCACCAGCGCGTTCGTCTGCTCCATGAACAGCGTCGCGGTGCGCAGCCCGTTGGTGATGATCACCAGGTTCCGCCGGGACACCAGCTCCTGGGCCAGGTGATAGCACGTGGTGGAGGAGTCCAGCGCGATGACGTCACCGTGGCCGACCAGCTCGGCCGCCGCCCTGGCCACCGCGCGTTTGGCCGCGCGGGAGTGCCGGACCCGCATCGCCCAAGCACCCTCGTCGGTGTGCCCGGAGCTGACCGCGCCGCCGCGCACCCGCAGCAAAAGATCGCGGCGCTCGAGTGCGCTGAGATCCTTGCGGATGGTCACCGCCGACACACCGAACCGCTCGGTCAGCTCGTTGACCATCACCCGGCCGGAGATCTCCAGGTCCAGCAGGATCGCCTGCTCCCGCTCGTGCTCGTCGAGAGGCCGCAAGTCAACCTCCCGAACGACGTCACCGGCGAGCTCAGTGCAAGCAACCTGCCATCGCCGAAATCGGGAGTCAACGCTATGAAAGAAACCGAAACCCCCCGACTTTCGCAACGCCCCTGCCAGGCCTTCGCCTGTGCGATTACTTCGCTAGAGATTTGCCGGTTTCGTCTAGGTAGTCGCGCCAGGAGCGGGTGGGTTTCCAGCCGAGTAGGCGCTTGGCCTTTTCGCTGGAGATTCCGCTGGCGTCGGGCCTGGTCAGGTCGCGCAGCTCGATCTTGTCGCCGTAGTAGGTGCGCAGCAGCTCGGCGAAGTCCTTGCCGCAGGAGTTGTCCGGGCTGGCGATGTAGAAGACCTCGTGGCCGGGCAGGTCGCTCTCGGCGGCCAGCCGGACGGCGTCGGCCAGGTCGTACACGTCGATGTAGCTCCACAGGTTGGGGCTCAGCACGCTCGGGTCGCGCACCTGCGGGCCCAGGTTCCGCTCGTAGTTGGCCTCGTACTGCACGTGGCTCGGGCGGATCGAAATGCACCGGATGTCGCTGCGCTCCACCGCCGCGTCGCACAGCTTCTCGCCGAAGAACTTGGACAGGGCGTACGGGTCCTGCGGGTGGATCGGGTGCTCCTCGTCGACCGGCGCGTACTGGGGCAGGAACGGGCGCTCCGGGAAGAAGAAGCCGGGCACGGTCTCACTGGAGAGGTTGACGAACCTGGGCACGCCGAACCGCACGGCCGCCTCGAGGACGTTGAACGTGGCCATCAGGTTGTTCTGGAACACGACGTGCGGCGGATTGTGCGTCGGGTCGGGGATGGCCGCGGCGTGCACCACGGCGTCGTGCCCGTGCACGATCGCGAACGCCTGGCCGGCTTCGGTGAGGTCGGCCTGCTGGTAGGCGGGCTCCCCCGGCAGGGGTCGTTCGAACACACCCCGGCCGATGTCGGAGGCGGTGACCTGGTGGCCCGCCTCGACCAGGCCTGAGGTGACAGCGCGGCCGACCTTGCCCTGCGCGCCCGTGACGAGCACCTTCATCGACACTTCTCCTTCGTGGTCAGGCGCGGCGCAGGTCGCTGCCACGCAGCTCGGTGAGCGCCGCCGCCGGGTCGCGGACGTACTTCACCATGTCGTTCTCGGTCTGCACGATGTGCGCGTGCATGGCCTGCCGAGCGGCTGTCGGGTCGGCGGCGGCGATGGCTTGCAGGATGTTGCCGTGGTGGGCAATGGCGTGCCGGCGTACCGCCGCGTGCGCCGAGGTCTGGTAGCGGGTGAGCCGGAGGATCTGGGCCAGCGGGTCGAAGATCGCGGCCACGAACGCGTTGTCCGCCGCGTCCAGGATGACCTGATGGAACGCGATATCGGCCCGGACGAACGTGCCGACGTCCTTCGCTATCGACGCCGTGCGCATCTCGTCCAGCGTTTCCTCCAGGCGGCTGATGTCCTTCTCGCCCCGGCGGGTCGCGGCCAGCTCGGCAACGCCCACCTCGACCAGCCGGCGGGCCTCGATGAACTTCAACGGCAGCAGCAGCGAATCGGCCTGGGCGGCGGAGCGGGCGATCAGCAGCGTGGGGTCGAGCACGGACCACTCGACGGTGGGCGCGACATAGGTGCCTCGGCCCTGCACCACCCGCAGCACCCCCTTCGAGCGCAGGGTCTTGACCGCCTCGCGCACGGTCAGCCGGGACAGCCCGGACTCCTCGGCCAGCTCCGACTCGCTGGGCAACGCGGTGCCGACGCCGTAGCGGCCGGACAGCACGTCGTCCAGGATCCGCTCCGCCAGATCGTCCGCTAACGGTCGCCGCACAGTAGCCTCCATCAGACGTCAGAGGTATAGATGTCAAGACGACCATACTGGCGTTCCTAACTCCGCTGTCGCTGCCGCTGCCGCCAGAAGTTCAGCCCCACCGCCAGGATGATCACCGCGCCGCTGAACACCTGCTGCCAGTACGCGGAGATCCCGAGCAGGATCAGGCCGTTGAGGATCAAGCCGAGCAGCGTGGTGCCCAACACGGTGCCGAGGATGGATCCCTCGCCGCCGAACAGGCTGGCCCCGCCAATGACCACCGCACCGATGGCGGCGAGCTCGTAGCCCGCGCCCGCCGAGGGCTGGCCGACGGTGAGCCGGGCCGTCTCGACGATCGCCGCGCACGCGGCCAGGGTGGACGCGATGGTGAAGATGAGGATCTTCGTCCTACGCACTGAGATACCGGACAGCAAGGCCGCCTGCTCGTTGCTGCCCAGCAGGTAGACGTGCCGGCCGAAGGTTGTCCTGGCCAGCACCAGGTGCGCCACGACGGCGGCCAGCGCGGCCAGCCATACCGGGTTGGGTACGCCCAGCGTGGAGCCCTGCCCGATGGCGAGGAAGCCGGCGGGGAACCCGCTGATCGTCTGGCCCTGGGTCATGCCGAGCGCGAGCCCGCTGGCCATCGCCAGCATGCCGAGCGTGACCACAAAGGACGGGATCCGGGTGTATGCCACGACGGCCCCGTTGAATACCCCGACCAGCGCCCCGACCACCAACGCCAACACCGTGGCCAACACCGGCTGCAGTCCGGCGGTCACCATCAGCTGTCCGACCGTCACCGACACCAGCGCCACCACCGAACCCACCGACAGGTCGATCGCGCCGGAGAGGATCACGAACGTCATGCCGATGCTGATGAAGAGCGCCAGGGCGATCTGTCGGGAGACGACCACCAGGTTGGCGGCGGTGAGGAAGTTCGGCGACTGCCACGCCAGGAACAACACGATGACCACCAGCACCGCGGCCAACCCGGTCTCCTTCGCGCCGAGAATCCGCCCGCCGCGCTCGAGCCACGCGCCGCGGCTCGACCCCGCGCCATTCCCGGCGACTTTGCGCGGGCGAACATCTCTGTCCACGCTCATGCAACCTGCTCCTCAACGCCCGTGGCCAACGCCATGACTGTCCGTTCGTCGGTGCCCGGCCCCGGCAGTACGCCGGCCACCCTGCCCTCCCGCAGGACCAGGATGCGATCGCTCATGCCGAGCACTTCGGGCAGCTCGGAGGAGATCATCAGTACCGCCACGCCACGGGACGCGATCTCCCGGATGATCCGGTAGATCTCCGCCTTCGCCCCGATGTCGATGCCTCGAGTCGGCTCGTCCAACAGCAGCACCTTGGGACGCAGGGCCAGCCACCGGGCGAGCACCACCTTCTGCTGGTTGCCGCCGCTGAGTGTGCCGGCCGCGACGTCGATCGCGGTGCCCCGCAGCCGCAGCTCGCGGGCGTGCTCGACAGCCAACCGACGCTCCGCGCCTCGGCGCAGCACACCGGCCCGGCTGACCAGCGCCGAGCAGGCCGCCGCGATGTTGACCCGGACGGGCAGCCCCAGGAACAGCGCCTGCCCCTTGCGGTCCTCGGGTACCAGCGCGACGCCGGCCGCGATGGCCTGGCGCGGCGAACGCCAGCGCACCACCCGGCCCTCGAAACGCACCTCGCCGGCCTGTATCCGGTCGACCCCGAAGATCGCCCGGACCGACTCGCTGCGCCCCGCCCCGACCAGCCCGGCGACACCGAGGATCTCCCCGGGGAACAGGTCGAAGCTGATGTCCTTGACTCGCGGTGCGGACCGCAGGCCCCGGACGGAGACCACGGGTTGGGCGCCGATCTCGTGGGCGGAATGGTCACCGAAGATCGCCAGTACTTCCCGGCCGACCATGCGGGAGACCACGGCGTCGGGTGTCGTCTCGGCGGTGTGCAGCACGGGGCAGGCCAGCTTGCCGTCGCGCAGCACGGTGATCCGGTCGGCGACCGCGAATACCTCGCGGAAGCGGTGCGAGACGTAGACCACCGCGACCCCGCGCGCCCGCAGCCTGCGCACCAGGTCGAGCAGGACCAGGACCTCGTTCTCGGTGAGCGCCGAGGTGGGTTCGTCCATCACCACCAGCCGCGCGTCGAGCGCCAGCGCCTTGGCGATCTCGACCATCTGTTTGCGCGCCAGGCTGAGCGACGAGACCAGTGCGCGCGGGTCGATCTGGACGCCGAGATCGGCGAGCACGGCGGTGCTCGCCTCGCGCATCCTGGCGAAGTCGACCAGGCCCAGTCGGGTGCGGTGCTCGCGCCCGACGAAGATGTTCTCCGCGACGGAGAGGTGCTCGGCCAGATCGAGCTCCTGGTGGATCACTGCGATGCCGTGCCCTCGGGATGCCTTCGGGCTGCTGATGTCGGCCGCTATGCCGTCCACCAGCACCTCGCCGGCGTCCCCTCGGTAGGCGCCGGCGAGGATCTTGACCAGGGTGGACTTGCCTGCCCCGTTCTCCCCGACGAGTGCCATCACCTCCCCGCCGCGGACGGCAAAGTCCACCTGGTCAAGCGCCAACACCCCGGGGAACCGCTTGGTGATGCCGTGCACGGCGATCAGCGGAGCGTCCGTCATCTGATCGCCTCAGTGCGGGGCCTGGCCGAGGAAGCCGTTCAGATCCGCCGGTTTCACCACCACCACCCCGGTGTCGATGGAAAAGCCGTTCGGCTGGGTGGACGTGCCCTTGTGCATGTCGACCAGCAGCTTCAACGCATCGGCGGTCATGCCGAATGGCTTCTGCGAGACCAGCGCCTGCACGCAGCCGCCCTGCATGCCGTCGATGCCCTGGGGCACCACGTCAAAGCCGACCGCCTTGACCGTGCCGCAGCGGTTTCCGGCCTTGAGCGCACCGGCGATGCCGGGAAGGTCGGAGCCGCCGATGCCGGCCATCCCGGCCAGATCGGCGTTGGCCTGCAGGATCGTCTCCGCCTTGTTCTGCGCGGTGGCCACGGACTCGCCGGACTCCTCGGTCGCCACCACCTTGATGTCCGGGTGCTTGGCCAGTGCGCTGGTCAAACCGTCCAGGCGCTGTTTCAAGTTGGGCGCGCTGAGGCTGCCGATGACAACCGCGACGTTGCCCTTGTTGCCGATCGCCTCCGCCAGCGCCTCGCCCTCGCGCGCACCAGCCGCGACGTTGTCCGTACCGATGTAGCCCTGCACCGCGCTGCCCGGCACCGGGCCGTCCCACGCGATGACCGGGATGCCCGCCGCGCGGGCCCGGGAGATGACGTCCTTCACGCTGCCCGGGTCGTTCGGCGACACCGCGATCCCCAGCGGCTGCCGAGCCAGCGCGGACTCGAATATGGCCACCTGAGCGGCGGCGTCGTCCTTGGGCGGGCCGAGGAACTCGGCCTTGACGCCGAGCTTGCCCGCGGCGTCCTCCATGCCCTTGCGGGCGTCCACCCAGTACGGGTTGTCCAGCGACTTGGGCAGGAAGATGAACGAGCCTGCCGCACCGCCGCCGGCCGGTGCGGCGCCTCCGCCGCCGCCTGACCCACAGCCGGTCAGTGCCACCGCGGCGACGACGAGCAACGCCCCGGCCTTGAGCGCGTCACGCATGGGGTTCTCCTACTCCTTTGTAGAGAGCGGTGAGATTTAGCGCAGCAGTGAGACGGCTTCGGCTAGTGCCGATGTCTCGCCGACGTTCCCCGCGAACACCACAAACGGCAGGCCGACGTCGGCCTCGCCGTCGGCGGCCAACCACACCGAGACCATCCCGGGGAACAGCTGGCCGATGACCTCGGCGCGGCGGATCCGCAGCCCCTCGGTGGCCAGGTCGCTGGAGGTGATGCCGCCCTTCGCCAGGACGAAGCGCAACGGCACGGCGGTGTGTACGCCGTAGACGACCCAGACCAGCGCGCGCGACACCCGCCCGGCGATCTCCAGGCTCTCGGCGGGGGTCGCGCCGACAACCAGTTCCCTGCTGGTCGCGAGCAGCACATCGGAGTGCTCCAGCGCCGAGGCAACCTTGGCGGCGGCCGAGGCGACCACCGCCTCGGTGACGGTCGCCGCGAGCAGCTCGGGCACGTTGAGCTCGACGCTGGTCAACTCGGGCAGCTCGAGCAGCTCGGCCACCTGGCGGGTGCTGTGGCCGACGTGCGAACCGACCACGACAAGCCCGTGCCCAGGCCGAGGCCCACGCGGGTAGAGCTGCTCGTGGCGCAGCGGCGGGCGAGTCTCGAGCCCGCCCAGCACCCTGACCAGTGAAGGCCCGCTGCGGTGCAGGAACCGGCGGCCCTCCCGCTCGGCCAGGTGCACGCCGAGCACCACGACCTCCAGGTCTTCCTCCCGCACCGCGTTGACGATCACCGGCTGGCCGCCGCGGACCGCCAGCAACACGTCCCGCACCGCCTCCGGGCCGCCCGAGCGGATCACCTCGAGGTGCAGCGAGACGACGTCCTCAGGCCGGAAACGGCCGCCGGTCTTCTCCGCCACGAACTCCCGCAAATTCGAACTGCGGTAGCCGAACGTCGCGTCCCGCGCGTACTCGGTGCTGGCCACGGGCACCAGCTCCTCGCCGCGACGGGTCCAGTGCACGTCGTTGACGGTGATCCGCCCGGCGGCCAGGTAGGCCGGACTGAACAGCACCGCGTGGTAGGGCGCGCCACGGGCCTCGGCGGCGGCCTGGTGGACGTCGGTCTCCAGCGGGTAGTGGCCCCGCAGCGTCGAATCGCACCGACTGACCAGGCGCACCGGTACCCCACCGGCGGCCTTCGCGGCAGTCTCCAGGTTCGCCGCGATCTCCGCGTTCCGGGAACGGGCGAGCGCGGGACTGCCGCTACGGGTGTTGGTGAGCACGAAGAAGGTGCCGGCACCGGCGTCCATCGCCCACTGCAGGTCCGCGACCGCCCACGAGGTCAGCACCGGAACGCCGGCGACGGTCTGGGTTCCGGTCGGGTCGTCGTCCAGCACGGCGACGCGGGTACCGGTGCGTTCGTTCTCCGCCCGGATCAGCGCCAACGCATCGGGGGCCACCCGGACCGGTGGGAGCCCATCCAACAGGCTCCCCGCCGGGACGGGCTCGCGGCCGTCGAGCAGCTCGGCCGTCACGGGCGCCGCGGACCGTGCGCAATGTCGGCCAGCATCTGGATGCCCATCTGTGGGCTGGACAGCACTGGGATGCCGAGACTCTCCTCCAGCGACGGCTGCAACCGGGACATCGAGGCCTGCGCCAGCACGACGATCTCCACGTCCTTCGCCAGCTCGAGCGCGCCGGCCAGCACCATCTCGTCGTGGGCGGCCTTGTCGCCGCCCATCAGGGTCTGGAACGCCCCCTCGCACAGGTGTTGCACGACCTGCACCTTGCGGCCGAGCTCCCCGGCGTGCGCATAGATGAGGTCCGCCGTTGGGCCCAGCGTGGTCGGCACGGTGGCGAGCACGCCTATCCGGCTCGCGTTGGCCGCGGCGTGCGTGGCCATCGCGTCGTCGATCTTGACGATCGGCACCTCGACGGCCTTGCGGGCGGCGTCCAGGGTCGGGCCGAGCGAGGAGCACGCCGAGAAGATCACGTCGGCGCCGGCCCGCTCGGCGGCCTCCGCGAGCAGCACCATCCGCTTCTCGCTGTCCGCCGAGATCCCGCCCTCGCGGACTACCGTGGCCAGCACGTCCGAGTCGACAAAATGGATGATCTCGTCGTCGGGCAGCATCTCGTCCAGCAGCTGCTGCACCCGGAGCTCCACGTTCACGAACACGAAGCTGGTGTGCAAGACGGCGATCTTGGCCACGGCGCCACTCCCATCAGACGTCTGAGGTGTCTGTGTAGCCCACATCACAGGCCAGACGCAAGAGGAGTTGTACTCATACTCAGCGCTATCAGTAAACAAAGCCGGTGCATGACGTGGCGCATGGAGTACTGCATGTAAACTCCGGTAAATTCTGTGGTCTGTCGAAAGGGGTGATGGTCCGTGTCGCAACCCTCATCGTTGACGCTCGAGTCTCGGGATCTGCTTCGCCGTCAGATCATCGAAGGGGCGCTGCGGCCCAGGGAGCGGCTGATCGCCGCGGATCTTGCGGACCAGCTTCAGGTCTCCCGCACCCCGGTCCGGGAAGCCCTGTACCTGCTGGCCTCCGAGGGCCTGGTCGTCCCGACCAAACGCGGGTTCGCGGTGCGCGAGTTCACCCCTTCGGAGATCATCGAGATCTACGAGGTTCGCGCGGCACTGGAGGGCATGGCGGCCCGCCTCGCCGCGGAGCGGGGAGGCGGCAAGGCCATCGAGGCCGTGCTCGAGGTGGAGGCCGGCACGGTGACGTTGGCAAGGTCGGCGCGGCAGGTCCTGGTGGACAAGAACACCTGGTTCCACCGGGCGATCTTCGCCGCGGCGGGCAACGAGCGGCTCGGCCGCCTCAACGGCCAGCACACCGAGCACTTCTTCAACTACCGGATCGCCGACCTCTACACCAACGAGGAGGCGGCGGCCTCGATCGAGGGGCACCGGCAGATCGAGGTCGCGCTGCGGAAGCGCGACGGTGACGCGGCGGAGAAGGCCGCGCGGGACCACATCCTCGAAGCGCTCTCGGTGACCCTGCGCAAGCTGCGCTGAGCGCCGGCACGGCGGCGGATCCAGCACCGACGGTTGTGTCGGCCGACGCTTCACTTTATGCTGCATGCACCGCTGAATGCAGTAGGAGGTGGCGGTGGCGCTCTACACGGCTCGGCCGGGGCAGACGGCGTACGGCTTTCCGATCGGAATCATCTGTGCGAGGTGGCACATCCCGTTCATTCCCGGGGATGTCAACCACGCGGCGAGCTTCGACTACCCGGTCCGCTACCTGCCGGTGGACGTGCCCGGCGCCGACATCCTCCGTGGCGCCGCGCGGCCCGAGCGGTACACAAAGGACATCGTGGCGGCGGCCCGGCAGTTGGAGGCCGAGGGCGTTCGCGCCATCACCAGCAATTGCGGGTTCTTCGGGCTCTGGCAGCGCGCGGCGGCGGACGCCGTGTCGGTTCCGGTGGTCATGAGCAGTCTGCTGCTGGTTCCGTTCATCCGTTCCCTGATCGGTTCGGACCGGAAGGTCGGCGTGGTCGTGGCCAACTCCGAGGGCGTGACCGGTGAACTGCTGGCGGCCGTGGGCATCGGCGTCGACGATTCGACGGCGTTCGCCGGCATGGAGTCGTTCCCCCATTTCGCCTCGGTGGTATTGCAGGAGTCGGGAAAGCTCGACACCGACACGATGCGCGACGAGGTGACGCGGGCCTGCTGTGAACTGCTGATCGACCACCCCGACATCGGCGCCCTGCTGCTGGAGTGCAGTGATCTACCCGTCTACGCCCACGCGGTGCACGAGGCGACCGGGGTCCCGGTCTTCGACTGGGTGGCGCTGATCGACTTCGTCGAGCGAACGGTCGTCCCGAAACGCTACGCGGGAATCTACTGAGGAGCTGACGGACATGCCAAAAGTCGTCACGATCAACCCGGCCGGCCTTGGCGAGGCCCTGTTCCCGTATTCGCAGGCGACCCGCGCCGGCGGATTTGTCTTCCTCGCCGGCCAGGTCGCGCTCGACGCGCAGAACAACGTGATCGCGCCCGGAGACGCCTACCAGCAGACCGAGGCGATCATCGAGCGCATCCGGGTCATCCTGGCCGAGTCGGGCCTCGACCTCGAGAACGTCGTGAGCGCAACGGTTTTCGTCACTTCGCTCGACGTGCTGCCGGACTTCAACCGGGCATGGGCGGATTGCTTCGGCGCGCACCGCCCCGCACGGGCCACCGTCGTCGCCGGCCTGCTGCTCGACGGCCTGGTCGTCGAAGTCCAGTCGATCGCCGCGGCCTGAGGAGGACCCGGAATGAGGACGGTCGTCATCGGCGGCGGGGTCATCGGAGTGACCACGGCGTACTACCTCGCGTCGCAGGGGCACGGCGTGACTGTGGTCGAGCAGCGCTCGCAGCTGGGCTCCGACGCCACGGGTGGAAATGCCGGCCTGATCGCCCCGAGCCACGCCTTCGCATGGGCGTCCCCGCGGGCACCGGCCATGCTCCTGCGGTCGCTGCGCGGCGAGCGCACCGCGATCCGGGTGAAACCTCGGCTCGATCCGCGGTTCGTCAACTGGGGCGTCCAGTTTCTGCGGGAGTGCACGCCACACCGGGCGCGGGTGAACACCCTGGCCAAGCTCGCGCTGTGCCAGTACAGCCAGCGTGAGCTGTACCGGCTGGTGGACGAGGAAGGCATCGAGTACGACGAGCACCGGCTCGGGGCGCTCTACCTGTACCGGGACGACCGGCAACTCGAACTCGGCATGGAACGCATGCGGTTGCTGGCCGAGCACGGCCAGCAGATCGAGGCACTGACCGCGGAGCAGGTCGCGCGGCTCGACCCTGCGTTCACCGCCGCGGTAGGCGTGATCAAGGGGGCAATCCACGGCAAGGGCGACGGCACCGGCAACTCGGAGAAGTTCACCGTCAACCTCGCGAAGATCTGCGAAAAGCTGGGGGTCGAGTTCCGCACCGAAGTGGTCGCGACCGAACTGATCGAGCACCATGGCCGGATCACCGGGCTGCGCACCGATCGCGAGCTCTACCGCGCTGACAACTACGTGCTCGCCCTCGGCGTCGGCAGCCCCTTCCTGTCCCGCACGGTCGGCCAGAATCTGCCGGTGTATCCGGCCAAGGGCTACTCGCTGACCGTCGACATCACCGACGACAAGGCGGCGCCGACCTACGGCGGGGTCGACGAGGCGACGCTTGTCGCCTGGTCTCGCTTCGGATCAGCGTTGCGCGTCTCCTCGACGGCCGAGTTCGACGGCTACAGCCGCCAGTTCACGCCGGAGGACTTCGCGAACATCCTCGCCGTCTCCGGTGAACTGTTTCCCGGCGCGGCGGACTGGGACCGGGCGACGCTGCGCTCGTGCATGCGCCCCATGACCCCGGACGGCCCGCCGATCATCGGCCGCGGCCGCCGCCACGAGAACCTGTACTACAACACCGGCCACGGCCACATGGGCTGGACCATGGC
>DASWST010000302.1:0-12499 GCA_036402515.1 Pseudonocardia sp.
GCGACCATCGCCACTCACGACGTCAGTAGTAGCCGGCCACCGCGGCGCTCGCTTCGTCGAACAGGGCGGGGCCTTCCAGGCGCACGGCCGGGCCGGTGGCCGGCGGTTTGAGGGCGGTGACCTGCTCGGTGGACAGTGCGAATACCACCCGGCCCAGCCCGGAGCGCTCGATCGCCCCAGCGCACATGCCGCACGGCTGGCAGCTGGTGTACATGGTGGTGCCGGCGGCGGTGGCCGGATCCAGCTCGCGGGCTGCCCACCTGGCCAGCTTCAGCTCCGGGTGCGCGGTGATGTCCGAGTCGGTGACCGACGTGTTGTGCTCCCTGGCCAGCACCTCGCCGTCCGGCCCGACCAGCAGCGAGCCGAACGGCGGGTTGCCGGCGTTGCGTGCGCCGACGGCCAGTTCGATCGCCGCGTGCAGCAGGCGTTCGTCTTCGGGACTCATGGGTGTTCCTCCCCGGTGCGGTGGGTGCGCAGCGGCCAGTGCGCGGCCACGGTGGCCAACGCCTGCCAGGCGGTTTCGGGATGTCGGATCTCGTCGGGATCCCCGGAGAACGGGTCCAGCAGCACGGTGTCCGCGCCGAGCAGCCGCAGCTGTTCGAGGTCGTCGACTACCTGCTGGATCGTGCCGGTGCCGGCCAGCCGCTCCGGCCCGGTCAGCGGCCCGTCGGTGAGCCGCAGCACGATCCGGGGCGCCAGCGCGGGTGCCGGCAGGTGTTGCTCGTCGGCGGCGGCCTTGAGTCGCCCGGCGGCCGCACGCAGCCAGTCCAGCGAGATCCGCAATGGGTGCCAGGCGTCGCCGAGGTGTACCGCGCGGCGCAGGCCGGCGTCGCTGTTCCCGCCGACCCAGATCGGGATCCGGCCGGCCCGGTAGTCCGCGTCGTCCGCCCAGGCGGCTCGGATCGCCCGCAGGTGTTCGTCGGTCAGCGCGCCGCGCCGGGAGAACGGCACGCCCAGCGCGTCGAACTCCTGCCTTGCCCAGCCCACCCCCACGCCGAGCACCAGCCGCCCGTCGCTGAGCTGGTTCAGGTTGGCCGCCATCCGCGCGGTGAGCAGCGGGTGGCGGTACGGCACTATCAACACCGTGGTGCCGAGGCGGATCCGGTCGGTCACCCCGGCCAGCCAGGACAGCGTGGTGAACGGCTCGTAGAACGGCGCCGGGTACTGCGCCGCCACGTCCGGGGTGACCGCGATGTGGTCGGACACCATCAGCAGCCGGTAGCCCAGGCCCTCGCTGGTGCGCGCCCACTGGCGCAGCACCCCGGGGTCGGTGCCGGGGCCGAAGTTGGGCACGTTGACACCAATTTCCACGCCATGAGGGTATTCGCGGCATACCCGAGCTTGAAGAGAGTTCTTCCGGCAAATCGAGCGTATCGGCGTGAATCAACCGGTATCTTCGCGGTGTGACCGAGAGTCTGGATTTGACGGACTGGGCCATTCTGGTCGAGCTGCAGCGGGACGGGCGGCTCCCGCTCACCGAGCTCGGCCGGCGGGTGAACCTGAGCGCGTCGGCGGCCACCGAGCGGGTCAAGCGGCTGGAGGCGGCCGGTGTGGTCACCGGCTACCGGGCGGACATCAACCTGGAGAAGGTCGGCTTCACGGTGCTCGCCATGGTCCGGCTGAAGTACCCAGGCAACCAACACGAGCCGTTGCACCGGGTGCTGGCCGAGCGGCTGGAGATCCTGGAGTGCCTGCGCACCACCGGCGACGACTGCTACACGCTGAAGGTGGCCGCCGCGTCCATGGGCCACCTGGAGCAGCTGATGGACGAGCTCGCCCAGTTCGGCAGCACGACGACCAACGTGGTGTACAGCCAGACGCTGCCGTACCGGGGCCCGTTGGGGCCGCCCAGGACCCCCGTCGGCTGACTGGGCTGACGGCGCGGGTCGCTCAGTCCCGCGCGGCCTGGACGTGCCCGGAGATCGCGCCGGCCAGCCGCACGTCCTTGTCCGTGATGCCGCCGGCGGAGTGGGTCGAGCAGCGGAACGTGAGGGTGCGCCAGCGGATGTCGATGTCCGGGTGGTGGTCGTCCTTTTCGGCGGTTTCGGCCACCCGGTCCACCACCGCGATGGCGGCCGGGAAGCTGGGCAGCTGGGCGGTCAGTACCAGCGCGTCGCCGTCCCGGGTCCAGTCGGGCAGGTCGCGCAGCGCCTCGGTGACGGCGGCGTCGTCGAGCAGATCAGCCATGCGGGCATCGTTCCCTATCAGGCTTCCCGGCGCAGCGTCCCGACGATCGCCCCGGTCATCCCGATCACCAGGTAAACCCCGGCGAGCAGCGCGCTCTGGGTCAACCCGTCGGTGGGCACCGGGTCGCGCAGCATGTCGGACAGCGAGGCCCAGCCGCTGGTCAGCAGTACCGGCCGCAGCCAGTCCAGGGCCGGGATCGCGCCCAGCAGCCAGGACACGATCGCCCCGCCGACCACGGTGGCCAGCACCACCAGTGGGTGGTCGGTGAACGCGGAGACGGCCAGCGCGACCGCCCCGACGGCGGCCACCTGCAGCACGGTCCAGCCGGCGGCCAGGGCCACCCGGGCCAGCGCCGCGCCGAGGCCCACCGAGGAGCCGGACAGGGTGAGCAGCTGGTCGCCGCCTCCGACGATGATCAGCCCGGCCAGCAGGCCCACCCCGGTGACCACCGCGACCTGCAGGACGGCCACCACCAGCACGCCGAAGGCTTTGATCCAGACCAGCCTGATCCGGCTCACCGGGGCCAGCAACAGACCGCGCAGGGTGCCGTGCGCCGCCTCGCCGGCGAGGGCGTCGGCGGCCGCGATACACACGCACAGCGGCAGCAGCAGGCGCAGCGCCACGCCCAGCGCGGTGATCGGCAGCATCATCCCGTTCCCGGACACCGCCGTGATCAGCCCCAGCCCCGCTCCCGGCCGGTCGCCTCCGGGATCGGTGGCGCTGGCGGACACCCCGAGTCCGATCACTACCGGCACCAGCGCCAGCACCACGAGGCTGACCAGGGTCCTTGGCCGGCGCGGCTCGGTGCGCAGTTCGACGCGCAGCAACCGGGTCAGCGGGGCGGCGTGGCGGTCCCCGGCCGGGGTGATACTCAGCGCGCGCCGGGAGGCCCGCTGCACCGGGCTCACGTCCCCTCCTCGGTGAGCCGGACGAACAGCTCCTCCAGCCCGGTGCGCCGGGGGCGGGCCTCGGAGACCGGCACGCCAGCGCTCGCCAGGGAGCTCAGCACCACTTCCGGGGGAGTATCGACCAGGTCGGCGATCACCAGCCCGCGCTCGGCATAACCGGGGATCCGGCCGGTGCGCAGCGCGGCCAGCGCGGCGCGCGGCTCGGTGGTGGAGATCTCCAGCGCCGGGCCATCCGCCTCCAGCAGCTCGGTCAGCGTGCCGGTGGCCACCACCGTGCCGGCGGACAGCATGGCCACGTGCGTGCAGGTCTCCTCGACCTCGCTCAACAGGTGCGAGGACAGCAGCACCGTGCTGCCCGCCGCGCGCAGTTCGCCGATCAGCCGGCGCACGTCCCGGATGCCGGCCGGGTCCAGCCCGTTGGTCGGCTCGTCCAGGACCACCAGCCGGCGCGGCGCGAGCAGCGCGGCGGCCAGCCCGAGGCGTTGCTTCAAGCCGAGCGAGTGGCCCCGGTACGGACGGTCGATGGCCGCCTCCCGGTCCAGGCCGACGCGGCGCAGGGCGTAGTTCACCGCCTCGACGATCGCGCTGGTGCGCACCAACGGCTCGGCGGCGGCCAACCGGGCCAGGTTGTCCCGGCCGGTCAGGAACGGCAGGAACCCAGGGACCTCCATCAGCGCGCCCACGTGCGGCAGGGCGCTGGCGGCGCCCACCGGCATCGGCTCACCGAGCAGCTCCACACTGCCCTCGGTCGGTCGGGACAAGCCGAGTAGCAGTCGGAGCATGGTGGTCTTGCCGGCGCCGTTCCTTCCCAGCAGGCCGAGCACCGAGCCGGTCGGCACGTCCAGATCCACCGAGTCCAGTGCCACCGTCCGTCGGTACACCTTGCGCAGTCCGCGCAACCGGGCGGCCGGCGGGACCGGCGTCACCGCCGCGCGGTCCGGGAGCATCCGCTCGTCCGGTCTCGGCTCACTGGTCGCCACCGCCGAGGGCGAACAGATCGTGCCGGCTCGGTCCGGCCGGGTCATTGGGTCAGCGCCTCGATGAGCACCTGGGCGGGGACCGCCCCGGTGGCCATCCGACCGTCCGAGGTGATCACCACGTTGCCGATGGAGCTGCTCACCAGCTGCCCGTGTCCCCATGGTCCACTGATCGGCCGGCTGGCTCCGGCCAACACGGTGCCCACAGCGGGGGGCTGTTCAGGTGAACCCTCGCTCGCCACCCCGGTGGCCGAGGGAGCCGCCGCCGCGCAGTGGGGCCGCCCGGTGGGGTGCATCTGGCGCACCAGCACGGTGTCCCAGCCCACGCCGATCACCGCACTGTCGACCTGGCCTCCCCAGGAGGGCGCCGCGTTCACCAGGCCCGGCGGGGCACCGGCCGGATCAGCCGCACCGCCCCGCGCGGGCGGGGCCGCGGTCGGCCGCACCTGGACACCGCGGGGCGGAGTGAACTCGAACAGCGCGGGGTCCTGCGGCCCGAAGCTGACCTGAGTGAATCCGATGCGCAGCGCGGGCTCGGCCGACCCATTGGCCAGCACCGACACCTCCAGCGGCTGTCGGGTCTGCCCGTCCACCGCGACCCGAACCTCGCGCAGCAGGGTCCGCTCGGTGGGCACCGGATCGAGCACGAGTTGGTAGGCGGCCCGATGGGCGACCGTCGCGTCGGGGTCCAGCCGCACGATGCTGTCCGGGCGAAGCATGCTCAGCACCGCGCTGGCCGCCTGCACCGGGTTGGTCATCAGCTGACCGCCTCGGGATGCGCCGTGCTGTCTCGGGCCGCTGGGCATTCCGGTCATCGCCGGCAGCGCGGTCACCGTGGACAGCGTCAGGCTGCTCGTCGGAGCCGGCGCGGTGGTCACCGAACGGGTGATTGAGTTCCAGACCCACACCGTCGCACCGTCGTCGACGACGGTGCGCTCGCCATCCGGGTAGGGCAACGAGATGCGCTGCCGGTCCCAGCCGTCCGCCCAGACCCGCGCGGTCCTCGGGTTGTCCTCCGCGCCGGTCGTCCCGGGCAGCCCGAGCCGGAAGTCCAGCTGCACGGTGCCGGCCAGCGCGGTCGGGCTGGCCTGCCTAATTGAGGAGATCAGCTGGTCCGCGCTGATCGCCGGCAGGGCCGCCGTGGCGGGCGCGGCCGAGGGACCGATCAGGTTGGCCGCGAATGCCCCGACGAGCGCAATCGCCGCGGCGCCCGATAGGGCAAGCGCGATTCGGCCCGTATCCATTGGGTTAGGGTGAACCATATGCTCTGAGAACGCCCTGAGAGATTGTGATCTCGTTGAGAGCTTCTCCGCGTAGCGTCGTATCCGATGCCTAGAGTGCTGGTGGTCGACGATGAGGCCGGGGTGCGGACTGCCCTCGGTCGAGGCCTCACGGCCGAAGGATTAGACGTGGTCACGGCGGGCGACGGCCCCACCGCATTACGTGCCGCGATAACTGGCAGTTTCGATTTGATCCTGCTGGACATCATCATTCCCGGCCTGTCCGGCTACCGGGTGCTCGAGCAGTTGCGTGCCGAAGGGGTAGACACCCCGGTGCTGCTGATCTCGGCCAAGGACGGCGAGGTGGACCAGGCGGACGGCCTGGACCTCGGCGCGGACGGGTACCTGGTCAAGCCGTTCTCCTTCATGGTCCTGGTGGCCCAGGTGAAGGCCCTGCTGCGGCGCCGCGAGGCGGAGCGCGGGCAGTCCGGGCGCCGGTTGCGGCTGGGAGAGCTGATGGTTGACCCGGCGACCAAGCAGGTGAGCTGGTCGGGTCGCCCGGTGGAGCTGAGCCCTCGTGAGTTTGCGGTGCTCTACGCGCTGGCCAGCCGGCCGGACACGGTGCTGAGCAAGGACGAGCTGCTCCGGCTGGCCTGGGGCGGCGAGCAGGCGGCCAGCCGAAACGCGGTCGAGGTCTATGTCGGATACCTGCGTCGTAAGCTTCAGGCTGTGGGCGCCGGACATCTGCTGCGCACGGTGCGCGGCCACGGCTACCGGGTAGGGGCCTCGGGGTGAAAACGCCGGCGTTCCTCGCCGGCTGGTGGGCACGTCGAAGTCTCCGCGTTCGGATCACGATCGCGGTCGGTGGCGTGGCCGTATTCGCGTTGGGTGCACTGGCCTGGCTGGCCACCGGGCTGGTCGGGATCACCATTACTGGCGCGGTGGACGTGGAGCTGGCCAGGGCCGCCGCGAACGCGACCGGCCAGTTGTCCGCCGGGGTGCCGGAGGATTCCGTGGTGCCCGCCGACGACTCGGTGGACGGAGTCTCCGAGCGGATCGCCATCCGGGTCGCCGACACCGCCGGGCGCCCGCTGGACGGCGGTTTGCCGCTGCCACTGGAGACCAGCGTGGTGCGCCGGCTGGCCGCCGGGGAAGCGGTGACGGTGGCCGAGCCGGAGGGCCCGACCCGGTGGTTGGGTGTGGTGGCCATCGCGCCGAACGGCTCGCCCCGGCTGGTGCTGGCCGCCGCCCACCTGGTCGGCTACACGGCGGTGCTGCGGCGCGGCGCGTTCGGGCTCGGCCTGGCTGCGCTGCTGGCCGGCATCGGCGTGGCGCTGGCCGCGTGGACGGCGGTGGGTCTGGCGCTGCGCCCGGTGGACCGGATGCGCTCCGCCGCGGTCAGCCTGCCGCCGGGCAGGCGGCTGCCGCTGCCGCCGGCCAAGGACGAGCTGCACGCGCTGGCCGTGGAGCTGAACGAACTGCTCGCCCGCCGGGACAACGCGTCGGCCAGGTTGGAGCGGTTCACCGGGGACGCGGCGCACGAGCTGCGCTCGCCAGTGGCCGCCATCCGGGCTCAGGCCGAGGTCGCCGTGGTGCACCCCGACCCGGCGCTGGCCGAGGAGACGCTGCGCTCGGTGGCCACCGAGGCCGCCCGGCTGTCCGAGCTGCTCTCCGACCTGCTGGCACTGGCCCGCGCGGACGCCGGCGCCCGGCCTCCGGCGACGGCGGTGGACATGGTGACCGAGGCCCGCAAGGCGATCGCCCGCGCCGAACTGGCCGCCGAGGCCGACCAGCCGCCGGCACTGCACGCGACCAACGGAAATGGGCGTCCGGGCATCGGCAGACTCTCCGAGGCGGAACCCGAACCGTCCGCCGCACTCGCCGAGGCTGACCCCGCCGGACTCGCGGCCGAGGAAGACATCACCGAGGCGGAGCCGGTCGGGGTTATGGCTGAGGCGGAGCCGGTCGGGGTTATGACTGAGGCGGAGTCGACCGGCGTCATGACTGAGGCGGAACCGGTCTGCTCGGCGCCGGTGAACGCGCCGGCGGCGATCACCTTGACCGCGCCGGTCAGGGTGCTGGCGGCCGCCTCGCCGGCCGAGGTGGCGCTGGTGCTGGACAACCTGCTGGGCAACGCTCGTCGCTACGCCCGGTCGCGGGTATGGGTCTCCGTGCTGCCGGCGGGGCGAACGGTGCGGCTGGTAGTGGACGACGACGGGCCCGGGGTGCCGGAGGAGGACCGGCGTCGGGTGTTCGACCGATTCACCCGGCTGGAGGCCGACCGAGGTGGCGTGAGCGGCGGGGCCGGGCTGGGGCTGGCGCTGGTCATGGCGCTGGTCAGTGGCCGGGGCGGCACGGTGCGGATGACCGCCAGCCCAGACGGCGGTGCCCGGGTGGAGGCGCGTTGGCCGGCCGCCGCGCCGGCCGACCGGGCGCGTGCGGCGCGGACCGGGCTTGCCTGAGGACCGGGCGTGACCGGGGACCCGGCTTGACCGACGGAACGCGGCGCGTGGTGGTGGGCGCCGCGATCGTGCGCGACGGAACGCGGCGCGTGGTGGTGGGCGCCGCGATCGTGCGGGACGGCCGGCTGTTGGCGCAGCGGCGGGCCGTGCCAGCGCGGCTGGCCGGGCGCTGGGAGTTGCCCGGCGGTCGGGTGGAGCTGGGTGAATCGGAGCCGGCCGCACTGCGCCGGGAGTGCCAGGAGGAGCTCGGCGCGCGGATCACCGTGCTGGGGCGGGTGGGCGTGGATGTGCCACTGCCCGGCTCGGTGCTGCGGGTGTACTCGGCGACCATGACCGAGGGTTCGCCGGAGCCCCGCGCGCTGGAGCATGCCGGTCTGCGTTGGGTGTCCGGAGCGGAGCTGACCGAGCTGGACTGGCTGGACGCCGACCGGGTGCTGCTGCCCGACCTGGCCACCCTGCTGGGCTGAGGACGCGCCGACCGGGCGTCCTGGAGCGCCCGCCGGGCTCCCGCGGTGCTGGCCGGGCGTCCTGGGGCGTGATCAGCGTCGTAGTCGGCGGCGCCTCGTCCCGAGGTATCCTGGAGATACCGCCCCTTGACCTTCTGGGAGTACCCGCGTGCCCACTTCGGCTTTGGCCCGTCCCGACGCCTCGCTGCGCCCTGCCATGAGAGCAGACCTGCGCAACGTGGCCATCGTGGCGCACGTCGACCACGGCAAGACCACTCTGGTGGATGCGATGCTGCGCCAGTCCGGTGCATTCGCCGAGCGCAGCGAGCCGCAGGACCGGGTGATGGACTCCGGCGACCTGGAGCGCGAGAAGGGCATCACCATCCTCGCCAAGAACACGGCGGTGAGCTGGCGGGACATGACCATCAATGTGATCGACACCCCCGGCCACGCGGACTTCGGCGGCGAGGTGGAGCGCGGGCTGTCCATGGTCGACGGCGTGCTGCTGCTGGTCGACGCCAGCGAGGGCCCGCTCCCGCAAACTCGGTTCGTGCTGCGCAAGGCGCTCACCGCGCACCTGCCGGTGGTACTGGTGGTGAACAAGACCGACCGCGCCGACGCCCGCTGCGCCGAGGTGGTCGACGAGTCGCTGGAGCTGTTGCTGGAGCTGGCCGACGAGCTGGAGCTGGGCGAGGACAGCACCGCCGGCCTGCTCGACCTGCCGGTGGTCTACGCCAGCGCCCGGGCCGGGAAGGCCAGTCGGGAGCGGCCGGTGGACGGCACGGTGCCGGACGCGGACGACCTGACGGCGCTGTTCGAGGTGCTGATCGACGCCGTGCCCGCGCCCGACGACGACCCGGACGCCCCGCTGCAGGCGCACGTCACCAACCTGGACGCGAGCACCTACCTGGGCCGGATCGGGCTGTGCCGGATCCGCGCCGGGCGGCTGCACCGCGGCCAGACCGTGGCCTGGTGCCGGGAGGACGGCTCCGTGCAGAACGTCAAGATCACTGAGCTGCTCCGCACCGAGGCGCTGACCCGGGTGCCGGCCGAGTCGGCCGACGCCGGCGACATCGTGGCGGTCGCCGGGATCCCGGACCTGATGATCGGCGACACGCTCTGCGACCTGGACAACCCCCTGCCACTGCCGCGCATCGAGGTGGATGAGCCGGCCATCTCGGTCACCATCGGCACCAACACCTCACCGCTGGCCGGGCGGGACCCGCACCCGGGCGCAAAGCTCACCGCGCGGCTGGTGCGCAACCGGCTGGACGCGGAGCTGGTCGGCAACGTCAGCATCAAGGTACTGCCGACCGAGCGCCCGGACGCCTGGGAGGTACAGGGCCGGGGCGAGCTGGCGCTGGCCATCCTGGTGGAGACCATGCGCCGGGAGGGCTTCGAGCTCACCGTCGGCAAGCCAGAGGTGGTCACCAGGGTCATCGACGGCCGGATGCACGAGCCGTACGAGCGGCTGTCCATCGACGTGCCCACCGAGCACCTCGGCGTGATCACCCAGTTGCTGGCCGCGCGCAAGGGCGAGCTGATCCAGATGACCCACGGCGAGCTGCGGGTCCGGCTGGACTACACGGTGCCCTCCCGCGGCCTGATCGGCTTCCGTACCGAGTTCCTGACCCAGACCCGTGGCTCGGGCATCATGAACCACGTCTTCGACGGCTACCGGCCGTGGGTCGGCGAGCTGCGCACCCGGCGCACCGGCTCGCTGGTCTCGGACCGCTCCGGCCCGGTGACCACCTACGCCCTCATGCAGCTGGCGGACCGGGGCACCATGTTCGTCGCACCCACCACGCTGGTCTACAACGGCATGGTGATCGGCGAGCACACCCGGGGCGACGACCTGGACGTCAACATCACCCGGGAGAAGAAGCTCACCAACGTGCGCAGCTCGACCGGTGACGAACTGGAACGGCTGACCCCGCCGACGGTGCTCAACCTGGAGCAGGCGCTGGAGTTCTGCGCACCGGACGAGTGCGTCGAGGTCACGCCCGAGTCGGTTCGGGTGCGCAAGGTTGAGCTGGACAGCCACCTGCGGGCGCGCGCCAGGGCCCGCACCAAGGCCCCTCGATAGCAGGCGGCTGGCAACGCCACTCTCGAGGCGGGCACCGGATGCGGTGACCGCTTTGGGAGGATGGCCTCCCCTGGTAGTTGGAGGAGGTCGTTCGGTGCGACGGGCTGGTCACGGCTCGCGGTGGCTCCTGCTCGTCATGCCGCTCGTCTTCGCGCTGCTGCTGGCCGGGTGCTCGACGGCGCTGCCCCCGGAGGCTCAGCCGGTAGTACCGCCGCCCCCGGTGAAGCCGGTAGCGCCCGATCAGGGCAAGCAGCTGGTGGTCGGGGTGGACGACCTGGGAACCGGGTTCAACCCGCACCTGATCTCCGACCAGTCGCCGCTGTGTACCGAGGTGGCCGCGCTGGTGCTGCCGTCGGTGTTCCGGCCCGGGGCGGACGGCGACCTGCAGCTGGACAGCACGGTGGCCACCAGCGCGACGGTGACCTCCACCGCGCCGTTCACGGTGAGCTATGAACTCAACCTCGCCGCATCCTGGTCGGACAACGCCCCGATCGCCGCGGAGGACTTCGTCTACCTGTGGCAGCGGATGCGCTCGGAGCCCGGCGTGGTGGATTCCGCCGGCTACCGGCTGATCACCGACGTCCGCTCGCGGGCCGGCGGCAAGGCGGTGGACGTGGTGTTCGCCCAGACCTATCCGGCGTGGCAGCGGTTGTTCAGCGACATGCTCCCGGCACACCTGCTCAAGGACGCGCCCCGGGGCTGGGGCACCGCGCTGACCGACAGCATCCCGGTCTCCGGCGGGCCGTTCCAGGTGACTGCGCTGGACCGGGCCAGGGGCCAGCTGGTGCTGGCCCGCAACGACCACTACTGGAGCAGCCCGCCGGTGCTGGACAGCCTGGTGGTGCGCCGGATCGACCCGACCGCCATGATCGAGGGGCTGCGCGGCGGGGAGCTGCCGCTCGCGCACCTCTGGCCGGACCAGGCCACCCTGGCCGCACTGCACCAGCTGGGCCCGGCGGCGCGGCTACAGGCGGTGCCACAGCCGATGGTGGTGCAGCTGGGCATGCGCACCGACCAGGGCGTGATGACCGACGTACGGGTGCGCCAGGCGGTCGGCGCGATGCTCAACCGGGATGCGCTGATCGCGATCGGCACCGCCAACGGGGTCGGTGGGGTGCGGGACGACGCGCAGCTGCTGGCCCCGTCCGAGCCGGGCTACCGTCCGACCGCGCCGGGCGGGGCGCCGCTGCACCCGGACCCCGCTCTGGTCAACCAGCTGCTCACCTCGGCCGGTTACCTGCGCGACCAGAACGGCCGGTGGACGCTGCTCGGCGGGCCGCTGCGGGTCACCGTCGGAGCACCGGCCGACCATCCCCGGTTCCTAGCCATCGCCCAGGAGGCGGCCAAGGAGCTGGACGCGGCCGGGGTGGACGCCGAGGTGGTCACCGCGCCGGGTCCCGCCCTGTTCGCCGACCCGACCGTGGTGCCCATCCCGCCCAGTACCAGCGCCACCCCCACCCCCAGCCTGGCCGCCGCCCCGCCGCTGCCGCCGGGTCCCGCCGTCGCGGCCCGGCCCGGCCACGGGGCCCGAGGTGGCCCAGGGCACGCGGTGGCCCCGCACCAGATACCGGGCCACGGACCACCGCCCACCCCGACCTCGGCACCGGTTGCCGGTCCGGGCGGCCAGCTCGCCAGTCCGGGGATAAGCCCGACGGCCGCCACCCCGACGCCGTCCAGCCCGGCCGCGGCCCCGCCGGTCCCCGCCGGAGTGATCGTGGACCTCGCGGTAATGCCCAGGGCGGTGGGTGCCGACCTGCCCAGTACGGCGGCGTCGAACTTCGGCTGCCCCCCCGGCATGGCCGGCGTCGCGCAGCCAAGCCGCAACGCCACCGGGTTCTGCTTCGCGGCCTTGCAGCCACTGCTGGATGCCACCCTGGGCGGCGCGCTCACCCCTGATCAGGCGGTCGGCACCATCGAGTCCATCCTCTGGCAGCAGCTTCCAGCGATCCCGCTGTTCCAGCCGGTGACCACGCTGGCCAGCACCCCGAAGGGGGACCAGCTCACCGGCAAGATCGGGCCAGGGCCGCTGACCATCGGCCCGTTCGGCACCGCGCCCAGCTGGCAGCCGCACACACCCTAGTGTCCCGTGTCCGAAGTCTCTTCACCGTCTCCGGCGCCCAGACGACGTCTGGCGGCGTTCTCGGACCGCCTGGATATGCCCGATATCCAGGCGGTCCTCGGCCTTGCCAGCCGCCGCCTGGATCACCGGATCC
>DASWST010000303.1:0-2126 GCA_036402515.1 Pseudonocardia sp.
GCGGCCGGCGTGTCGAAGGGGCTGCTCTACCACTACTTCCCGGACAAAGAGGACTTCCTGCTCGAGGTGGTCCGCTCGGCCACCGTGGAGATCAGCAACGCGACCGCGACCGATCCGAACCGCCCGGTCGACGAGCAGATCGCGCAGGCGGTGGACGGCCTGCTCGACTACGCGCAGGCGCACGCGGCCGGCATGCGGGTCATCTTCGGCATCAAGTACCAGAGCCCCAAGGTGCTGCGGTTGGTGCGCGAGCAGCGGGCGGCGCGGGTGGAGCGGGTGGTCGAACAGGTGGCCAGCGCCCGGCCGGGCAGCGCCGAGGTGATCAGGGGCTCCGCCGCGCTGCGTACCGCGCTGGACGGCGCGCTGGCCTTCATGGAGAGCGCGATGCTGCGCTGGCTCGAGGAGCGCAACCTGGAGCGCCCGGCCATGCGCACGCTGCTGATCGGCGCGCTGGCCGGCGCGCTTGCACTGGCCCAGCAGATCGATCCGGAGCTGCGCCTGGAGCCGGCCAACCTGGTCACCCCGAACGACCCGGCCAGCCCGGCCGAGGAACGCGAGCGATGACCAGCCCAGCACGACTGAGACAAGCCGCGGCGCACACGCGCCCCGACCAACGGTGGAGGCGCGCGATGACGGCACGGGTGATGGCCAGGTGGGCGGCGACCCACGGGCTGATGCGGCTGGCGCTGAACCGGGGGGCCCGGCAGGGCAACCTGGACGCCCGGCTGATGGTCGACCCGGCGTACCGGGCCGACCCGTTCCCCTACTACGAGCAGTTGCGCGAGACGTACCCGCTGGTCAAGGGCGGACTGGCGTGGGCGTCGGTGCACCACGACGTGTGCACCGAGGTGCTGCGCAGCGAGGACTTCGGGGTGGCCCGTCCCGACCTGATCCTGCCCCCGCCGGCCCGCGCGGTGCTGAAGGTGGTCGGCACCCGCACCTCGGCCGGCCCGATCGACCCGCCGTCGATGCTGGCGGTGGACCCGCCGGACCACACCCGCTACCGCAAGCTGGTCAGCCGGGTGTTCACCGCGAAGGCGGTGGCCGGGCTGCGCGAGCGCACCGCGATTGTGGCCGACGAGCTGCTCGACGAGCTGGCCAGCGGCGACCGGGGCGAGCCGGTGGACCTGGTGGCCGGCTACGCCAGCCTGCTGCCGGTCACGGTGATCTCGGAGATCCTCGGCGTGCCGGTGACCATGCGCGAGCAGTTCCTGCAGTGGGGCGACGGCGCGGCGGCATCACTGGACCTGGGGCTGCCCTGGTCACACTTCCAGCGCAGCGAGGCGGATCTGGACGCGCTGCACGAGTGGTTCCTCGGGCACTTCGCCCGGCTGCGCGCTACCCCTGGCGAGGACATCCTGTCCCAGCTGGTGGCCCTGGTGGACGACGACGGCGGCCGGCTGTCCGAGCCGGAGCTCTCCGCCACCGCGCTGCTGCTGCTCGGCGCCGGGTTCGAGACCACGGTGAACCTGATCGGCAACGGTGTCGTACAGCTGTTCGCCCACCCCGAGCAGCGCGCCGCGCTGGCCGACGACCCGTCGCTGTGGCCGAACGCGGTGGAGGAGGTACTGCGCTTCGACTCCCCCGTGCAGCGCACCGCGCGCCGTGCCAAGCGGGACACCGAGGTGCACGGGGTGCCGGTGCAGGCGGGCAACGTGGTGGTGACCATGCTCGGCGGGGCGAACCGGGACCCCCGGAAGTTCGACCACCCGGATCGCTTCGACATCCACCGGGCCAACGCCCGCGAGCACGTGGCGTTCTCCAGCGGCATTCACTACTGCCTGGGCGCCGCGCTGGCCAAGATGGAGGGCGAGGTGGCGCTGCGGCGGCTGTTCGAGCGCTTCCCGCAGCTGACCCCGGCCGGGCCGGCGCACCGCCGGCCGACCCGGGTACTGCGCGGCTACGACGCCATGCCGGTGCTGACCAACGCCCGCGCGGTCGCCCACTGACCTTCGGCGCCCGATTTCGACGACCGGGGTGACCAGCTAGTGTCTCGTGTCCGATTTCCTTTGCCGGATCCGGTGATCCAGGCGGCGGCTGGCAAGGCCGAGGACCGCCTGGATATCGGGCATATCCAGGCGGTCCGAGAACGCCGCCAGACGTCGTCTGGGCGCCGGAAACGGTGA
>DASWST010000304.1:0-54463 GCA_036402515.1 Pseudonocardia sp.
GGCGAGGATGGCCAGGGCTTTGGGGGCCAGCCGGTCGATCCATTCGCTGGTGGTCATCGGTTGGCCGGTGGCCGGGTTGTTGCCGAAGCCGCACCAGTAGCCCTCGGGCTTGATCGCCTCGTTGGGGATGGAGCCCTCGATGACCAGGACGAACGGTTCCAGCTCACCCCGCTCAGCCTTGAAGAACCACTCGATGAAGTCGTTCACGCCGCCGACCGGCCCGTTGTCGAAGTCCATCATGGGCCAGTGCATCTCGACCGAGGGGAGCCCGGGCAGCCCGTTCATCACGATGTCCTCGATGCTGGGCTGGGTAGCCGCGGTCAGCGCAACCGACTCGCCATCACAGCTCAACCCACCGTTGATCCACAAAATGTGGACCGTGGGCAGCGGATGTTCGGTGGTCGCCGACATGGCGTCGCCCTCCTCGGCGCGGGCCCATGCGCCGGTAACGACCGGGTGAACCTCAGGTTGTAGTCACCATGGTGCCGCGGGGTAAGTGAGGCCGGCCACTAGAGACACCGCGCACCCAGCCCGCCCAGGACCCGCGCGGTCGGAGTCTCGGCGGGCTCAGAACAGGCTCCAACCTTCGACGATGTACTTGCGGGCCAGAAAGTCGCCGAACGAGCCCATGATCGTGCGATGCAGCGCGACCAGCGCCAATCCGGCGGCACCGCCGAGCGGCTCGGGCCGGATGCGCAGCCCACTGAGGTAGATGGTGGACCGCTGGAAATCGCCGATCAGCCCACTCAGCGCGTCAAGCCCGTCGGTGATGTCGGCCGAGTCCTCACCGGCGGAGGGCTCCCTGAGGTAGATCCGGGTGCCCGCCGGCAGGTCTGTGGTGACCTCGAAGGGGGCCTCGCCGGGCAGCAAGGTCTGGATTCCCATCAGGTTCAGTGCCGCCATGGTGGTGGTGAGCCGGCTGTTGAGAATTTTCTGGTAGATCGCGTCGAAGGCTTGGCCGCTCATCGGTGACCACTCGTCCTCGGCCAGCGCGACGGCGGCCCGGCGGGTCTCGGCGGCTACCCGATCCAGCTCGGTGGCCCGGAACGCCCGGCGGCACTTCTCGTCGGGCTCGAGCCCCGAGGCAAACAGGTGGAACTCGGCGCGCTCGCGGGTGGACTCATCGGCCTGGCCGGCATCACGCAGTCCAGGCGTCCAGATGGTCCAATTTCGATACGACATCTCCGGGCCGACCTGTCGGTCGCCAACAGCCCCAATGTGGGTGGCGCGCTCTCGAATGTCCGGGAACTGTACCGCAGACAGAGCTCGTCGCGGGGCATCGGTTGCCCGCGCGCTGACCTCCGCCAATGCCCCCGCCGGCTGCCCGCTCGGTGGCCGTGACCTGCTCCTTTGGTTGCGGCATCGCCCCGGCGGCCCCTTGTGGCGGATGGGGTTACGGCGTATACATGGGCGTACGGAACCTCGACAGGCCAAGGCCGGATCGGCAGAGAAGGTCCGTCCTCCCCATCGAGGCTCCCACGCGAGATAGTCGGGCACCCACGCCACGCACGACGCGATGAGAAGCCGCCGTGGGTCTGCCTCAGCACACGGCGGTCGTGTGTTGACGCCGAGACCACCAGCACGGCGCATGGTGCACGCTTGGTAACCCCACTGTTCGCGTTTCGCGGGCGGCGCCTGAGATCCCCCTCCGGGCGCCGCCCGCTTCCATGTTCAGAGTCCCACCGACGTTCAGAGTCCCGCCGACGCCCGCGCGGCACCGTGTGCCGGGAGCGCGTACTAGGTGAGTACCAGGCGGGAGTGGGGGGCGAGCGCGCGGATCACCGGGGCGACCTCGCTGGCCAACATGCGCAGCATAGGCAGTTGTACGTCCAGCCCCGAGCGGGTCGGCTGCGTCTGCACGATCAGCTCGGTGGCCCAGTGCAGTGCCGGGTCGGACCGCCACCTGGCGAGCAGGTCGGTGGCGGGAGTGCCGGCGCGGGCCACCCTGGACACCGCGACCCGGGGCCGTTCGACCGCGCTCGCCCAGTAGCGGGCCAGGTCCTCGCGGACCGTGGAGCCCTCCGCATCGACCGGGCGACCCGAGATCACCCCCATGCCTCGGGCGGCCGCCGCGTCCACTCCGGCGCGCGATCCGGTTGCCCACCACAGCCGGTTCCGCAGGTCGCCGGCGGACGCCAGGTGCTCGTCGTCGGTCAGTAGCGCGCGGAGCTCGTCGATCACCTCGCGGCACCGGGCATGCCGACTCGCGTGGTCCAGCCCGAAGGCGGCCGTCGATGCGGCGTCGCTGCCCGCGCCAAGGCCCAGCTGGAGCCGGCCCTCGGCGAGCAGGTCCAGCACGCCGGCGTCCTCGGCCAGCCGCCGAGGGTGCTCCAGCGGCGCGACGACCACGGCGGTGCCCAGCCGGATTGTGGAGGTGTGCCGGGAGACCGCTGCGAGCAGTACGAGCGGGGACGGCAGAACGCCGCGCAGCGCGCGGGTGTGGTGCTGGGCCACCCAGAATGAACTGAACCCCAGGGTCTCGGCCGCGACAGCCAGCTCGATCGTGTCGCGGTACACCTCGGCCGGTGGAGCGTAGTCCGCCACATGGGTGAGGTAACCGAGATCCACAGCGGGAACGCTAGCCGCGGCGCATCGGGAGCCGGCACCCGGGTCGGCCGGTCAGTCCGGCAGTCGGGGCATCTCCAGGCCCTGGTCCCGGCCGAGCAGCACACCCCGGGTGACCGCGGCCGAGCCGAACCGGTTCCGCACCTGGTCCAGCGCGGTGTCCAGGGCCATCGGCGGCCCGTCGAACGGCAGGCTGAGCTGCATCGTGGCGTCGTCGTTCAGGCTGCTCACCGCGATTCCGATCATGGTAAGGCCGTCGCGGCGGATCAGCGGGAGCGCGTCGGCCAGCAGGACTCGAGCGGTGAGCAGGACGGTGTCGGTGCGCGCTGTCGCCCCGGCCATGGTGTGTGAGCGGGTCGCCCTGGTGAAGTCGTCGAAACGCAGCCGCAGCACCACGGTGCGACCCACCCGGCCGGCCCCGCGCATCCGCCTGGTCACCCGGTCCACCAGGCCGACCAGCACCGCGTCGATCGCCTCCGGAGTGGTGCGGGCGCGACCGAGCGCGCGCTGCGAGCCGATGGAACGGCGACGGCGCCCGGGAGCGACCGGCCGAGGGTCGCGGTTGTGGGCCAGTGCGTGCAGCTGGCGCCCCACCGCCCGGCCCAGTAGCGACACCAGGCTCTGCTCACTGAGCTCGGCGACCTGGGCCACCGTGGTGATGCCCCAGCCGTGCAGCTTGGCCGAGGTGACCGCGCCGACGCCCCAGAGCAGCTCCACCGGCAGCGGGTGCAGGAATTCCAGTTCCCGGTCGGGCGGCACCACAAGCAGGCCGTCGGGCTTGGCCACCCGGCTGGCCACCTTGGCGAGGAACTTGGTCCTGGCCACGCCGACGGTGATCGGCAGGCCGACCTGCTCTGCCACCGCGCGCCGCAGCTGGCCGGCGATCTGCACCGGTGGCCCGACCAGCCGGCGCAGGCCGCCGACGGCGAGGAACGCCTCGTCGATGGACAGGCCCTCCACCAGCGGGGAGGTGGACCGGAACACCTCGAACACCGCCCGGCTGGCCTCGGTGTAGGCGGACATCCTGGGCGGGACCACGATCGCCATCGGGCACAGCCGGCGGGCCTGCCCGCCACCCATCGCGGTACGCACCCCGTAGGCCTTCGCCTCGTAGCTGGCCGCGAGCACCACGCCCCCGCCGACGATCACCGGGCGCCCGCGCAGCCTCGGATCATCGCGCTGCTCGACCGAGGCGTAGAACGAGTCCAGATCGGCATGCAGGATGTCGGCCTCGCTGGACACGAACATATGTTCGCATCCGACCCGGACACTTTCCATCCCAATGTGTCGTGCTCGCACTAGGTTGCTAGGGCATCGACCCAGGCCAGGAGCTGCGAGCGGGCGGCGGGCTGTGCGACCGGGCGGCGCGCAAGATGTGCGAGCGGGCGCCCCTGACACCTGGCTGGCGTTACCGAGCTACACCGGAGGCGGGTTTTCCGCGCGCACATCCTGCGCCCTGTGCAGTTCGGCAACACGGAGCTGCTAGGTTGCTAGGATGCTAGCATCGGGGTGTGGGTGACGAGGAGATCAAGCAGTTCAACGTGTATCTGCCGATCGGGCTGATCAAGCGGGTCAAGCACTACTCCATCGAGTCGGGCCTGTCCCTGTCGGCGTTGGTCGCTGACGCGCTGCGCGCCTACCTCGATGACGCCCACGGGCAACGACCGCAATCGCCTGAGAAGGAGACCTGATATGACGACCGACGGGATCGAGGCCGTGTTCCTGGAGACCCACAACTGGGGCAAGGCAGCGAAGTTCTTCCAGGCTCTGGGCTTCGACCTGGAGTTCTCCACCGACCACAACTCCGGTCAGCTCCGCAACGGCGACGGTCCGTACGTGTTCATCGCCGAGGTGCCTGAGGACCGGGAGCCCGGGGTGCAGATCGTGCTGAAGGTGGCCGATCCCGACGCGTTCCGTCCCGATTCCGCCGTCGAGGTGGTCACACCCTTCGAGGAAACCCATTACGGGACCAAGGAGATGACCGTTCGTGACCCCGACGGACGTCTGTGGAGCCTGCAAGCCGCGACCAAGAAGTGACCCGAGGGGAGAGGGAACACAGTGGCGGACGAGTACACCGAGACGCCAGCCGGCACCGAGGCGCGGGATGCTCCCGAGGCGCCGGATGCGACCGCGGTCCGGGTCGCGCTCTGGCGGGCGATGCACGTCCTGCTCGACCCGCCGCCGCACGTGCTCTCCGACGAGATCGGCCTGCGGCTCGCCGCCCCTGACGATGGCTGGCGGGCCCGCCCGGACATGGACCCGCGCGCCACCAGCGGGTTCCGGGCGGCCATTGTGGCCCGTGCTCGTTTCATCGATGACCTAGTTGCCGAGCGGGCCGCCCACGGCATCGCCCAGTACGTCATCCTGGGAGCCGGCCTGGACACCTTCGCCCAGCGCAGGCCGGAGATCGCCGCCCGGCTACGGATGTTCGAGATCGATCAGCCCGGCACCCAAGCCTGGAAGCGCCAACGCCTGATCGAGCTCGGCTACGGGATCCCCGACTGGCTGCGGCTCGTGCCGGTCGACTTCGAGGCGAGTGCGGACTGGTGGGAGCGGCTGTCCGCCGCCGGCTTCAATCCCGGCCAGCCCGCGGTCGTTGTCTCCACCGGCGTCAGCATGTACCTGACCAAAGACGCCACCGCCGCCACCCTGCGCCAGATCGCCGCGCTCGCCCCCGGCTCCACGCTCGCGATGACGTTCCTGCTGCCCGCCGAACTTGTCGACGACGCCGATCGCTCCGGCCTCCAGGCGGCCCAGCGGGGTGCGCGAGCATCCGGAACGCCGTTCATCAGCTTCTATACCCCGTCGGAGGTGCTGACACTGGCCCGCGAAGCCGGCTTCAAAGACGCCCAACACGTGTCCGGAACCTCGCTCGCCGAGCGCTACTTCGCCGATCGGACCGACGGTCTTCGCCCGTCAACCGGAGAGGGTCTCCTGGTGGCCGCGACCTGACGCTCCTCGTCGATGGGCACGGTGAGCCGGATCGACGGGCTCTCCGTCGGTGACCCGTCGAGTCCGAGGTACTCCTCGATGACCGCCCCGGTTGGCGCCCAGCCCCGCTGGTCGATCATGTCGAGTGCGGCGTGGTAGGCCGGCACAGCCCGGCGCGGGTCTCGAAGATCGAGACACCCCAGCGGTCGGGCTACTCCCCGGATTCTCGAAGCTGGTCGCGCAGCCGGGCCAACGTGTTGGCCAACAACCGGGAGACGTGCATCTGGGAGATGCCGACCTGCTCGGCGATCTTGCTCTGCGTCATGTTCTCGAAGAACCGGAGCACCAGGATGGTGCGCTCGCGGGCGGGCAGCTGCTCGAGCAACGGGCGCAGTGTCTGGTGGGCATCCACCCATTCGAGCCCGGCGTCGGACTCACCGAGCAGCTCGGCGAGTGTGGTCTGGTCCTCGCCCTCGCTGAGCACCTCGTCCAGCGACTGGCTGGCGTAGCCGGCGGACGCCGCCAGGCCTTCGAGTACCTCGTCGCGGCTGATGCCGAGCTCGTTGGCCAGTTCGCTGGGTCGCGGCGCCCTGCCGAGGTTCTGAGTCAACTGGGCGCTCGCCTGGTTGATCGAGACGTGCAGGTCCTTGAGCCGCCGGGGGACCCGCACCGACCAGCTGTGATCGCGGAAATAGCGGCGCAGCTCGCCCTGGATGGTGGGGACCGCGTAGGCGAGGAAGTCCTGGCCGCGGGCCGGGTCGAAGCGATCCACGGCGTTGATCAACCCGAGGGTGGCGACCTGGACCAGGTCCTCCAGCGGCACGCCCCGGTGGGAGAACCGGCCGGCGAGGTGACGGGCGATCGGCAGATATCCGGTGATCAACTGTTCGCGCAGCTGGCTCCGCCTCGGCTCACGCTCGCCCAGGCTGGCGTGCTCGAGCAGCACCGTGTCCAGATGCCGGTACTCCCCGGCCGGCTGCTCCTGGGCGGGCCGGCATCGGGCGGGGAGGCTGGTCGCCGGAGGGGTGGCTCCAGCGGTCATGACGCTGGGTCGGCCCGCCGCGCGTGCGGCGTGGCGGGCACCGACGGGGGACGGGTCATCAGCGCGCCTCACATCGTGGGGTGCCGGACCGGCGTTGGTGCGCGAGGGGTCGCTCCCGGGCGGGGAGGCGACCCGGCACGACTGGCGCATCAGCCGACACACGGGCGATTTGGCCGCAGCTGACTGTGTAACTAGGGCTGGCCAGATAGTAACCGGGGGGCGCCTGGTGCCGCTCAGTGTGGCCGACCGGAGACGTGCGAGAACCCGCCCTCATCGGGCCGGGTGGTCAGCTCGCGAGCGGCCACCACAGCGCCGGGCGTTGCGGGGCGCCCCCGGTCCCGAAGCCACTGTCCCACCAGAATCGCAGGCCGCACGCGGGGCACTGGCAGAACAGGTTGCCGACCTCATAGCCGAGCAGGTAGCACCAGCCCGAGTGGTCGTCGCAGGCCGCGCAGTTGATCCATGCGCGGCGGCCGGGATCGGCGTCGGGGTCGATCATCCGAGCACCCCCGCCGCGCGCAGCTCCTGGTAGATGGCTCGCTGTTCGGCGTCCAGGTTGCTGTACAGGCGGCGGTGCGCCTCGCGTTCCCCCTCGAGCAGGGCCACTGGGTCGTACTGGCCGGCGGAGGCTTCCAGTACCAGTGCCAGGCGCTCCTGGTCGCCCAGGTCAATGTGAAACTCGTGCAGCACGGCGGCCTCCTTCGGGTCCCCGCGGACGCTTGATACCGCCCACAAATACCCGAGCAAAGGACCATTCCACCGCTTACTGTGACGACTGCCTCGCCGACGGAACGGTGCCGCTTATCAGGCGCTGGGTCGCGCCGGCCGCTCCCCGGTGACCACATAGTCCAGCCGCCGGGTGATCCCGACGGCCTGGTCGGCGAACCGCTCGAAGAACCGCGCCAGCAACGCCACATCCACCCCGACCTGTACCGGATACGGCGGGTCGGCGTGTTTGACCCGCTCGAGCACCTCATGGTGCAGCCGGTCGGACTCGTCGTCGGCGCGCTCCGAGTGGGCGGAGAGCACTCCGCTGGGGGCGGCGATCGCGGCCTCGACCCGCTGGCTGGCCACGACCGCGAGACCGCCCATCTGGGCCAGCGGATCGATCAGCTCGGCCGGGGCGGCCGGGTGAGGATGGCGCAGCCGCACGATCTCGGCGATGTGCCGGGCCAGCTCGCCCATCCGGCCGATCTTCTCGGCAGCCTGGATCGCGGTGACCACGGTGCGCAGGTCTCTGGCCACCGGGGCCTGGAGTGCCAGCAGCGCGCAGGCATGCTCCGCGCACCGCTCACCGACCCGCTGGATCGCCGCATCGTCGGTGATGACCTGTTCGGCCAAGCTCAGGTCGACGTCCACCATGGCCTGGGTGGCGTGCTCCATCGCCACGCGGGCCATCCCGCACATGGCCGCCAGGTCCGTGCCCAACCGCTCCAGCTCGCCATGAAAGATTTCCCGCATTCACTCAACAATAGGACCCGCGACTTACCTGATGGGTATTCCGAATGACCTGATCGGGTTGCAAAAGGCGAACGATGTGCTCTGCCGCGCGGCCCCGCCCGGCGACCGGTTCGGCCCGAGAGCGGCGTTTTCCAGGGCTCCGCTGAGGCCGTTGTGGCTACTGAGGCATGATGTGGCGCTCCGCGCGGTTGCGCGGCCGATGATGTTCGTGTGTTTAGGGAGGAGTTGTTGATGGCTCTGCCTACTTTGACCCCGGAACAACGTCAGGCAGCCCTGGCGAAGGCGGCCGAGGCCAGGAAGGCCCGTGGCGAGTTGCTCGCCTCGGTGAAGTCCGGACAGACCAGCGTGGCCGACGTGTTCGGCCGTGAGGACGACACCGCCAAGCGCGTCAAGGTGGTCCAGGTCCTGCGCGCCGTGCCGGGCTACGGCCCGGCCAAGGTGGCGGCGCTGATGACCACCTGCGGCGTGGACGACAAGCGCCGGGTCGGCGGGCTGGGGGAGCAGCAGCGGCGCCGGCTGCTCGATTCGCTGTCTGGCTGAGCGACCGCCATGTCAGACCGGCCCGCGGCTACCGAACTGCCGCGTCGGGTCGATCGGCCTGTGGTTACCGAACTGCACACCGGGCGGGTTTCCCACCTGGGATTCCTGGCCGTAGTGCAGTTCGGTAATCGGCGCGGTACTCCGGCGGCGGTTGTCCGGAGAGGGGAGGAGGTTCGCGGGTGACACTCGAGAGCGTGAATCCTCGCCGCCCGGTGCTGGTCGGTGTGGTGCCGGTCACCCCGCTGCGGTGCTCTGTTTGGGGGGAAGCTGGACGGGGTAAAGACAAAGTCATGTACGGCGTCCCCGATGGCGATTTCGCCCCCCCAGCGGCCGAGGACCCTGCCGTCCGGGCGGCCGAAGATGTGGCCCGGTTGTTTGACCGACCCGGCCTGGGCCGGCTCGAGCGGCTCGCCCGCAAGGCCACGACGCATTTGGCCAGCTCTTCGGAACCGGACGGCGGTTCCGTATCCAGCAACTCCGTATCCAGCAACTCCGTGTCCAGCGGCCAACCCAGGGAGACCTGGTAAATCGCACCTGGCGGGGTGCCACCGGCGGACCCCGGGCCGGCTCCGGTGTCAGGGCAACCTCAGTTCTGTGGCACCGTCATAACCTGGCATTGACGCTTCGGCAACGTCGCTTCTGAATCCTGTAGGGGTGACTGACCGAATCGAGAACCTGATCTGGGCCGAGTCGAGCTTCCGCAGCCATGTGGTCACGGTGCTCCACGATGAGGCCGAGCGACTCCGTTGCCACCGGGTGGTGGTGGACCAGGAGGGCGGTTCCCGCGAGTCTCTGGACGAGATCGTGCGGGGTTTGGAGAACGTGGCGGAGAAACTGGCCGAGCAGGCTGGGCTCTTCGCGTGCGCGCTGGGGCGGTGCCACCACCCGTGGCACGGCTCGGGCCCGGCCACTTCGGCCCCGCATCAGCTACTGGAGTCGCGCGCCTGCTGACTTTCGCTGCACTGCGCGGTGATTATGCAGTAGCCTGCAAATATGTTTCGCCTGACTGGTGCCCTGCTCGCTGCCCGCCGTCTGGCGCCGCTGTGCGCGCTCGTGCCGGTGCTCACGCTGGTCGTGGGCTGCGGGGGGCCTGGCCGCTCGGGCGCCCCGGTCATCGGGGCCGACGTGGTGGTGCGCACAGCCGGTGGCCAGGTGCGGGGCACGGCCGAGCAGAACCGCCGGTCGTTTGCCGGGATCCCCTACGCCGCGGCACCGGTCGGCCAGCTGCGCTGGGCACCGCCGGCGGCGGCGCCGACCTGGTCGGGCGTGCGGGACGCCACCCGACCGGGGCCGCGCTGCCCGCAATCGCCGGCCACCGACGCCCCCTCGACCAGCGAGGACTGTCTGTACCTCAACGTGTCGACGCCGCCGGACACCAGTACCGCGCACCCGGTTCTGCTGTGGATCCACGGCGGCGGATTTGTGGGTGGCAGCGGCGACCGCTATGACCCCACCCGCCTGGTCGCCGAGGGCAACCTGGTGGTCGTCACGATCAACTACCGGCTCGGCGCGCTGGGCTTCCTGGCGCACCCCGCGCTGTCGCACGACGGCCAGGTCGGCAACTTCGGACTGCTCGACCAGCAGGCCGCGATGCGCTGGGTGCGCGACAACGTCGCCGGGTTCGGCGGTGACCCGAACCGGGTGACGCTGGCCGGGGAGTCCGCCGGCGCCATGTCCGTCTGTGATCAACTGGCCTCGCCGGCCGCGGCGGGGCTGTTCCAGGCGGCGATCATCCAGAGCGGCCCGTGCCAGGCACAGGGCACCGCCACGGCGGCGGAGCGGGTCAGCGTCGACTACGCGGCCGCGCTGGGCTGCCCCGATCCGGCGGCCGCGGCGGCCTGCCTGCGGGCGGTCCCGGTCGCCCGGTTGACCGCGCCGCTGTCGTACTACCCGCTCGCCGGGGCCGGCCTGCCCGGCCCGGTCACCGGCGGCGCGCTGCTACCCACCGAGCCACTGACCGCGATGGCGAACGGAACCGCCGCGAAGGTGCCCGTGCTGCTCGGCTCCACCCACGACGAGTTCAGGTTGTTCCTCGCCCAGGGATACCAGGCGACGAAGCGCACGGTCAGCCCGGAGACCTATCCGGCGCTGGTCGGCAGGACATTCCCGGCCGCCCCCTCGGACGCGGTGCAACGGCGGTACCCGCTCAGCCGGTTCGGCAACTCCGCGCCGCTCGCCTTCGCCGCCACGGTCACCGACAGCGCGTTCGCCTGCATCACCGGGAGCATCGGCAACTCGATGTCGCGGACCGCACCGGTCTACGCCTACGAGTTCGCCGACCCGAACGCACCGATGTCGGGCGGGTTCGTCGGCACGCCGTTCCCACTCGGCGCCGCGCACAGCTTCGAGCTGCCGTACCTGTTCGGGATGAGCGAGCGTGAGCCCAATCCGGCGCAGCGGCAGTTGGCCGACCAGATGGTGGGGTACTGGGCCCGGTTCGTGAACACCGGCAACCCCAACGGGTCTGGCCAGCCCGAATGGCCCCGCTACCGACCGGACGGCCCGGTGCTGTCCCTGGTGTCGAACGACACGAAGGTGATCAACAACTTCACCGAGGAACACCAGTGCGCGTTCTGGAACTCCACACCCCAGAAGTAGCCGAGCGCGGGCCGGGGCCGATCACCCCGGCCCACCCTGGATGTCACTCCACGAAGATGTCCACCGAGGGCCGCAGCTGCGCGCAGATCCGCAGCACCGGGTGGATGACGTGCTTCTCGAACCCGTTGAACGGGGTGAGATCGACGGTCTGCTGCTCGTTGTCGATCGCCGGGTAGGCCTGCTGGGTGAGCAGGTAGTCGAACCGGGGCGCCCACTTGCGCGAGCCCAGGCGGGCGGTGGTGGAGCAGTTGTCCACCATGTAGGCCACGCCGCGGGCGTGCATGTAGGGGTTGAGTGAGTCGACCGCCTCGATCACCGACTCGTTGGCGATCTCCGAGTAGGGGTGGCCGCGTTCGATCAGCGCGTCGACCTGGCCCATCATCATCCCGCAGAACACCCCGGCGGTGAACGGGTCCAGCGGGATCTCCGCCTCGACCCGATCCGCGCGGACCTTCTGCCCGACCTGCCACATGTCGGCCTGGTCGATCTTGCCCATCGGGAAGCGGCCGAAGCGCTTGCCGGCCAGGACCACGCTGCGGATCTCGTTGCCGGAGAGCACCTCGTCGTAGATCTCGTGGGTCAGCTCCAGCCCGACCGGGTGGGCCGCCGAGTAGGCCTCGGCGAACACTTCCCGGCCCTCGCTGTCCAGCCGGTTGTACACCCCGTCCAGCCCGTCCCGGGAGATGATCCGCGAGATCGGCCCGGTGATCGACTCCACCGAGTGCCGGAACGCGTCCTCATCGCTCATCCCCTGGTCGCGGAAGCGTCGGTAGAGGCTCTCCACGATGCCGTGCACGCCACCCAACAGGATCGACCGCTCGCCGGAGAGATCCGACAGGTACTCCGAGCGCAGCGTGGTCTGGAAGGTGAACGGCGCACCCAGCGCGACCGACCAGCCCAACGCCCGATCGGTGGCGTGCCCGGTCACGTCCTGGTGCACCGCGAAGCTGGCGTTGATCCCGGCCCCGTTGACCTCGCGGCCCTGCTCGTAGAGCGCGCGGACCGACTTGCCCATCCCCTTCGGACACACCGCGATCACATCCACCTCCGCCGGGAACGCCTTGCCCTGATCGGACAGGAAGCCCAGCAGGAACCCATGGGAGAGTCCGAGGGTGGCGCCCGGCCGGAGGGCCGCGAAGATCGACTCGTACAGCTCCGCCTGCGCCGCGTCGGCGATCAGCAGAATCACCAGGTCGGAGTCGGCGATCACCTGGTACATCTCACCCAGCGTGCCGGCCGCCTCGGAGAACCCGGCCGCCCTGGCCTGCTCCACGGAATCTGAGCCGTCGCGCAGCCCGACGGTGACCCGCACCGCGCCACCCAGGGAGTCGCGCAGGTTCTGTGCCTGTGCCGAGCCCTGTGGACCCCAACCGATCACGCCGATCTGGTTGACCCCGTCAAACGCGGCGGGCAGCCGATCCAACAAATGCCGGCCACCCCGGACGATCGCCTCCCGGCGGTCACCCAGGATGATGTACTCCTTCTCGAAGACCGTTGTCTGGAAGTCCAGGTCTTGCACAGGTACACGTTCCTTTCCCGGTGGTGCGGCTGGGTGCAGCCCGACGGTCAGAAGTTGCCGGGGCATGCCTGTTATCAGTCTGGCACCCGCCCATCGACATCTCGTAGATGCTCACCGTGACATGCGTCTTTTCCACCGGGCGTAGGCCACCGGCAGGCACACCGCGCACGGCCGGTATCCGGCGGCGACGGCGGTAGCTTCGTCGGCGAAGAACACCCGGTGCGCCACGTAGTGGCCGGCGGCGATCGAGCGCAGCGCGGACGGGCAGTCCAACCGACCGTAGAGCCGGCGCCGCCGGTACCCACCCAGCGTGCCGGGGGTGCGGCTCCGGTACGGCTCGCCGTCCGAGCCGATCAACGTGTAGCGGCGCTCGCCCTGGCCCACTCGGGGGCGCTCCTAAGAGGCATCGTGCAGGACCAGCCCGAGGGTGTGCCGGGTGCCGGAGAGCAGGGTGCTCACCCCGTGGCGTACCGGCGCGGCCGACCAGCCCCGGGTCGAGCGGACCGGCCGATCACGGGTGGTGAAGATCAGCGCCTCGCCGCGGCGCAATGCACGCACGGTTCCCTTGGACTGGGCCCGGGGCCGCTGCTCGACCAGCATGAACTCCCCACCGGTGTGGTCCACCCCGGGTTCGTCCAGGCAGATCACCGCCTGCAGGGGGAACACCAGCTCCCCGTACAGGTCGCGGTGCAGCGCATTCCAGTCGCCCTGCTGGTAGCGCAGCAGGATGGGCGTCGGTTTGGCCTGCCCGGCGGCGTGGCAGGCGTCCAGCCATGCCTCCAGGGTGTCCGGCCACGGCGCGGGGCCGTTCAGCTTGTCCGCCCAGTCCCTGGCCACCGGCAGCAGCCGCGGGTAGAAGGCCTGGCGCAGCTGCGCCACCAGCTCCGGCAGCGGGTAGGCGAAGTAGCGGTACTGCCCGGAGCCGAACCGGTAGCGGGCCATGTCCACGGTGGAGCGGAACAACGCCACCTCGTCGTAGAGCGCTGAGGTGGACCGGCATTCTTCCTCGGTCAGCAGCTGGCCCACTGCGGCGCAGCCGAACTCGTTCAGCTCGTCGACCAACCGGGGCCAGTCCGCCGAGGCAACCCGGGCGGCCGGCGGCGCGGACAGGTCGATCGGCACGGCGTTGGCCGCCGGCGCCGGCGCGTCGAACAGGGTCGCGGGACTCGTTCGGCTGGTCATCGGGATGCCTCCAGGGTCAGCAGGGCGCGCTTGGTCTCGGCTCCGCCCAGGTAGTTTCCGCGGCTGCCGTCGCTGTGGACTACCCGGTGGCAGGGCAGCACGATCGGCAGCGGGTTGCCGGCGCACGCGGTGCCGACCGCGCGCGCCGCACCGGGTCGCCCGGTCGCCGCCGCCACCCGCTGGTAGCTGGCCGTGCCGCCGTAGGCAATGTCCGGTAGCCGGGTCAGCACCTCGCGGCGGAACCCGAGGACGAGCCGCAAATCCAGTGGCAGCTCGAATCGGACCCGGCGCCGGGCGAAGTATTCGTCGAGCTGCCGAGCGGCGGCGTCCAGCCGCGCGGGAGTCCGCAGGATGCGCGGGCTGATCTCGGTGGCCAACCGCGCCAAAGCGGTCTCGTGGCCCTCGTTGGCGTAGGCCACCCGCACGAGGCCGCGGTCCGTGCCGGCGAGCAGCAGGGCCCCGACCGGACTGTCCACCGTGCGGTACGTAACATCCAGCAGCCCCCGGCCCCTGGCCACCTGGGCCAACCGGTGGTGCAGCGCCGGCAGGTTCCCCTGGTCGACGTCGGGCACAGTGCGCGCGGTGTCACGCATGCCTCGATCCAACTGGTCGATCATCGTCCCCGACCTCCTCGAATAACTCGGTGTTCCTATTTCCTGAGACGCCCGGCGGGCGCGGAACGTGAGGTGCGCGCCGCCATCCCGCGGGGCGGCCGAGGTCGCTGTAGCGTCGCCCGAGGGAACCAGCCCAGCACACTTGGCGGAGGGGTGTCATGGCCTACACGGTTGCCGACCAGATGATCGAGGTCTTCGTCCAGGCGGGTGTGCGGCGGGTCTACGGGCTGGTGGGCGACAGCCTGAACCCGTTGGCCGACGCGATCCGGCGCAATCCCGGTATCGAGTGGGTGCATGTGCACAACGAGGAGGCCGCCGCGTTGGCCGCCGCCGCCGAGGCGCAGCTGACCGGGCGGTTGGCGGTGTGCGCGGGCAGCTGCGGGCCGGGCAACACCCACCTGGTGCAGGGGCTCTATGACGCGCACCGCAGCGGGGCGCCGGTGTTGGCGATCGCCTCCCACATTCCCTCCACCCAGATCGGCACCAACTACTTCCAGGAAACCCACCCCCAACAGCTGTTCGCCGAATGCTCGGCCTACTGCGAGCTGGTCTCCCGCCCCGAGCAGTTGCCCCGCATGCAACGCATCGCCATGCAAACCGCGCTGGCCCGCGGCGGGGTAGGGGTGCTGGTGTTGCCGGGGGACATATCCGGTGAACCCGCCGCGCATCCCACCGGACACTCCCAGCTGGTCATCCCCACCGCGACCGTGCAGCCCGACCCGGATTCGGTCACCGCGCTGGCCGAGAAGATCAATGCGGCGGCCACGGTCACCTTGTTCGTCGGCGCCGGAATCCGGGACGCCCGCGCCGAAGTACTCCAGCTGGCCGACACCGTGCATGCCCCGGTCGGGCACTCGCTGGGCGGCAAGGAGTGGATCCAGTACGACAACCCCTTCGACGTGGGCATGAGCGGGCTGCTGGGCTACGGCGCCTGCTACGAAGCCACCCACGAGGCCGAGCTGCTGATTCTGATCGGCACCGACTTTCCCTACGACACCTTCCTGCCCCAGGCGCACACCGTGCAGATCGACCGCGACCCCGCCCACCTGGGCCGACGCACCCGCCTCGACCTGGGCGTGCAGGGCGACGCCCGGGCCACCCTGCGAGCGGTGCTACCCCTGATCGAAGCCAAGACCGACCGGAGCTTCCTGGACCGGATGCTGCGCCGGCACGCCGACAAACTGGAAAAGGTCGTTGCCGCCTACACCAACAAGGCCGAGACCCTGCGCCCGATCCACCCCGAATACGCCGCCGCACTGCTGGACCAGCACATTGCCGACGACGCGATCGTCACCGTCGACACCGGCATGTGCAACGTCTGGGCCGCCCGCTACCTCACGCCCACCGGGCAGCGCCGCATCATCGGATCCTTCCGCCACGGCACCATGGCCAACGCGCTGCCGCATGCCATCGGCGCCGCCTGCGCCCACCCCGAGCGGCAGATCATCTCCATGTCCGGCGACGGCGGGCTGACCATGCTGCTCGGTGAACTGCTCACCGTCGCCGAGCACCAACTGCCGATCAAGATCATCGCCTTCAACAACGGCTCACTGGGCATGATCCGGCTGGAGATGATGGTCTCCGGATACCCGGCGTTCCAAACCGATCACGGCACACCCGACCTCGCCGGTATCGCGCACGCCGCCGGCATTCCCGCCCTTACCGTCGAGGATCCGGCCGAGCTGGACAAGGCCCTGAACGCCGCCCTGCACACCCCCGGTCCCTACCTGCTCGACGTCCGCACCGACCCCAACGCCCTGTCCATCCCGCCGCACATCACCGCCACCCAGGTCCGCGGCTTCGCCCTGGCCGCCACCCGAACCGTCCTGGACGGCGGTGTCGGCAAGATGATCGAGCTGGCCCGCAGCAACCTCCGCTCCATCCCGCGCCCCTAAGTCGCCCGGCACCGTTCGAGCCCGGTTTGAGCCCGCGACGCGGCCGAGGTTCGCCGCGGGCTGGCCGGGGTATCAGCGGGGTGTGACGGCGTGCGAGGCGTGGGACGAGCCGGACGGGTTGCGGCGGGTGGACGTCGCCGAGCCCGGGATCCGGCGGGTGCGTCGCGGCCGGGGCTTCCAATACCTGGCGGTGGGGGACAAGCCCCTTGCGGACGCTCGCGAAGTGGCCCGGATCCGGGCGTTGGCGGTGCCGCCCGCATGGACCGACGTGTGGATCTGTGCCGACCAGGACGGGCACATCCAGGCGGTGGGGACCGACGCCGCCGGGCGCCGGCAGTACCGCTACCACGATCGGTGGCGGGAGGCGAGGGATCGGGAGAAGTTCGACCGGGTAGTGCGGCTGGCCCGCGGTTTGCCCTCGGTCCGGGAGGAGGTGGCCGGGCGACTCGGGGACAGCGGCCTGACCCGGCCCCGGGTGCTGTCCGGCGCGCTGCGGATGCTCGAACTGGGCGCGTTCCGGGTCGGCGGCGAGGAGTACGCCCCGGCCGACGACGACTCGGAGGGCAGCTTCGGGCTCGCCACCCTGCGCAGGGAGCACGTGCGGCGGGTGCGCGGCGAGATCCGGATCGGCTACCCGGCGAAGGGCGGGCAGTGGCGGGAGCTGGCGCTGCGCGACCCGGAAGTGCACCGCCTGGTCGGCCTGCTGCTGCGCCGCGGACGCGTGGCGGGTACCGACGATCTGCTGGTGTACCGGAACGGCCGAGGCTGGCACGACGTGCGCGCCGAGGACGTCAACGCCTACCTCAAGGAGCTGGCCGGCGAGGAGTTCACCGCCAAGGACCTGCGCACCTGGAACGCGACGGTGCTGGCGGCGGTGTCGCTGGCCGGCGCGGATATGCAACGGGCCCGGACGGTGCGCGGCCGCAAACGGCTGCTGAGCGCGTGCTACCGGGAGGTGTCCGAGCAACTGGGCAACACCCCCACGGTGGCCCGGCAGTCCTACATCGACCCGAGGGTGGGCCACGCGTTCGAGCAGGGCCGCACCATCGCCCGCGCGGTCCAGCGCGCGGCCCACTCGGAGGACGGCGCGGAAGCGTCCCGGGCGATCATCGAGCCGGCGGTGATCCGGCTGCTGACCAGTCAGTGAGCCTTCTGCTCGGATTCTTGAGTGCTCGGCTCAGCCGCGGTCGCCTTCCTGGAGTCGCTGGGCCAGCGCATAGCCCAGCTGGAGCAGGTCGGCACCGGTGAGCACGGTGAACGTGGTGGCCACCATCCGGGTCACCCTGGGTGCGAACAGCAAACCGAGGACGAAGCCGGTGGCGATCCACATGTCCAGGCAGAACGGGCAGGTGATCAGCTCGCCGATGGCGTGGCGGATCGAGCTGGTGCCCCGGACCTCCTCCATCACCTCGGCCGGGCCGCCGGTCTCGGTGTAGCGGGTGAACGGCGCGCGCAGCGGGCTGGTGATGGCGTCCTTGGACAGCGTGCGGGCCAGCTTGTGCGTACCGGCGGCCATCAGGAATGCGTCGTAGGGCTCGATTCGGCTGGGTGGCCGGCGGCCGGTCGCGGCGGCCAGGCCAGCGGCTCCCACGATGAGCGAGGCGAACACCGCCATCACCGCGACATAGCCGCCCAGCGGCCGGTCTTCGCCCTGCTGGTAGGCCTCCGCTTCAGTGCGGGCGCTATCCAGCAGCGAGGTGACCGGTTTGTTCGGCTTGGACACAAGGCTCTCCTTCGATCACGCGGCTCAAGGTCGGGTTCCCCTGGCCGAAGCGTGCCCAATGGGGCTGAATTCAAACGGCGTGTCCAGCGCGGGCGCTCGTCAGGCCCGCCCTCGGGGGGCCTGCGCGCGCGCCACCTCGAGATCGGCAACGAGCGCACGGAATGCCGCGTCCCGATCCTCCCGGTCGGGTATCCGCACGATGGACGACGGGTGCACGGTAGGCACCAGGGTGAGCCCGTCCCCCCAGTCCATGACCTGCCCGCGTTGCTTGCCCACCCGGAACGACGGGCCGAGCAATGCCTGAGCCGCGGTGGCCCCGAGCGTGGCGAGCACGTTGGGCCGCAGTATGCGGAGTTCGGCGTCCAGCCAGGGGCGGCAGGCCCGGATCTCCGAGGCGTTGGGCTTCTGGTGGATGCGCCGCTTGCCCCTGGTCTCGAACTTGAAGTGCTTGACCGCGTTGGTCAGGTAGGTCTTCTCCCTGGCGATCCCGGCGGCCTCCAGCGCCTCATCCAAGATGCGCCCGGCCGGGCCGACGAACGGCTCCCCGGCGCGGTCCTCGCGGTCCCCCGGCTGCTCCCCGACCAGGACCAACCAGGCGTCGGCCGGGCCCTCCCCGAACACTGTCTGGGTCGCCGGCGCGTACAGCGGGCACCGGGTGCAGCCGGCCGCCGCCGCGCGCAGCTTGTCCAGCTCGTTAATGTCCTGGGGCTCCACACCGGGCTGGATACCCGCGCCCGAGGTCCGGAAACCGGCGAGCGGCGCGCCTGACTCGACCCGCTGCACCGCCGACCGGGCGACGTCAGGGCCGCCCGGCGGGCTCCACGCCTTGGTCACCATTGAGGTCCAGCGCTTTGGTCCCGGCCCGCGCCCGCCTGACTGGAAAAGCGACTTCAGCATGCTTCCGAAGGTGGGACTCGGCACCAGAAGTCGCAACTGGGGTAGGCGGGCCGTTTTTCCGGGTGGCGACGCGCGGGGATGGATTAGGAAATCCGCGCCGAGGGTAGGTAGCGAAAATGGGGCGTCGGAGCATGGGAGTGGAAGAGGAATTTCTGCTCGTCGATCCGCGCGACGGCAGCGTGTGCGCACTTGCCGCTGCCGCTCTCGACCGCTGCGCGAAGGAAGCGGAGAGCGAGGTCGAGGCCGAGCTGCAGCTGCAGCAGATCGAAACCAACACCGAGCCCTGCATCTCCCTGTCCGACCTGGGACGACAGGTCCGGTACGCGCGCGGACGGGCGGCCAAGGCGGCTCGGTCGGTGGGCGCCGAGATCGCCGCCATGGCCACCTCCGCACTCCCGGCGGAAACGTCCATCACCCCGTCCCGGCGTTACCAACGCATGCGAGAGCGGTTCGGCTTGATGGCCGAGGAACAGTTGACCTGCGGCTGCCATATCCATGTGGGAGTGGAATCCGACGAGGAAGGGGTGGCGGTTTTAGACCGAATACGGCCATGGTTGCCGCCGCTGCTCGCCCTTTCCGCGAACTCGCCCTTCTGGCAGGGCAAGGATTCCGCATATGCCAGTTATCGGGCGCAGGTGTGGACCCGGTGGCCCTCGGCCGGGCCAACCGAACTATTCGGCTCCGCCGAGACCTATCACGACACCGTGCGGGCCATGACCGAAACCCAGACCGTGCTGGACACCGGCATGATCTATTTCGACGCCCGGCTCTCCCAGAGCTATCCGACCGTGGAGATCCGGGTGGCCGATGTATGCCTGCACCCCGACGACGCGGTGCTGTTGGCGGGCCTGGCCAGAGCCCTAGTGCAGACCGCCGAACGGGAATGGCGCAATGGAGAGGCGGCCGCGCCGGTGCGCCTCGAGCTGCTCCGGCTGGCCGGGTGGCGCGCGAGCCGCTCCGGGCTGGAGGCCGAGCTGCTGGATTCCCGCACGATGCGGCCCGCGCCGGCCCATGCCGTGATCGACGGGTTGCTCGAGCACGTGCGGGACGCCCTGGAGGACAGCGGCGACCGGGCCGAGGTCGGTGAGCTGCGTGATGCGCTGCTGAGCAGGGGAAATGGCGCGCGCCAGCAGCGGGAGATATTCCGGGAGAGCGGGCGGCTGGCCGACGTGGTGGCCGAGTGCGCCCGACGCACGGCGCCCAGCGGCTCCTGACGCATCCGTTCGGCACTCCGTTCACCGGAGGCAGGAGATTGACCGGCGCGGGCGCTACTTGCCCGGGTCGAAACCGGTGAGCTTTCGATACCCCTTGGCGCCGGCCCGGTCGACCACGGCCTTCACCGCGCCGAAGATGGCACCCTGCAGAGCGGCGGCCGTCACCACCTCGCGGGTGCTGTGCCGGGCCGAGATGTGCGGCGGTATCTCACGCTCGCCGGAGAGCTTCGCCCAGACCTTCTCGAACACCGCGCCGGCGAGGATGCCACCCAGCACGCTCACCACGAAGCCGAGCGGTCTGTACAACAGCTTCATGCGCTGTCCTCGGTCCGCCCCCGGCGCCCGCACAGGACCAACAGCCAGAGTACGAGGGCTACCAGGGCCGCCGCGATGGCCGGGTTTTCTCGCATCGTGCGCTGAATCTCGCGGGCCTGCCCACGCGCTTCCTCGGGAGAGTGCGGCACCTTCGTGGCGGCCTGTTCGCGGACCTGCCGGGCCTTCTCGGCAACCTGGGCGCCCAGTTCCCGCGCCTCCTCCGGTGAATGCGGCACCTTCGTGGCGGCCTGTTCCCGGACCTGCCGGGCCTTCTCGGCAACCTGCGAGCGCAGCTCCCGTGCCTTTTCCTGGGATCGGCTCTTGATGTCCACCTTGTAGCTCAACGCTTCGACGGTGTCCGCCAACTCCCGCCGCGTCTCCTCGATGTCCCGGCGCAACTCGTCCGGGTTGTTGGGGACGGGCCTGGTGGGGGGCCTGGTGGTCGGCCCAGCCTGGGAGAGATCATCGGAACTCACGCCGGCCACCTTCCTTCACAGCTTGGGCGTCACGTTGGACGCTGGCGATCGCTTGTTCCGGAATCGGCGGCACTCCCCGCTTGAGCTGCTTGCTGCCGACCAAGCCCAGTACGCCGGCCAGCAACAGCAGGGCGGCGCCGACGATCAGCGCGCACGCCCACACCGGCAGCACCATCGCCAGGGCGGCGATCGCGGCGGCTTCCAAACCGCCCAGCCCGAGCAGCGCCAGCACGCCGGCGGTACCGGTCAACCCGGCGCCGATCCCAGCGCGTTTGCCCTTCTGTCGCAGCTCCGCCTGCGCGAGCCGTAGTTCGTCCCGCACCAGGCGCGACACCTGCGCCGACATCTGGGCGACCAACTCACCGGTGGACAGCTCCCGCAGGTCGCCCGGCCTCATTTCGGTCATGGTGCGTTAGGTACCCGCCGTGAGCGGCGTTAACCGTGGTCGTCGTGGTCGTCGTGGTCGTCGTGGCCGTCGTGGCCGTCGTGGCCGCGAGCCGCCGCATCCCCGTGCCGCCGCCTCCAGACGTGCCGGGCGCGCACCCGCGTGCCGCCGCATCCCGGGCCGCCCCCGCGAAGTGGGCGGCGGTGCGGAAAATGCGGGCATGCGTATTCTGGCAGTTTGGCCGGTGGGCGAATTTCTTTCGAAATGCTCTTTATTAGATTATCGAGAAATTGTGCGGGCTCGATTTGTGCCTCATCATGGCGTAGCCCGCTAGACCGATCGGACCAATTGCCGGGGAACTTCTCGGATCGTGGCGTGCGGTTGGATGTTCCCGGGTAGTGGCCTGGAGTCACGAACTGACTCGAGGAGATCCCATGAAATGCGGAGCGCGTGTGGCCCTCGGTGTCGCCGGTGGCTATTTCCTGGGTCGGACCAAGAAGATGAAGCTTGCGCTGATGCTGGGTGGAATGGCGGCCGGGCGGCGCGGCGGAAGTCCGGGAGGCCTACTGGGACGAGGCACGGCGCTGCTGGACAGCTCCCCTGAATTGGCCGCATTGCGCGACCAGATTTCCGGGCGGCTGGTCGAGGCGGGCAAGGGGGCGGTCATGGGGCTGGCCGCTCGCCAGCTTGAGTCCCTCACCGACCGGGTTTCCGACCGGGTGGAGTCACTGGGCGATCCAGATCGGCTTACCGGACGCAGGCCGGGGCGACGACGCCGACCCTCGAACGGCGAGCGGCCCGACTCTTCAGCGGACCGGGCCGATCGGGACGAGGACGCGACCGAAGCCACCGACGAGTACCCGAGCGACGACTACGCCGGCGACGAGCCGGACGGCGATCAGGACGAGGCCGACTCCGGCCGGACTCGCTCGTCCGCGCCCTCCCGCTCCAGGGCGGGGTCGTCCACCGGTAGTTCGCGGACCCGGGCGTCGACCCGTGGCACCAGGGCTGCTGGCCGAACGTCGGCGGAGCCCGCGTCGGGCGCCCGGCGTGCGGGTAAAGCGGCGTCTAGCCGGTCCAGCTCGGCCGCCGGGTCGGGGACGCGGAACGCGAACGCTCGGTCCGGGCGTGGCGGGCGGAGCGAGCGATGACCAGGGGGACCACCAAGGCGGCGCCGAGTACAGCCGCCGACAAGGCGCCCGTCGACACGCCGAGTGATGCGCTTCGGGAGGCCGGGCAGCGACTGCTCGGTCTGCTGGTACAGCGCGCCGCCCAGGCGGCCACCGAGCGGGTCGAGGACCTGGCCGACCGGCTCGGGGACATCGGCCAGGACGGCGGCCCCGGGTTGTCCGCCGTGCTGAGCGGTGGCGGCTCCCTACTCAAGGGCGAGTCGCCGGCGAAATCGGCCGTCGCGGGAGGTCTGGCCAGTCTCAAGGAAAAGGTGAAGGGCCTCTTCGGCGGCGGGGGCGGCGGCGGCAAGAAGATCAAGGTGACAAACATCGTGGAGCAGCTCGACGTCGGGCTGCCGGTGCGCGTCACCTACAACCTGTGGACCCAGTTCGAAGACTTTCCCAGCTACATGAAGAAGGTCAAGAGCGTCGAGCAGGCGGACGACGAAAAGGTCAACTGGAAAGCCCAGGTTTTCTGGTCGAATCGAACCTGGGAAGCGACGATTCTCGAACAGGTTCCGGACTCGCATATCGTCTGGCGTTCGAAAGGTGCTAAAGGCCATGTAAATGGCGCGGTCAGTTTCACCGGATTGGGGCCGAACCTGACCCGTGTGCTATTGGTCCTGGAGTACTACCCGCAGGGCCTTTTCGAGCGAACCGGGAACATCTGGCGGGCCCAGGGAAGGCGTGCTCGGCTGGAGTTCAAGCACTTCCGTCGCAATGCAATGACAAGTGCGATTCTGCACCAGGACGAGATTGAAGGTTGGCGCGGCGAGATTCGTGACAGCGAGGTAGTGCGCACCCATGAGGAGGCGCTCCGCGAGGAGCAGGAGCGGGAGCAGGAGCAAGCAGATCGGCCGGAGGTTGAACCGGTCAGCGAAGTCGAAGACAGCGATGAAGTCGAGAGCAATGAGGACGATGAGGACGGCGAACACGACGAATATGACGAGGTCGACGAGGGCGACGAGGGCGACGACGAGCAGGACCTGGAAGACGAGTACTCGGATGAGGATCAATACCCGGAAGAGGACGAGGATGACGAGCCGGACGCCGACCGGACCGCGAGCGCCGGAGCTGGCGCGCGCCGAGGGCGGTGACGGGCGATGACCATGGGGAGAGGCGGCGGCAGCGGCACCGTTGAGCGCTACACCGGCGGCGGGAGCTCCGGGTTGGCCGAAGTCGTCGAGATGATCCTGGACAAAGGCCTGGTCATCGACGTGTTCGTGCGAGTGTCACTGGTGGGGATCGAAATCCTGACCGTGGACGCTCGGGTCGTCGTGGCCAGCGTGGACACCTACCTGCGCTTCGCCGAGGCCACCAACCGGCTGGACCTGTACGAAAAGGGCGGCAAGGACCTGCCCGACCTGGTCCAGGGCATGTCGGAGGGCGGCGCCCGGGGCAAGGCCGACGGGCTGCTCGATGCCGCCGCGGACAAGTTCGGCGAGCTGCTCGGCGGTGGCCGCGCCGACGAGGCGGAGGAGTTCGACGAGGACGAGCCCGAGGAGGAGCAGCCGCGCCGGCGCACCCGGTCCCGTGAGCGGGTGAGGGACCGATGAGCGACGCCTGCTACGTCTACGGGTTGGTGCGCGCCGATCTTTCCGTGCCGCCGGATCTGACCGGTCTGGACGGTGCTCCGGTTGAGCTGCTCACCCAGGAGGGGCTCGGCGCACTGGTCAGCGCAGCGCCGACCGAGCGGCCGCTCGGCACCCGGGACGACCTGTTTGCCCACGAACAGGTGGTGGACAGCGTCGCGGCGGTGGCGACCGTGCTGCCCATGCGGTTCGGCAGCGTGGTGGAACGGTCGGCCGTGATGGACGAGCTGCTCGCGCCCCACCGGGACGAGCTGGTCGGGTCGTTGGACGAGCTGGACGGGCACGTCCAGTACACCGTCAAGGGCCGCTTCCAGCAGGACGTCGTGCTGCGCGAGGTCATCCTGGAGGACCCGGAGATCGCCCGGCTGCGTGAGCGGGTGCAGGGGGTGCCGGAGGAGGCGTCGTACCAGGACCGGCTCCGGCTGGGTGAGCTGGTGGTGGGCGCGCTCGAGGACCGGGGCCAGCGCGAGGGCCGACGGATGCACGAGGCGCTGAGCGGGCTCGCGGCGGCCTCGGTGGCCCGGCCCTCCGGGGACCCCGAGCAGCTGCTCGACTCGGCGTTCCTGGTGCCCAGGGATCGGGTTGAGGAGTTCGAGCAGGCGGTGGACCGGCTCGGCTCGGAGACGGCCGGCAGCGTTCGGTTCCGGCTGATCGGCCCGCTGGCGCCCTACGACTTCGTCAGCGCGGAGCGGTGAGGCGCTGATGGGACTCGTCACCGGTCTGCTGACCCTGCCGCTCGCGCCGGTGCGCGGGGTGGTGTGGGTGGTCGAGCTGATCCATCAGCACGCGGAGCAGCAGTACTACGACCCCGCCGAGATCCGCCGGCAACTTGAGCTGGTCGACGAGGCGCGGCGGACCGGTGAGTTGCCCGAGCAGGAGTGCGTGGCGCTGGAGAACGAGCTGCTCGACCGGCTGATGCACGGTCCGACCAGGCAGCCTCCGGGGAGCGTTCGAGGTGGCCACTGACGATCCGGAGACGCCCCCACCCCGCCGACGCGCCCGGCGCGAGCCACCCCAGCGCGGCAACGGGCAGATCCGCTCGGCGGCCGCCGCGGCCCGGATCGCGGTGCGCGAGATCACCGCGTTGACCGGGCGCCCGCCGAACAACATCGTGGCCGTCCAGCGCAGCGAGGACGGCTGGTGCGTCGCGGTGGAGGTGGTGGAAACCCGCCGGATCCCGGACAGCGCCGACATCCTGGCCGTCTACCAGACCGAGCTGGACGGGCACGGCGAGCTCATGTCGTACCGCCGCACCCGGCGCTACCTGCGCGGGAAGGTCAGCGAGGAGTGAGATGTCACTGACAGACGGACTGGCCAGGTCCAACACCGCGCGCCCGCCAGCCCGGGAGCAGTCCGCGAACCTGGCCGACATCCTGGAACGGGTGCTGGACAAGGGCATCGTGATCGCCGGCGACATCCGGGTGAACCTGCTCGACATCGAGCTGCTGACGATCAAGATACGGCTGCTGGTGGCCTCGGTGGACAAGGCCCGCGAACTCGGCATCGACTGGTGGGAACACGACCCCACGCTCAGCTCCGGGAAGCGCGACCTGGCCGGGGAGAACAAGGCGCTGCGACAACGCATCGGTGAGCTGGAGGCCGCCCGCTCCGCCGAGCTGGAAGGCGCGCGCCCCGCCGAGATGGAAGCCGCCCCGGAGGCCGATCCGGACACTCAGCCGGACGCCGGGCGGCGCCGGCGGCCCCGGGAGACGGAGAGGTGATGGGCGAACCCCTCTGCTATCTGTACGCGATCGTGCGCGCCGCCGAGCCGGTCCCGGATGTGGGCCTCGGGGTGGACGACACCACGGTGCGCACGGTCAGCCGGGGACCGCTGGCCGCGGTGATCAGCGGGGTGGACCGCACCCGGTTCGGCGAGGAGTCGCTGCGCGCGAAGCTGGAGGATCTGAGCTGGCTGGAGGACACCGCCAGGGCACACCACCGGGTGGTCGACGGCCTGGCCAGGGTGGCCACCGTGGCGCCGCTGCGGATGGCCACCATCCTGTCCGACGAGCGAGGGGTCGGCGAGCTGCTGGAGGCACACCGGGAGGAGTTCGGTCGGGTGCTCGACCACATTCGGGGGCGCCAGGAGTGGGGCGTCAAGGCATACGCCACCGACCCCGGCCCGGCCAAGGCCCAGGCGAGCGCACCGGGACGACCGGGTACCGCGTACCTGATGCGCAAGCGGGAGCAGCGCGACCGGGCCGGGCGGATCACCAGCGACGCGGCCGAGCGCGCCCAGCGGCTGCACGAGACGCTGACCGGGCATGCGGCGGACTCCCGGGTCTACCCGGCGCAGGACCCCCGACTGTCCGGCCGCCCCGAGCCGATGGTGCTCAACGCCGCCTACCTGCTGCCGGCCGACGGCGCGGGCCCGCTGCGCGACGCCGCCGCCGAGTTCGACTCGCCGGGCCTGCGGGTCGAGCTCACCGGGCCGTGGGCGCCCTACTCGTTCGCCGAGGTGAGCTCCTCGTGAACAACCAGCCGGTGGCCGCGCTGGGCGAGGAGCGGGTCGCGCTGGTCGACCTGCTGGACCGCCTGCTGGCCGGCGGCGTCGTGCTCACCGGGGACGTCACCATCTCCCTGGCCGACGTCGACCTGGTGCACGTCTCGCTGCACGCGCTGATCAGTTCGGTACCGACCCTGATGGCCCGGCCGTGACCGGGCTGGCGCACCGGATCGAGGCCGACCCCGAGACGGTCGGTCGTGACCTGGCCCGGCTGGTGCTGACCCTGATCGAGCTGCTCCGGCAACTGATGGAACGCCAGGCGATCAGGCGGATCGACACCGGCGACCTGCCGGATGACACGGTGGAGCAGCTCGGGCTGGGGCTCTTGCGCTTGGAGGAAGCCATGACCGAGCTGCGCGAGCACTTCGGCCTCACTCCGGCCGACCTCAATATCGACCTCGGCCCGCTCGGACCGCTGCTCCCCGGGTAGACCCGGGCGGGTCTCAGTCCTGGTTGTGCAGCTGCTCGCGGAGCCCGGCGAGGGTCTTGGCCAGCAGCCGGGAGACGTGCATCTGGGAGATGCCGAGCCGGCCGGCGATCTCGGTCTGGGTCATGTTGCCGTAGAACCGCAACATCAGGATCGTGCGTTCCCGCTCGGGCAGCGCATTGAGCAGCGGCCGCAGCGCGTGCTGGTCCTCCACGAACTCCAGGTCCGGGTCGAGCGCACCGAGCTGATCACCGAGGTTGCTGCCGCCCTCCGGCTCGTGGGAGAGCTCCTCATCCAGCGAGGAGGCGCGGTACGCCGAGGACGCCTGCAGCCCCTCCAGCACCTCGGCGATGGGGATGCCGAGCAGCTCCGCGATCTCGCTCGGCCGGGGAGCGCGACCCCGCCGCTGGGACAGCTCGGAGACCGCCGCGTTGATGGATACGTGCAGGTCCTTGAGCCGGCGGGGCACCCGCATGGACCAGCTGCGGTCGCGGAAGTGGCGGCGGACCTCCCCTTGGATGGTGGGGATGGCGAACGCCAGGAAATCCTTGCCCAGCTCGGGGTTGAACCGGTCGATGGCGAAGAGCAGCCCGAGGCTGGCCACCTGGACCAGGTCGTCCAGCGGCTCGCCCCGGTGGGCAAAGCGGCGAGCGATGTGCCGAGCCACCGGCAGGTACCCGTCGACCAGCTCGGCACGCAGCTCGTAGCGCCTCGGGTCGGAGGTCGGCAGGCTGGCGTGCTCCACCAGCAGGGGGATCAGGTGCGCGTAGGCGCTGTCCCGGGATGGGGGGCCAGCCGGTTCCTCGACCTCGACCGGTGGGGCGACCTTGATCGGTGGCGTGACGACCTCAGGGCCGCCTCGGGGGAAGGGCACATCGACATGCGACGGTCGGGTACCACGCTGCTGGCTCGGTGCGGATGTCAACGCGTGCATGCATATGACCTACCCGCGAGACAGCCAAGTACACCTGCCGCGCCGATGTGATCACCTGCACGGGGGAACCCGTGGGGATGCCCGCCTCGGCGGCCGGTCAGGTGCTCGGCTGTCCGCCGGGCGGACCAGAGCGCAAGATCGCGCCGACGCCGTCGGTGAGCGTCCTGCCGACCAGACCGGTCCGGCCGCCGCCGACCGGGTGGAAGCTCGCCCCGGTGCCGGCGGCCGCCCGCAACAGCGCGTCCACCGGATCGACCGGTCCGGCCGGCCGCACGCCCAGCCCGGCGAGCTGCTCCGGCTCGGTGGCCACCTGCCCGGCCTGTGGCCCGATCCACAGCGGCTCGGTCGGGGCCTGCTCGGCATCCAGGTACAGCGCCTCGACCTGGGCCGCCCGGAGCGCTTCGGTCACCGGCGCCACCCCGTCCACCGAGCTGCCGTCGCCCCGGCCGGCAATCTCGGCGTAGCGCTCCGCCTCCGCTCGGCGAATCGCGCTGACCCGGGCGTCCACCAGGCGCGCCACCTCGCGGTCCAGCTCCGCGCCGTCCGACCCGGGGGCTCGGCCGCCGGCCTCAACCTCTTCGGCGATTCCCTGGGCCCGCTTGCGCAGCGCTCGACGCACTCTGGACCGGCTCTGCGTCTCCCCGGCCAACACCAACAGGTCGGCACCGTTCGCCGCCACGATGTCCTCGATGGCGCGCGCGGTCTCGCTGGCCGAGGCCCGTTCGTTCTCCTCGACGCGGTGCTGCATCTTGCGGTGGGACCAGCCACCACCGCGCACCTTGTGCATCGGGTACCTGGCGGTGTCCAGGTGCTCGGCGTGCTGACCGGCGTACACGTCCGCGCCGGTGGCGTCGACCACGGCCACCACCGTGGTCAGCTGCTCCGGCATGTGGGTCAACGCCGGCAACAGATCGGGCGCCGGCGACCACCGGGCCCGCTCCTGGTCCGGCGGCACGGGTAGGAACTCGTTCAGCACCACCGAGCCGTGCGCCGCGACCAGGAGCTGGCCGACCTGGCCGGGCGGGTGGTCGACCGCGGCGGCCGCCACGCCGATCGCGTCGTCGATCGCGGCGAGGGTCTCCAGGTCGGCACCCTGCTCGGCCAGCGCGGCGCGCAGCGCTCGCCAGCGCAGCTCGATCCGCTTCGGTGCGTCCTCGGTGTTGTGCGAGCTGTCCAGGTAGACACTCGCGAACGGTCCCTCGGTCTGTGCAACGTCACGTAGCCAATGCAAGTCCACGGGTTCGGCTACCCAACGGATGGCGGGGCAATCGCCGGTCGGCGGCCCAGATCGGAACGGCAGCTGGTCCGTGCGACCCGCGGCCGGTCCGGCGACCGACCTCGGTCACCCGGCCTCGACGAGCAGCTTGTCGAGGGTGACCGGGAGGTCGCGGACCCGGACACCGGTGGCGTGATAGACCGCATTGGCCACCGACGCGGCGGTCCCCACGATCCCGATCTCCCCGATGCCCTTGCTGCCCATCGGATTGACGTGCGGGTCGAACTCGTCGATCCACTCCGCGTGAATGCCGTGGGCGTCCGCGCAGGCGGCGATGTGGTAGTCGGCGAGATCATGGGTGACCACGTGGCCGAAGCGCGGGTCGAGCACGCTCTGCTCGTGCAGCGCCATGGACAGCCCCATGGTCATGCCCCCGATGAACTGCGAGCGCGCCGTCCTGGGGTTGATGATCCGGCCGGCGGCGAACACCCCGAGCAGCCGCGGCACCCGGATCTCGCCGGTGTCCGCGTGCACCCGGGCCTCGGTGAACTGGGCGCCGAAGGCGTACATGGCGTACCGCTTGGTGGCCGGGTTCTCCCCGACCGAGCCGTCCGCCTCGGCGCCCTCGTCCGGGTCGGCGCCGAACTTGTCCCGGAAGGCACCGGCCGCCTCCACGATCGCCGACCCCCAGGTGGCCATGCCGGAGGACCCGCCGGCCACCGAGGCCATCGGATACCCGGTGTCCCCGATCGCCACCTCCACGTCGTCGATCGGCGCGCCGAGCGCGTCGGCGGCGATCTGCGGCAGCGTGGTCCAGGTGCCGGTGCCCAGGTCGGCCGCTCCGATTGCGACGAGGTAGCGCCCGCCCTGGAAGCGCACGCTCGCGGTGGAGCGGGCCATCCGGTAGGTCGGGTACACCGAGGCCGCCACGCCGGTGCCGACCAGCCAGCCGCCCTCGGTGCGCGCCCGGGGACGGGGATCACGGTCCGCCCAGCCGAACAGCTCCGCGCCCCGGCGCAGGCAGGCCACCAGGTTGCGGCTGGAGAACGGATGCCCGGAGTCCGGGTCCACGCTCGGCTCGTTGCGGATCCGCAGCTCGACCGGGTCCATGCCGAGCTGCTCGGCGAGCTCGTCCATGGCCACCTCGGGGCCGAACATCCCCGGGCACTCGCCGGGCGCGCGCATCCAGGAGGGCACCGGCACGTCCAGCTTCGCCAGCCGGTGTGTGGTGCGCCGGTTGGGCGCGGCGTACATCATTCGCGCCGGCATCCCGGTCTGCTCGGCGAACTCCTTGATCCGTGAGGTCTGCTCCACCACGTCCAGGGCCACCGCGCGCAGCTGCCCGTCCGCGTCGGCGGCCAGCTGCATCCGCTGGATGGTCGGCGTGCGGTAGCCGGCCAGGGAGAACATCTGCTGCCGGGTGAGCGCCAGCTTCACCGGGCGGCCGGGGACCGCGCGCGCGGCCATCGCGGCCAGGATCACGTTGGCGTGCGGGGTGCCCTTCGAGCCGAAGCCGCCGCCGACGAACGGGCAGATCACCCGCACCTGCTCCGGCTCGAGCCCGAACACCTTGCACACCGTGTCCCGCGCCGGGTGGACCCCTTGGGTGGAGTCCCACAGGGTCAGCCGGCCGGTACCGGAGGGCTCCCAGAGCGCCGTGGTGGCGTGCGGTTCGAGCGGGTTGTTGTGCAGCATCGGCGTGGTGTACGTCTGCTCCACGGTCGCCGGCGCGTCCCGCATGGCGGCGGCCACGTCGCCCTCGCTGGTATCCGTCGGGTAGCTCGGGTTGACCTTCTCCGGGGCGTACAGGTCCGCGCGGTCGGCGCTCAGCACCACGTCGTGCGCGGCCGCCTGGTAGTCCACCCGGAGCAGGTCGGCGGCCTGCCTGGCCAGCTCGGCGGAATCGGCCACCACGGCGGCGACGATCTGGCCACGGAACGCCACCTCGCGGTCCTGTAGCACGGCGAGCTCGGCGTCGTCGGTGTTGGCCAGCCGCTCGGCGCTGTCCGGGGTGAGCACGGCGGCCACGCCGTCCAACCCGTGCAGTGCGCCCTGGTCGGCCGAGGTGACCTGGCCCCGCGCGATGCTGGCCTGGACCGGGAAGCAGTACAGCGGATCCTGGACCGGGGCCTCGTTGGCGTAGGGCGCGGTGCCGGTGACCTTGGCCGGGCCGTCCCTGCGCACCGGGTCGCGGCCGATCTCCCGAGGTGTGAGCAGCTCGGTCATGCCGTGCCCGCCTCCTCCGTGGCCAGCTCGCGCAGCGTGCTGACCAGCGCGCGGGTCAGCAGCGGGATCTTGAAGGCGTTGCCGCCGTCGATGCCGCCCAGCGGCCGGGCGTCGGCGAGCTCGGCCTCGGCGGCCGCCCGGTAGCTCTGCTCGCTGGCCGGTGCGCCACGCAGCGCCTGCTCGGCTCGGCGGGCCCGCCACGGCGTGTGCGCCACCCCGCCGAACGCCACCCGGGCGTCCCGGACCACCCCGTCGGCCACGTCCAGCGCCGCCGCGACGGACACCAGGGCGAAGGCGTAGGAGGCCCGGTCGCGCACCTTGCGGTACGTCGAGCGCGCGGCCATCGGCAGCGGCGGCAGGTCGATGGAGAGGATCAGCTCGCCGTGTGCCAGCACGGTGTCCCGCTCGGGGTGCTCCCCGGGCAGCCGGTGCAGCTCACCGAACGGGATGCTGCGCTCTCCGTCCGGCCCGAGCACCTGGACCTCGGCGTCCAGCGCGGTGAGCGCCACCGCCATGTCCGAGGGATGGGTGGCCACGCAGTGCTCCGAGGCGCCGAGGATGGCGTGGTAGCGGGTGTAGCCGCCGATCGCCGAGCACCCGGTGCCCGGCTCGCGCTTGTTGCACGGGGTGGTGACGTCCTGGAAGTAGACGCACCGGGTGCGCTGCAGCGGATTACCCCCGGTGGTGGCCATGTTGCGCAGCTGCCCGGACGCTCCGGCCAGCACCGACCTGGCCAGCATCGGGTAGTGGCGGCGGATCCGCTGGTCGGCGGCGAGGTCACTGTTGCGCACCGCGGCGCCGATCCGCAGGCGATCGCCGACCTCGCTGATCTCGGCGGAGGTCAGCGCGGTGACGTCGACCAGCAGGCTGGGCCGCAGGACCCCGAGCTTCAGGTGGTCCAGCAGGTTCGTCCCGCCGGCGAGGAACACCGCGCCCGGATCGGCCGCGACGGTCTGGGTGGCGGTTCCCGGGTCGGTGGGAGCCTGGTAGTCGAACGGTTTCATCGCGCCGCGCCTCCCTCGCCGGCCGGGGCGGCGTCCAGCACCGCCGGCACGATGTGCGCGTACGCCCCGCAGCGGCACAGGTTGCCGCTCATCCGCTCGGCCACCTCGGCCTCGTCCAGCTCGGGGCGTCCCGCCATGTCCACGGTGACCGCGCTGGGCCAGCCCCAACGCACCTCATCGAGTACGCCGACCGCCGAGCAGACCTGCCCGGGCGTGCAGTACCCGCACTGGAACGCGTCGTGGGAGAGGAAGGCCCGCTGCACCGGATGCAGATCGCCATCCTCGGCCAGGCCGGCCGCGGTGGTGACCTCCGCGCCGTTCTGGGCGACCGCCAGACTCAGGCAACTCAAGGTGCGCCGGCCGTCCAGCAGCACCGTGCACGCCCCGCACTGGCCGTGATCGCAGCCCTTCTTGGGACTGCTGATGCCCAGTCGTTCGCGCAGCAGATCCAGCAGCATCATCCGGTTGTCGACGAGCAGGGTGTGCTCGTCGCCGTCCACCCGCAGGCTTACTTCGCTCATCACCGCGGCTGGGTTCCCGCTCCGAGGGCGGATAACCGCTGAAGCAGCGCTGGATAGCGCCTACGCGGCGTGGGCCAGGGCGGCGACCATCGTCGGCCGGACATCAAACGCGCCGTCCGGGGAGGTGATCTGGATGGTCCGGGCCACCAACGAGCCGGCCTCGGTCACCAGTCGCAACGGAACGTCTTTGTCCCGGCAAGTGGCGCGGGCCGCCAGCAGCGCCGGCCGCCATCCGGCGGTGTCAGCGGCCTGTGTATCGACGTTCATGAGGCCTGCCGGGCCGAACCCTCGGCGGCCCTGATCGCCTCGGCCAATTCCTCCCGGGACATCGACGAGCGCCCCGGAATGTCGTGCTTGCGGGCCAGCTTCAGCAGTTCGCTCTTGTTGGCATCGGCCAGGTCCGGTTGCTTGCCCCGCCCGGCGCCGCCCTTGCTCGCGCCGTTCTTGCTCGCGCCGTTCTTGCTGGCCCCGTTCCTGCTGGCGGGTTTCGTGCCTTTGGAGCGATCTTTGGCCGCCGCGACGCTGCGTTCCAGCGCGGCCAGCAGGCCGGACATCTCGGTTGCCTCCGCCGGCTCGGCCTCGGTCACGATCTCCCGGCCGGCGCGCTTGTCCTCGATCAGCTTCTGGACCCTTTCCTGGTAGGCGTCCCGGTAGTTCCTCGGCCGCCACGGCCCGCTCATCGACTCGATCAGCTGGGTGGCCATGTCCAGCTCCCTGCCCTTGGTCGGGCGCTTTTCCGGCAGGTTCGGGATCTCCTCGGCCGGGTCGCGGATCTCGTCGGCGAAGTACAGCGTCTCCATCGCCAGCACCTTCTCAGCCGCGCGGACCGCGGCCAGATACTCCTTGCCGCGCATCACGAACGTCCCGATCGCGGCCCGCTCGGTGCGGCGCAGCGCTTCCAGCAGCAGGGCGTACGGCCCGGCGTTCTGCTCACCGGCCGGCCCCAGCCAATAGGTGCGCTGGTAGTAGACCGGGTCGATTTCCCGCAGGTCCACGAAGTCCATGATCTCCAGGCTGCGCGAGCGCCCGGGCGCCACCGCGTCCAGCTCGTCCGGCTCGACGATGACGTGCTCGCCCTCGCCGATGTCCGCGCCCTTCACGATGTCGGAGTACTCGACCACCTCGCCGGTCCGCTCGTTGACCCGCTGGTTGCGGACGCGGTCGGCGGTGCCCCGCTCGAACTGGTGGAAGTGGATCGTGTGGTCCACGGTCGCGCTGAACAACCCCACCGGGATCGACACTAGTCCGAAGGTGATCGACCCGGTCCAGATCGCCCGTGCCATCGCTGTTGACCTCGTTTCCCGCTGCCGGCTTTGGCTTCGGGATACCCGGGATCCGTTCCGCCATGCGCCGCTCCGGCCAACAAGCTGGGCTCGATAACAAGCTGGGCTCGATAACAAGCTGAGCAGAGTGAGTGAGTTTGTGCGGCTGGGAGCCGGGTATCGGCCGTCAATGAAGCTCGGCGTGCTGGATATCGGCTCAAACTCAGCGCAGTTGCAGGTCGTCGAGGTGTTCCCGGGCGCCCCGCCGCTGCCGGCGCACGCGGTCAAGGAGCCGACCCGACTGGGCGACGCGTTCGAGCTGGACGGTTCGATCAGCCGAGGCGGAGTGGACCGGCTGGTCGCGGCGGTGGGACGGGCGATGGACGCGGCGCGCCAGATGGCGGTGGAGAAGCTGTTCGCCTTCGCCACCTCGGCGGTGCGGGACGCGACGAACCGCGAGCAGATTGTGGTCCGGATCGAGCGCGAGGCCGGCGTGTTGCCCCAGTTCCTCACCGGCGAGGACGAAGCCAGGCTGACCTACCTGGCGGTGCACAGCTGGTATGGCTGGTCGGCTGGGCGACTGCTGGTGATGGATATCGGCGGAGGCACCATGGAGATCGCGTTCGGGCGCGGCGCGGAACCGGATCTCGCGGTGTCCCTGCCGTTGGGCGCGGGCCGGTTGACCCGCGCGTTTCTGCCCGACGATCCGCCGACCCCCGAGCAGTTGAAGGCGCTGCGCCGCTACGTGCGTGGCGCGCTGCGGGAGGTCTCCGACCGGCTGCGCTGGGAGGGCCCGCCGAGCATGGCGGTGGCGACCTCGAAGACGTTCAAACAGATGGCCCGGTTGACCGGGGCGGCCGCGCAGCGCAGGGGACCGTTCGTGCCGCGCACCCTGCGGGTGGATGACGTGGCGCGGTGGCTGCCCAGGCTGGCCGAGCGCGACGAGGCCGACCGGGCCAGGTTGCCCGGGATCTCCGTGACCCGGGCCCGGCAGATCGTGGCCGGCGCGGTGGTGGCGAAGCAGGCCATGCGCACGTTCTCGGTGTCCTCGGTGGAAGTCTCCCCGTGGGCGCTCCGGGAGGGCATCATGCTGCACTACCTGAACGGGGGACTGGGCGACACCGGCGCGCTGCCGCTGCAACCGGTGACCCCGGAGGAGCCCCCGGGAAACGTCCTGACCATGACCGGCCACGACCGCTAGCCCGGTCCTCGGAGGGCACGTCGAACGGGGATTCGGTCTTCTCCGGCTGGTCCGTCAGGGGACGATGGCGTGCACGCCCAGGTAGGCCAGCGCGGCGGAGGCGGCGGCCATCGGGATGGTGAGCGCCCAGCCGATCGCGATGTGACCGGCCACCCCCCAGCGCACCGCCGAGAGGCGTTTGGTGGCTCCCACCCCGAGAATCGCCGAGGTGATCGTCTGGGTGGTCGAGATCGGCGCGGCGAAGACGAACGCGGTGGTGTACAGGATCGCGGACGCGGTGGCCTCGGCGGCGAACCCGCGCGGGGGGTCCAAGTCGATCATGCGCCGGCCGAGCGTGCGGATGATCCGCCAACCGCCCGAGTAGGTGCCCGCGGACAGCGCACCGGCCGAGCACACGATCACCCACCAGGGGATCTCGAATCCCTGGTGGAAGCCGCCCACCACCAGCGCGAGCACGATGACGCCCATCGTCTTCTGCGCGTCCTGCAGACCGTGGCCCAGCGCCATCGCCATCGCCGACACCGTCTGCGCGCGGCGGAAACCCCGATTGAGCGGGGTGGGCTTGCCCCGACGGAAGATCCACAGTAGTGCGGTCATGAACAGCGCGGCCAGCACGAACCCGACGATCGGCGAGACGACCATCGGAATGATCACCTTCTTGACCACCCCGGACCACTGGACGGTGCCCCGGGCGGCCAGCGCGGCCCCCACCAGGCCGCCGATCAACGCGTGTGAGGACGACGACGGCAGCCCGAGGTACCAGGTGATCAGGTTCCACACCACCGCGCCGACCAGCGCGGCGAGCACCACGGTCAGGCCGGGCAGGCCGCTCGGGGGGGTGATGATCCCCTGGCCGACGGTGGTCGCCACCGCGGTGCCCAGGAAGGCGCCCGCCAGGTTCATCACCGCGGCGATGGCCAGCGCGGTCCTCGGCGCGAGGGCGCGGGTGGAGATCGAGGTGGCGATCGCGTTGGCGGCGTCGTGGAAGCCGTTGGTGTAGTCGAACACGAGCGCGACGGCGATCACCACGAGTACCGCGGCGAGCTCCACTCAGGCCTCCTTCACCGCGATGCTCTCCACCGTGTTGGCCACCGTCTCGAACGCATCCGCCGCGTCCTCCAGCGTGTCCACCACCTCCTTGATCTTCAGCAGGGTGAGGACCTCGAGCGTGGTTGGCACGCCGGACGGGCAGAGCAGCTCGCCGAGCAGGTCCCGGTAGACCGCGTCGGCGTCGTCCTCCAGCGAGTTGACCTGCACGGTGAACTCGTGCAGCTGGTCGAGGGTGGCGAGCCGGGGCATGGCCAGGGCGGTCGCGGCGGCGGCCTTGCACAGCACGTCGCACTGCGCGCGCATGCCGGCCGGCAGCTCCCCGAGCTGGTAGAGCACTATCCGGTCGGCCGCTTCCTCCAGGGCGTCCAGCACATCGTCCAGCGATGACGCCAGCCGGTGGATGTCCTCCCGGTCGAACGGCGTGATGAACGTCGAGTTGAGCTTGACCAGGATCTCGTGGGTCAGCCGGTCGCCGTCGGTCTCCAGCTCCTTGATCTGTCGGGCCAATGCCACCCTGGCCGGCGGATCCGCCGCGACCAGCCGCGCGACCTGGTGCGCCGCCTCGGCGATGTTCTCCGCGGCGCGGGTGAAGAGCGGGTAGAAGCCACGCTCCGTGGGAGTCAGCCGGAAGCCCACCCCGCTCAACGGCCTTTCAGGCTGCCGATACCGAGCGAGTAGTCGGCCGGCGTCCGGGAGCTGCGCGGCTTGTTGGCCTGGACGTACTCCCTCGGGTCCTTGTCGGAGGTGTTCAGGTCGCCCGCTCCCATGTGCTCGGCGACGAACTGCCGGAAGCGCCGGCCCAGCGACTCGCGCAACCCGATGGCGGCGTGCAGCCGGAAGTCGGCCAGCGCGTCGCGTTCCTCCTCGGCCATGTGTTCGTCGTTGGCGCCGCGCGCCCTGCCGACCGCGTCCCACCAAGCCTCGCTGCCCACCGGCTGCGTCGCCGCGTCGTGCACCCCGTCCCGGATCTCGTTGTGATCCCCGATCGCGTCGAGCGTCTCGTCCTGCCCGTCCGCGCCCTTGCGCAGCAGCTGGGGGTAGAAGATCTCTTCCTCGGCGATCGCGTGCACGTCCAGCAGTTCGGCCAGCGGGTCCCACACCCGGGACAGCTCGTTCGGCGACGTCTGGCCGGTCGCGCGCAGGTCATCCAGCCGGGCGAAGGCGCGGCGGAACCGCTCGTGATCGTCCAGGATGAGCTGGGTGATGTCGTCGGACCCGGGGCCGGGGAGTCGGGCGTCCTGGTTGTGCTCAGCCATGGCCCGGAATACCCAGCGGCGAGCCGATCAAGCGTGGACTACCAGACGCGGCGCGCGCACCGCCGCGACTAGCGCGCGCGGCGCGCGGTCCACCGGCCTCGGCTCGCCGCCGCCCTCGGGGTGCGCATGGTCGGGTCGCTGGCCGGATCCTCCGGTGGCAGGCCGGTGACTTCGCCGCGGGCCGGCTCGTGCGGACGCTCCGACTCCTCCTCGGGTGGCTCGTGGGGCACGTCCCGGCGCCTGGATACCGCGATCTGGGACTCGGCGATCTCGGTGCTCAGCTGCTGCTCCCGCATCCGGGACAGGATGCCGATGGTGGCCGCGTGACCGACCGCGGTCAGCAGCAGCAACACACCCACTCGGGCGACCATCGCCTGGGGAGTGGGATAGCCGTCCCACCCGATGGACGCGATCAACGCCACCAGGCCGAGCATGACCAGATGAAACAGCACCGCGACCATCCCGGAGATCTGACGGGCACGTGACGGGTCCTGATAGACCTCGTTGAGGTAGGCCGGGCTGTTGCGGAAGATCAGCTGCCCGTCAACCACCACGATCACCGCCCCGATGAACAGGACCAGCAGGTATGGTCCGTCCACTGTGCCCATCGCGCCGCACCTCCAGATGCTCGAACTCTGATCACCGAATACCCCTCCGCGTCGGTTCGAACCCGCGTCACGGCGGATTAAAGCTGGTCGAGTGGGGAAAGCAGGTGCAGGCGTTGCCCGTCCCGGCCTGCCCGCCGGGCCGGGCCCATCAGCCGGGGGAGGAAGCACCATGTCCAGCCAACCAGGAAAGCCCAGTCCCGCGATCGAATCGGCGGTGGAGCGCATCCGGGAACTCAACGACCGCATTGTGCGGGCCGCAAAGCAGGGTGGCGAGGAGTCACTGAAGACCTACGAGCGGATGCTGGAGAACCTGGCCGACGCCCAGGAGGCGGCCGGCGACCGGGGCGCGGAATGGATCCGCGAGTTTGCCCGTGCCCAGGCCAGCTTCACCCGGCAACTGGCCGACGCCTTCCCCGCGCTGCTGCAGCGCCTCGGCGCGCGGGGCAAGGACCTGGGCGCCCGGGCCGCCGGGCAGGCGCGGCGGGTGCCCGGGGTGTCCGAAGCCGAGGGCACGGCGCGCGGCGCCACGGCCACCGCGCGCGGCGCGACGGCCAGGGAAGAGGACCTGCCCATTCCCGGCTACGACAGCCTCACCGTGCAGGAGATCAACCAGCGGCTCAGCGGCCTCTCGCCGGAGGACCTGAGCAAGATCGACGCGTACGAGGCGCGCACCAAGAACCGCAAGACCGTCCGGGACCGGATCAACGCCCTGCGCCGCGCCCAGACCTGACTGTCCACACTGGCCGCGGGCCCGCCGCGACCGGCACCGGCCGGCGCGGTGATTACCGTTGGCCCGGGCGGAGCGGGAGGGGCGGCGGTGCGGTGAGCGGGGAGCGGGAGCTGGACGCCGCGGGAATCACCGACCCGGCGCTGCGCGCGGCATATCTGCGGTGTCGGGAACTCAACGGGCGGCACGGCAAAACCTACTACCTGGCGGCGCGCCTGCTGACCGCGGCGCAACGCCCGGCGGTGCACGCCCTGTACGGCTTCGCCCGGATGGCCGACGACGTGGTGGACACCGGCGCGGGGGTGCCGGTGTCGGAACGGGAGCGGCGGCTGGCCGAGCTGGAGCGGCAGTTGTTCGCCGGGCTGGCCGACGGCGGGTGTGATCACCCGGTGATCGCCGCCGTGGTCCACACGGTGGGCCGGTACGGCATCGAGCACAGCTACTTCCACGACTTCCTGGCCTCGATGCGGATGGACCTGTCCGTCACCGGCTACTCCAGCATGGCCGACCTGGGTGTCTACATGAAGGGATCCGCCGAGGTCATCGGTCTGCAGATGCTGCCGGTGCTGGGTACCTGCGTGCCTCGGGCCGAGGCGGAGCCGGCCGCCATGGCGCTGGGCAGGGCCTTTCAACTCACCAACTTCCTGCGGGACGTCGGCGAGGACCTCGACCGCGGCCGGGTGTACCTGCCCGAGGACACCCTCGCCGCGCACGGCGTGGACCGCGAGCTGCTGACCCAGTCCCGCGCGGAGGGCAGAACTCCCCGGCGGATCAGGGCCGCGCTGGCCGAGATGGTCGCGCAGACCCGCCAGGTGTACCGGTCGGCGGCGGCTGGGATCCCGCTGCTCGCCGCCCCGTCGCGGCCCTGCGTCTGCACCGCGTTCCGGCTCTACAGTGACATCCTGGATCTCATCGAACGCTCTGGCCACGATGTGCTCGCCCGCCGGGTGGTGGTCTCCCGGCCGCGCCGGCTCGCGGTGGCGTTGCCGGGGTTGGCCCGGGCGACCGTGGCCGGTTGGGCGGACCGGGGACACTGATGCCCATGGCCGCTCCACGTTTCCCGCTGCGGGTGTTCCGCACGCCGCAGTGGGCACGCCAGCAACCCACCTACGCCGACGCTGATCCGGCGGTGATCGGCGCGGCGTACCGGCGGGCCCGTCGGCGGCCGTCCGGCAATTGGTACGTGGTCGGCGCCAGCCGGGAGGTCGCCCGGGGCCGGCCGGTGGGGCGCTCGGTGGACGGTGTGGAGCTGGTGCTGTGGCGCGACGGGCTGGGCCGCCTGCTCGCCGGGCCAGGTGCCTGCCCGCACCTCGGTGCGCCGCTGCGCACCGCCCGGGTGGATGCGGACCGGCTGGTGTGCCGGTGGCACGGCTTGGCGCTGGGCGAGGAGTCGGTCGGGAACTGGAGCCCGGTGCCCGCGCACGATGACGGCGTGCTGGCCTGGGTGCGGCTGGACCGGCTCGGCGGCGAGCGGCCGACGCCGCTGCCCTCGGTCCCGACCCGGCCCGAGGGCGGGGTGCTGGACGCGGTGGCCACGGTGATCGGCCGGTGTCAGCCCCGCGATGTGCTGACCAACCGGCTGGATCCCTGGCACGGCGCCTGGTACCACCCGTACTCGTTCGCCAACCTCCGGGTGATCAGCGCGCCGCCGGTGGATGCCGACCTGCCCGAGCACCGGGACGTGTTCACCGTCGAGGTGACCTTCAAGGTGGCCGGGCGGGTCGGCGTTCCGGTGATCGCGGAGTTCTCCTGCCCCGGGCCGCGCACCGTGGTGATGCGCATCGTGGACGGGGAGGGCAGCGGCAGCGTGGTGGAAACCCACGCCACCCCGGTCGGCCTCGGCCCGGACGGGGCACCCCGCACCGCGGTGGTCGAGGCGGTGGTGGCCAGCTCGCCGCGTCCCGGGTTCGCGCTGGCCAGGGTCGTGGCGCCGGTGATCCGGCCGGCGATGGCATGGGCGGCGCGGCGGCTGTGGCGCGACGACATCGCCTACGCCGAGCGCAGCTACTGGTTGCGCACCAAGGGCGCCGGGAGCTGATCGGCCGACGGCGGCCGGCCCCACCGCCGGGCCACCCGGCGCAGCAGCGGGTTGCGGCCCGAGGTGGGCACGCTGCACAGCGGCTCGCCGGCCACTCCCCAGCGCCGCAGCAGCGCGTTCGCGGCCAGGAACCCGGTGGTCGCGGCGCGCTCCATCAGCGCAACCGGCAGATCCGCCCGGACGAAATCCCCGGCCAGTACCAGGCGCTCGTCGGGCGTGGTCACCTCCGGCCGGTCGGCAAATCCGCCGGGCGGGAACAGCGGGCAGTCGGCGCGCAGCTCACCCCGCCGGTCGATCACCGTCGCGGCGGCGGTCTCCGGGTACACCCGGTGCAGCTGGGTCAGCAGCCGGTCGTGCGCCTGGCCCTCGGTCAGCTCGCCGGGCACCGCGTAGCCGTGCAGCTCGACCACCGAGCCGCCGGTGCGGGTGGCCCAGCGTCGGGCCTCGTCCTCGTAGCGGTCCAGCACGCTGATGTTGTCCAACAGGTCGTAGCCGCTGGTGCCCAGGAACGGCGGTCGATCCGGGCGCACCGGGCGGTCCAGCCACAGCCGGGACACCTGGAACGGCTCGGCCGTGCGCAGCCGGGCGATCCGCTCCCGCCACGGCTGATCGCCCAGCTCCGGTGATGCCGCCACGATTCGCCGCGCCCCGGGGACGTCCGCGGCCAGCACCACCGCGTCCACGGACAGGCCCCCGCCGGTGATGCCGACCGCGAAGCCACCGCCCGGTACCGGGGCCAACCGGGTCACCTCGACCTCGGTGCGCACCTCGCCGCCGAGCCCTCGCAGCCGGTCCACCAGCGGCGCCCAGAGCTTGGGAAAGGTGGTTGTCGGCACGTCAAAGAGCAGGCCCTCGGCGGAACCCAGGAAGTAGATGTGGAACATGGTGGCCAGCTCCGCGGCCGACAGTCGTTCCGGGTGACAGAAGAAGCTGCGCGAGAACACCTCCAGGGCCAGGGCGTGTGTGGCCGGTGGGAAGCGGATGTCGCGCAGGTAGCTGGCCGCGTCGAAGCGATCCAGCTGCCGATAGGTGCCGGGCACCGACACGTCCAGCAGGCTCAGCGCGGTCCGGGCGTTCACCCTGGCCAGGTCCGACCAGCGGAAGCTGGGGCTGTGCAGCAGGTAACCCAGCGCGTTGAAGGGCGGCGTGCGCGGGATGGCGGCGAAGCTCTCCCGGTGCCCGCCGGCGTGCCACAGCGGGTAGTCGGCCAGCGCGCGCAGCCGGGACAGCGCCGGGTCGGTCCGGGCCAGCAGGGCGCGCAGGTTGTAGTACTGCCGGAAGAAGGCGTGGAAGCCGCGGCTCATGGTCACCGCGGTGCCATCGGCCAGCGTGGTCGGCCAGCCGCCGACCCGACCGCCCACATAGGACCGCCGCTCGCACACCAGGACCTGGGCGCCGCGCTCGGCGAGCACGGTGGCCGAGGCCAGTCCGGCGATCCCGGCCCCGATGATCAGCACCCGGGGCCGGTGATCCGGGGCCAGCCGGGCGGCGCCGGCATGGCCAGCCAGCGCGACCGCCCGCCGGTCCCGGCCGGGTGATCGGCTCACCGGGACTCCGCCCGCCGGCCCACGAAGGTGTGCACGACGCCGCGCTGCCAGCCGCCGAAGCTGCTACTGGCGACGTCGGCGAACCCGGCGTCGCGCAGCCGCTCGCGGAACCTCCCCGCGCCGTCGAACCGCGTCACGCTGCGCCACAGGTAGGTGAACAACCGGTGGTCACCGGTGCTCACCGTGCCCGCCGGAATGATCACCGTCCAGCACACCGCCGTCCAGATCGCCCTGGCCAGCGCGGAGTCCCGGACCGAGTACTCGTGCACCACCAGCGGCGCGCCCGGGCGCAACAGGCCGAGCACGCTGGACAGCAGCGCGTCCGGCTCGGCGACATTGCGCACCAGGTAGGCGGCGAACACCGCGTCGAACGGGCCGTCCACGCCAGCCTCCGGCAGGGCCTCCGCCCGGGCCTGCCGGAAGGTCACCGAGTCGGGCCACCGCTTGGTGCGCGCCCTGGCGAGCATGCCCGCTGAAGCGTCCACCGCGATCACGGTGGCCTTGGGTGCCACCTCGAGCAGTGCCGCGGTGGACGCCCCGGTGCCACAGCCCAGGTCCAGCACCCGCGCGCCCGCGCCGTCACCGGCCAGCGCCAGCCGCCGGGCCGACTCGCGCAGCGCCGCGTGATAGCCGGGATTCGCGCCGACCAGGGCGTCGTAGCGGGCGGCGGCGTTGTCGAAGGCTCCGGGCACGGCCGGAATGTCCAGCCGCCTGGTCGACCTCATCGCGCGTCCTCTCGGCCCGGAGCTACTGGCCCAGCAGCCTAGTTGCGGCGACGAGTGGCAAGTCAGTCCGGTTCCGACCACCCCGTGAGCCCAAGCAAGATCGAACCGTATTGGGTTGCCGTTGGCCGAGCCCCCGCGGTCGGGCGACCAGGGGCAGGTTTGCCGGGCCGTCGTGTGGGAAGCCCGCGGTATGGAACGTGGCAGCGCTAAGCACGGACCGCGCGAGGACGAGGCACTTGCCGCGCAGCTGAGGGGGAAGCTCGGCTCGGCCGGCGGACACCGCGAGGAATGGGTCGACCCGGAGCCCCCCGCCGACGACGACCCACCGATTCGGCGGGACCGCGAGGAGCCGGACAGCGAGCGCGGAGAACCGACAGCCGGAACCGAACGGGGATGACCCGCTTACCGGTGGGGAGGCCATCCGGTGATTGATTACGAGGACTTTGTGGCTGGGATCCGGGAGCGGACCGGATTGGCGGATGCCCGGCAGGTCCGCGAGGTGACCTGGGCGGTGCTGGCCAGCGTGGCGCCGCGGGTAGGGCCGGAGCCGAGGCGCGAGCTGAGCAGGGCGCTTCCGGCCACTATGCGCGCGGCCGTGGTGCTCCCCGGTCGACGAGAGCCGGAACTCGCCGGGCCGGACGACATGGTGGGTGAGATATCGCAGCGGCTAGGCCGGCCCACCGACCAAGCTCGCGCGCTGACTCGGGCGGTGCTCGCCCAGCTGTGCGAGGTGGACCCGGACACCGCTGGCGTGGTGTCCCGCGCCCTAGGGCCGCGCTTCGCCGGGCTGTTCGAGCCAGTCGAGCAGCCCGCGGCCGGGCCTGCCCCGCTCACCGAGCAGCAGATGGTCGCCGCCCTCGGCGCGCTGACCAACTGGGCGGGCGACAACCGAGGCATCACCCGCACCGTGGTGCTGCCCGCCGATCGGCACCTGCCGCTGATCCACCGGGTGCGCCGGGAGGCCACCGCGCTCAACCACCGGGCCATGATCGCCGAGCACGGCGAGACGATCACTTTCTCCGTGTGCGCCCCGGACAGCGGGGACGTGACAAAACTGGACATCAAACTCGCCGCGCGAATCGACTCCGCGGTGATCGACATGGCCTTCGCCGGGTGACACATCGGCCCCGGCCGGCTAGCCGCGTGGCCCGTCCAGGAAAACCCGACCTGACGCGGCGTTCCTCGTCGCTTTCGATCGATCAAAAGGAGTTCGAGCGATGGCTCAGAAGGCCTCCACACCCATCTCCAGCACGCTGGACGATCAGGACAGGGACCGCGCTGGTAGCGCGCTACAGGACACCTTGACCGATCTGATCGACCTGTCGCTGGTCGCCAAGCAGGCGCACTGGAACCTGGTGGGTCGGCAGTTCCACGACGTGCACCTGCACCTGGACGAGCTGGTGGACACGGCGCGGCGCTACACCGACGAGGTGGCGGAGCGCTGCGCGACGATCGGGGTGTCCCCGGATGGCCGGGCGGCGACGGTGTCCAAGGGCAGCGGTGTACCGGAGTTCCCGTCCGGCTGGATCAGCGACCGGGAGGTCATCAATCGGATTTTCGAGTCGGTAGACACCGTGGCACGCCGGCTACGACCAAGGATCGAAGAGGCCGGCGAGGTGGATCCGCTCACCGAGGACCTGCTGATCTCGGCCGGCCGCGACCTGGAGATGGCGCGCTGGATGTGGCAGGCACAGAACACCGACTAGCTCGGGGCCGGGCGCACCGAAACGACCAGGCCGAGCTGACTCGGCCGAGATTGGCAGGCGATGGCGGAACAGGTGGGCGATTACGTCCTGCGACGGTTGCGGGAGTGGGGCGTTGAACAGGTCTTTGCCTATCCCGGGGATGGGATCAACGGGTTGGTGACCGCGTGGGGACGCGCGGACAACCAACCCCAGTTCGTCCAGGCTCGGCACGAGGAGATGGCCGCATTCCAGGCCGTCGGCTACGCCAAGTTCTCCGGCCGCGTCGGGGTGTGCATGGCGACGTCCGGCCCGGGGGCCATCCACCTGCTCAACGGGCTGTACGACGCCAAGCTGGACCACGTGCCGGTGGTGGCCATCGTCGGGCAGACCGAGCGCAGCGCGATGGGCGGGGCCTACCAGCAGGAGGTGGACCTGCAGGCCCTGTTCAAGGACGTGGCCAGCGACTACCTGGTGGAGGTGAACGTCCCGGAGCAGCTGCCCAACGCGCTGGACCGGGCGTTCCGCACCGCGCTGACCCGCCGCGCGCCCACCGCGCTGATCATCCCGAGCGACCTGCAGACCGAGGAGTACCAGCCGCCGGCGCACGCATTCAAGCAGGTGCCGTCCAGCCCGCCGGGCCTCGCCGCGCCGATCGTGCTCCCGGATGAGGCCGCCGTGGGACAGGCCGCCGAGATCCTGAACGCCGGCGAGCGGGTTGCGATCTTGATCGGGCAGGGAGCCAGGGGAGCGGCCACCGAGGTCCAGCGGGTCGCCGAGGTGTTGGGCGCGGGAGTGGCCAAGGCGCTATTGGGCAAGGACGTGCTCTCCGACGAGCTGCCGTATGTGACCGGCTCGATCGGGCTGCTGGGCACCCGACCCAGCTACGAGCTGATGCGGGACTGCGACACCCTGCTGATCGTCGGCTCGAACTTCCCCTACAGCCAGTTCCTGCCGGAGTTCGGCAAGGCGCGAGGTGTGCAGATCGACCTGGACGGCTCGCTGATCGGGATGCGCTACCCCACCGAGGTCAACATCGTGGCCGACGCCGGGCACGCGCTGCGCGCCCTGCTCCCTCGGCTGACCGAGAAAGCCGACCGAAGCTGGCGGGAGACGATCGAGAAGAACGTGGCCGGCTGGTGGCGGACCATGGAGCAGCAGGCCATGCTCGATGCAAAGCCGATCAACCCGATGCGGATCGTCTGGGAGCTGTCCGAGCGCCTGCCGCTGGACGCGATCGTCACCGCCGATTCCGGCTCGGCCGCCAACTGGTACGCCCGCCACCTGCGCATCCGAGGCGATGTGCGAGGTTCGCTGTCCGGCACGCTGGCCACCATGGGGCCGGCGGTCCCGTACGCGATCGGCGCCAAGTTCGCCCATCCCGGCCGGCCCGCGATCGCCCTCACCGGAGACGGGGCGATGCAGATGAACGGCATGGCCGAACTGCTCACCGTGGCCCGCTACGCCCCCGGCTGGTCCGACCCGCGCTGCGTGATCTGCGTGCTGCACAACAACGACCTCAACCAGGTGACCTGGGAACTGCGTGCCATGGGTGGTGCGCCGAAGTTCGAGGAGTCCCAGACGCTGCCCGAGGTGTCCTACGCCCAGTTTGCCCAGGGCCTTGGGCTGGACGGGATCACCGTGCAGAAACCCGAGGAACTGGGGCCGGCTTGGGATCGGGCGTTGACGGCGGATCGACCCACGGTGCTGGATGTGCACTGCGATCCGGAGGTCCCGCCGATCCCACCGCACGCGACGCTCGAGGAGGCCAAGTCCGTGCTCCAAGCGGTGCTCAAGGGAGATCCGTCCGGCTTGCACCTGATCGCCCAGGGAGCCAAGACCAAGCTGCGAGAGCTGCGGCCCGGCCGCTGACGGCTCCGGTGCCCCGCTCGCGACATCTGCCGCGAATATCTCCTGAGACGGGACACTAGGCACGTGGCCGAACCCTCCGCAGAACGGGAAGCCCGCGAGGCCGCCGATAGCGAGCCGGTTCGGGCCGGCGCGCGCGCCGGCCTGGTGGCCAACGGGATCATTCACCTGCTGGTGGCCTGGCTGGCGCTGCGGGTGGCGTTCGGCCAGAGCGGGCGGGCGGATCAGACCGGTGCGCTCCAGACGGTGGCCGCCGAGCCGTTTGGCCGGGTGTTGCTCTGGTTGATCGTCGTCGGCTTCGCGGCGGTGGTCGTGTGGCGGGTCAGGGAGGCGATCTGGGGCTTCCGCTACGTCGCACACACCGGCGACCGAGTCAAGAAGCGGATGTTCTCGGCCGGTCAGGCCGTCTTGTTCGCCGCGCTGGCGGTGCTCGCTGGCCGGGTGGCCGGCGGCTCTTCGGCGGGCAATGGCGGGCAGGGCCTGACCGCGCAGCTACTGCGTTACCCGGTCGGCCGCGTGCTGGTCGTGGTGGTCGGAGTCGGCATGCTGGTCACCGGGGTGATCATGGTCTACCGGGGCTGGCAGAAGACCTTCACCGAGGACATGAACCTGCAACGGGCCGGCCCGGCCACGCGGGCCGTGGCCGAGCGCACTGGCCAGTTCGGGTCCATGGCCAAGGGCGTCGCGGTGGCCACCGTCGGCGTGCTGGTGGCGTTCGCCGGACTGACCTACCAACCCGCTCGGGCCCAGGGGCTGGACGCGGCGCTGAAAACCCTCGCCGCCCAGCCGTTCGGTTCCGCGCTGCTCGTGGTGATTGCCCTCGGATTCGTCAGCTACGGGGTGTTCGCCTTTTTCGATGCCCGCTACCACCGGGTGTGAGGCGGGCCCTGGGTAATCAGTCGAGCGTCGAGGGTGGTGTTGGGTCCGGTCCTGGTGGAGTCGGGGGCGGGGGTGGTGTCGGCACCACCGGGTCCGGCTCAGGGACCGGCGGAATCGGGTCGGGGATCGGCGGTCGGCTCGGATCCGGCGCCGGCGTCGGCACCGGCTCTCCTGGGCCCGGGGGCGTCGGGAACGGCGGCGGGGTGGGCACCGGCTCCGGGACCGGCGGCGGAGTGGGCACCGGGCGCGGGGTCGGCGGGGGCCCGGGCATGGGCTGGCTTGGGATAGCGATCATGGCACCGGGTACCCGGCCAACGGCAGTTCCACGCCCCGGAGCAGACGAGACTCGGTGCCGGCCTCGGCACCCGCTACGTCCGCCACGTCACATACCGCGCGTCCACGTCACAGAGGTGCGGGCGCTGTGGTGTGGACACGGGCTCTGGGGCGCGGTGCTTCGCAATTCTTGGCGACGAGCCGGGCGCCCGTCGCTCGCGCTTATGGCTTGCCCGGCACGGCGCGTGTGGTGGACGCGGACAGCGGAGTCCGCATCATGCTCCGCGCCATTCTCGAACTTCGAGGTCTCCGATTCCGTACGAGCGAGCTAGCGCGCCTGGCGGAAATCGGATCGCCGACCGAAACCGACTCCGGGCCTCGGGCGCGGGAACTGGGTGACTTTCCCTGAGTGGTGGTCCGGCCGCGCCGCAAAAGGGGGCCGTCCGATGTGGACGATCCGCATCGAGGTCGCGGGCATGCCGACAGGACGCTGACTCGCGGCGCCGAGAGCGTCCCGCGCTCGCCGCCAAGAATGTCCACAGGGTCGCATGGGCTATCCTTTGACTGAGCGTTCCCGCGTGATCGTTTCACAATGTCGGTGCCTGCCGCCTCCTCGGCGGTGCGCGGACAAGGTCAGGCCATCTCGCGGGAAGGGCAGCCAGACGGAGAGCGATCGTGTGACATTAACTGGGCCCGCCCGCCCAATTGGTCTCTTGTATTGTGATCCGGCGCGAAGTTGTTCATGATCTAGTCCGCTGACGCTCAACAGGTGCGGTTTCAGCAGGAGAAAGTGAGGATTGCCTGATGGCGCAGAAGGTCGTTGTGGAGATGGTGGACGATCTTGACGGTTCGCCGGGTGGGGACATCACCACCGTGGGTTTCGCTCTCGATGGCCGCAGCTACGAGATCGACCTGAACAGCCGCAACGCGGAAAAGCTGCGGAATAGCCTCGCGGAGTTCATCGCCGCGAGCCGGCGGCACCGGGCAGGTCGTGGCGGGGGAGCAGCGAAGGCGGCCCCTACGCATGACGCGGCCGCGCGTGAGCGTGCGCATGCGGTTCGGGAATGGGCACGGGGAGCGGGCCACGAGGTTTCCGGTCGTGGCCGAATTCCCGCCGCGGTGGTCGACGCGTACGAGCAGGCACAGCGGGCTCCCGAGCCGGCCCCGAAGGCCGCCGCTCCCAAGGCCGCCGCTCCGAAGGCCGCCGCCCCGAGGACGGCCAGCAAGCGGGAGGCGAAGCCGGCCAAGAAAGCCGCGAAGAAGCCCGCCAAGTCCGCCGATCCCAAGCAACCGATGTTCTCCGGCTGACGTTCATCGAGGCAAGGCCGAGCGGCCGGAGCCGCCTTAGAGATAGCTCGCGGGAATTCTATTTATCCGCGAGCCCATAGCGCACCGACTTCGTGCTGGGATCACGCCGAGCCAAGCCGGCGCGGCGGCGACCGGGTCGGCGCTGACCGTCATCAATTGCTCGTGTGCCGCGGGTAGATGTCGGACTGCTCAACCCGGGGAGTACGCGGGGGGCGCCGATGCGGCGGCCTGCGCGCTGTCGACCCGGTAGCTCTCCTGCTGGTCTCCGCGCACTGACCGGAAATGCGGTCGGTCCGGCCAAGGGGGTGGCAGCCGGCGCGAGGCGGAATGGGCAGCCGCTCCGAGCGGTTGATCGCGAGGAACGCAGCTGACAACCACGCGATGAAAGTGAGCACCGAATGAGCAGTCGGGCAACACCGGTACCGCTGGGATCGTTCGGGGTATGGGCCGGCACATGGGGATTGACCCCCGAGCGGGCCACCGAGATCGAGCGCCTTGGCTACGGCGCCATCTGGGTCGGCGGCTCGCCGCCCGCCGATCTGGCCATCGTGGAAACCCTGCTCGGTGCGACGTCCACGATTTCGGTGGGCACCGGCATCGTGAACATCTGGAACTCCGACGCCGGCACGGTCGCCGACTCCTACCACCGGCTCGAGGCCGCCCACCCCGGCCGATTCCTGCTGGGTATCGGCGCCGGGCACCGCGAGGCGACCGAGGAGTACGCCACCCCGTACCAGGCGCTGGGGAACTACCTGGACGTGCTGGACGAGCGCGGGGTGCCCAGCAATCGCCGGGTGCTCGCGGCACTCGGTCCCCGGGTGCTGCGGCTGGCCGCCGACCGCGCGGCCGGGGCGCACCCCTACCTGGTCACTCCCGAGTACACCAAGTCCGCCCGACAGATCCTGGGCGCCGAGCCGCTGATGGCCACCGAGCACAAGGTGGCACTGGGCACCGACCGGGAGCGGACCAGAGCGGTTGCCCGGGGTGCCGTCAAGCTCTATCTGGGCCTGAGCAACTACCTGGCCAACCTGCGCCGCATCGGCTACTCGGACGCCGACCTCAGCGGTAACGGCAGCGACACGCTGCTCGACGCACTGGTCGCGCAGGGCGACCCGGAGAGCGTGGCGGCCCGGCTGGCCGAACATCTGCACGCCGGCGCGGACCACGTCATGGTGCATGTGTCCCCGGACGCCGACGATCCGGTACCGGCGCTGGCCCAACTGGCGCCCGCGCTGGGGCTTAAGCCTCGCGGGTAACTCGGCGCCGGACCACGCTAGTCGGCGGCGGGCTGGCCTCGCCGTCGACCGGCAGGGTCGGTATGCCGGCCGGCAGGCGTGCGCCGTTTCCTCGGTCAACCGGGGAGCGGACGGCGACCAGCGTGTGAAAACCGCACACCGCCAATGCCCGGCTGATCACGCTGTCCGGTGTGACCACGACCGCGACGATGTGATCGAGGTGGCGGTAGAGCGCGCGGATCCCGCTGCTGCTGAAACTCTCCACCCGACGTAGGTCGATGATCAACCGAGGGTGTCGGGAAGCGGCCAGCGTCAACGCGGTGGTGAACTGTGCCGCGGTGGAGATATCGATGTCGCCGGCGACCACAAGCCGGGGAGGACGGTCGCCGTCGCGCAGCATGGTGGTCAATGCCGAGGCCATGACCCCCTGCCCTTTTCTAGGCGCACAGACGTAGCTCCTGGTACCACTCATACCCTCGGATTTATCGGCTAACGCGGCGCTATCGGGTGAATCGGGAGCTCGTTGACGCGACGTCAAACTCCGCCCAGGGCCTGCTCCGCCCGGGCCCGCGCGCATCAGGCAATTTCCGACTAATCGGAGGCCCACTGGGTAATTGAGGGAATGGTGCCTCGGCGCCCATCGGCGGAGTCACGCCGGGAGCCGGGCCAGGTGGAGAGGCGGCCGGGATGAGTACGGCGGTGGCCCTGTTGGGCCTGATAGTCGGATTCGGCACAGTGACGGCCGCCGTCGGCCTCGGCCAAGGTCAGGACCCCGACGGCGTCCGACGTGGACCCGGCCCGCTGGTGGCGCTCGGCTGGGCCGCGCTGGTCAGCTCCGTGCTGCTGGCCGCACTGGCGTCGTACCCCGCCGATCTCACCGCGACCGACTCGCCCGACTGCTCCCCGCCGTCGTGCACCAGCCCGGCCGTGCACCCGACGCGACTGCACCGCGCCTCACCGGAACTCGGGCAGAACCTCAACCAGCCCCGTTCGGGCCCGATGGTGCCGGTCGGCGCCGGAATGCTCGGGCCTCGGCTGGCCGACCCGCGATGGGCCGAGGTGGGGCCGACCGGCACGCCAGGACAGCTCGAGTACGGCGTGGTCCCTGGGCTGCTCACCGGCGGATAGCTGGCATTGAGGGGTAGCCGTCCCGGTACCGGGCATTAGAAGAATATGGAGCCGACCGACGACAGCGCCACCAACAGTGACACCAACACCGACACCGCCACGACCACCGCCACCAGCTCACTGTGGCTGGACGCGATGCCCGCGCGGAGCCTTCCCCCGCTCGCCGGGAACACCACGGTCGACGTCGCGGTCCTCGGTGGCGGCATCACCGGCCTGACCACGGCGCTGTTGCTGAAGCGCCGAGGCATGCGAGTCGCGGTGCTGGAGGCGCGGCGGTGCGGAGCCGGGGTCACCGGCAACAGCACGGCCAAGGCCACCGCCCTGCAGTCCACGGTCTACAGCACGATCAGCCAGCGGCACGGATCCGCCGCGGCGGAGAGCTACGGACAGGCCAGCCTTGCCGCCGTGCACACCATCGCCGAGCTGGCCGCCGCCGAGCGGATCGACTGCGATCTGCACCGCCGGCCCGCGTACACCTATGCGCTGACCACCGACGACCTGGGCAGCATCAAGGCGGAGGCGGAGGCCGCGCACCGGGCCGGCCTGCCGGTACGGCTCACCGATCGACTGGACCTGCCCTACCCGGTGGCCGGCGCGGTCTGCCTGGACGACCAGATCGAGTTCCACCCGGTGCGTTACCTGCGCGGACTCGCCGACGCGGTGCACGGGGACGGTTCCGCCGTGTACGAAGACACGCCCGCTACCGGGGTCTCGTTCGGCACCCCGGCGCAGGTGCGCACCCCGCGCGGCACGGTGCGAGCCGACTACGTGGTGATTGCCACCCACTATCCTTTGCTGGACCGGGGCCTGTTCTTCGCCCGCCTGGAGCAGACCCGCTCGTACTGCATCGCCGCCCAGCTCAGCTCGCCCCCGCCGACCGGTATGTCGATCAGTGCGGGCAGCCCGGTCCGGTCGATCCGGTCGCACCGAGGGCTGTTGGTGTTGGGCGGGGAGAGCCACCAGGCGGGCGATGACACCGCCGCCTCGCCGGAGCGCTACCGCGCGCTGGAGGCGTTCGCCCGCGCGCACTGGCCGGTGGAACGGATCACCCACCGCTGGTCCGCGCAGGACCCGTCCAGCTACGACAAGTTGCCGGTGATCGGGCAGTACACGCCGCTGTCACCACGGCTGTTCGTCGCCTCGGGATTCATGAAATGGGGTCTGACCAGCGGCACCTTCGCCGCGACGATCCTGGCCGACCGCATCACCGGCCAGTTCAACCCCTGGGCACGGGTATTCCGGCCGACCCGGCTCTCGCCCGGCTCGCTGCCCGACCTGCTCCGGGCCAACCTGAAGGTGGCGATCGACCTGGTGGGCGATCGGGTCCGCCCGGCGCAGGTGAAGAGCGTGGCCGAGGTGCCGGTGGGCGAGGCCAGGGTGGTCGGTGACCAGCGGGACAAGACGGGTGTCTACCGGTCGCCGGAGGGCACTGTGCACGCCGTCTCGCTGCGTTGCACTCACCTGGGCTGCCTGCTGCGGTTCAACGGCGCCGAGCGCAGCTGGGACTGCCCGTGTCACGGCTCCCGGTTCGACGTGGACGGCGCGGTACTGGAGGGACCGGCTACCCGTCCGCTGCCCACCCGGCTTCCCGAGTGACCGGTCGGTCCCGCGAGCGGGGCCTCCTGCGTCGGATGACGCTGGCCGCGGCGTGGGGGAGGGTCGGCATCTCCACCATCGGCATCGGCGGCACGATGCCAGAAATCCCGGGGCGATAGGGTCGGCGCCATGTCGTCGCAGGAGAACGGTCAGCCGGTTGATCCAGGGCAGCTGCTGACAGTGACCGATCGGCGGGTGGACGACGCCCTGGTGATTGCCGCGACCGGTGAGGTCGATATCGCCACTGGTCCGAAACTGCAGGCAGCGTTGACCTCGGGCATTCACACAGCGGATGTGGCGAGGGTAGTGCTCGATCTGTCCGCGGTGACCTTCCTCGGCTCGCGCGGGCTGGTGGCCCTGGTGGATGCGGCGGCGGACGCCGGCCGGCTGGGCAAGCGCTTTCGTATCGCGGTGGGAAATCAGCATCCGGTCTATCGGGTGCTCGAGGTAACCGGGCTCGACAAGGAGCTGGCTGTCTACAAAACACTCGAAGAGGCGCTCAACGCGGAGTAAAGACATCCCTAATGGGGCACCCCACACACATGGATGCTGAGCTCTACGCCTTCGAGCCACGGTCTGGACGGGGAGCCGGTGTCCTCAGCGGGAGCGTGGCTCCGTACAGCTTTGGGGAGATATTTCCCGCCCACGACCTTGCCCCGGCGCTGGCCCGGCGACGCCTTCACGCGTGGCTCGACGCGGTGCACTGGCCGACGGACAGCCGGGATGACGTGGTACTGGCCGCTAGCGAGGCGGTGAGCAATGCCGCGGAGCACGCCTACTCGCCGGGTCGAGAGCGGGACATCACAGTGCACGCCGCGCTGGTGGTTGGCCCCTCCAACATCGAGCGGGTGATCGTCAGCGTGGCCGACTCCGGCCGCTGGCGCGAACCACTGGTGGAGCACCACGCTCAGCGCCGAGGATTGCAGATCATGCGCGCGGTCACCGATGAACTACGGCTGGAGATGACCTCGGTCGGCACTCGGATCAAAATGATCAGTAGGCCGGTTCGGCAGCCGCGTTAGCTAGCCGAGCCCGGGCAGGCGAACCGGGCGGCTGACCATGGTCACCTGAGTGCCGGTGGCGGTGCGCTGAAAACCCACGAAATCGGTGCAGCCGCGCATCATCGG
>DASWST010000305.1:0-3336 GCA_036402515.1 Pseudonocardia sp.
GACCATCGCCACTCACGACCTCTGACCTGCGCGTTCGGACCGGCGACGTGCTGGCCGCAGCGCCGCCATGATGGCGGTCAGTTCCGGGCGGACTCGGTCCAGTAGGGGTCGCGCAGCCGCCGTTTGTAGAGCTTGCCGTTCGGGTCGCGGGGCAGCTCGGTGACGTAGTCCACGCTGCGCGGCAGCTTGAAGCGGGCCAGCCGGGTGCGCGCGTAGGCCAACAGCTCCTCGGTCAGCTCGTCACCGGGCGGAACTCCGTCGGCGGGCTGCACCACCGCCTTGATCTCCTCGCCCCACTCCGGGTGCGGGATGCCGAACACCGCCACGTCGGCCACCTTGGGATGGCCGGCCAGCTCGCCCTCGATCTCCGCCGGGTACACGTTCACCCCACCGGTGATGATCATGTCGGACTTCCGGTCGTGCAGGAACAGGTAGCCGTCGGCGTCCAGGTGACCCACGTCGCCCATGGTGAACAGGTCCCCCACCCGCGCCTTGCGGGTCTTCTCCTTGTCGCCGTGGTACTCGAACGACGAGGTGCCCATCCGCAGGTACACCAGGCCGGGCTCACCGGCCGGCACATCATGGCCGTCCTCGTCGAGCACCTTCACTACCGAACCCGGCCACGGCCGCCCCACCGAACCAGGCTTGCGCCGCCACTCCTCGGCCATGATCGTCGTGCCGCCGCCCTCGGTGGCCGCGTAGTACTCGACCACCACCGGCCCCCACCAGTCCAGCATCCGCCGCTTGATCGACTGGGGGCACGGCGCCGCCCCGTGGATCATCGCGCGCATCGAGGACAGGTCGTAGCCGGCGCGCTCCGCTTCGGGCAGCGCCAGCAGGCGGGTGAACTGGGTGGGCACCATGTGGCTGTGGCTGACCCGGTGCTTCTCCACCAGCCGGAGCATCTCGGCGGGATCCCACCGGTCCATCAGCACCGCCGGGTGGCCGAGCTGAATGGAGATGGTGACGAAGTTGAGGACCGCGGTGTGATAGAGCGGCGAGCCGCACAGGTGCACGTGGTTGTCGTGCGGGGCGATGCCGAAGATGCCGAAGAACCAGATGGCGGTGCCGGGCACGTCGTCCGGGTCGGCGCCGGTGAGTGGCCGGCGCACGCCCTTGGGTCGACCGGTGGTGCCCGAGGTGTAGAGCATCGCGCCGCCCATGGTGCGCTCGTCCGGCCGCCCGGGTGGCTCGCCGGCGCCCAGTTCGTCGAGCGGGCGGAACCCGGGCACCTCGCCGATCGCAAAGCGGGCGTCGGCGGCCAGCGCGGCCTCGTCGGCGGCCTCCCGAGCCACCGAGGCGAACCGCTCGTGCGTGACGAACGCCTTGGCGCCGCTGTCGGAGAGGATGTAGGCCACTTCCGGGCCGACCAGGTGCCAGTTCACCGCCACGATGTAGAGCCCGGTCTGCAGCGCGGCGAAGTGCACCGCGAGCAGCTCCGCGCCGTTGGGCATCATCAGCACGATGGCGTCCCCGGCGCGTAGCCCCATGGCGCGCAGGCCGCGGCCGTAGCGGTTGGCCTGCGCGGCCAGCTCCCCGTAGCTGAGCGTGCGGCCATCCGGGTCGGTCACCGCCGGCCGGGTGGGCTCCTGCTCGGCGATGTTCCACAGTCCGAGAGCGGTCACAGCGCTGCCCCTGTCCGCGCGGTGGCTCGGTCAGACCTCGCGCTCGACCGTCAAACTAGAACGAGTTTCACTCACTGGCAAGGGGTCGGGCGAGAGGCTCGGCCACCGCCTGGGCGAGGCTGCCGAGCTGATCCACATCCCGGCAGCCGACGATCAGCATGTCCACCCCGGCCGCCTGCCAACGGGCTACCCCGGCGCGTACCTGCTCGGCGGTCCCGATGATCGCGGTGTCCTCCACCAGCTCGTCCGGCACGGCGGCCGCCGCCTCCGCCCGCCGGCCCTCCCGGAACAGCACGCCGATCTCGGCGACCACCTCGGCGTAGCCCATCCGGGAGAACACGTCGGCGTGGAAGTTCTGCCCCGGCGCGCCCATCCCGCCCAGGTACAGCGCCATGGTGTGCTTGAGCCGGGCCACCTCGCCGGCCGCGTCGTCGGTGACCACCACCGAGCAGCTGGCCGCCACGGTGAACTCCTCGCGGGCGCGCCGGGCGCCGGGGCGGGACATGCCGTCGGCCAGCCAGTCCTGGTAGGTCGGCCCCAGCCGGGGCGAGTAGTAGATGGCCAGCCAGCCGTCGGCGATCTCGCCGGCCAGCGCCACGTTCTTGGGGCCCTCGGCGCCCAGCCAGATCGGCAGGTCAGCGCGCAGCGGGTGGGTGATCGGCCGCAGCGTTTTGCCCAGGCCGACCGCGCCGGGCCCGGCGTAGGGCAGCGGGTAGTGCGGCCCGGCGTTGGTCACCGGCGCCTCCCGGGCCAGCACCTGGCGGACGATCGAGACGTACTCCCGGGTGCGGGCCAGCGGTTTGCCGAACGGGGCGCCGTACCAGCCCTCCACCACCTGCGGCCCGGACACGCCCAGCCCGAGCACTGCGCGCCCACCGGAGAGGTGGTCCAGGGTCAGCGCGTGCATCGCGCACGAGGTCGGCGTGCGCGCCGACAGCTGGGCCACCGAGGTGCCCAGCAGCACCCGCTCGGTGCGCGATCCCCACCAGGCCAGCGGGGTGAACGCGTCCGACCCCCAGGACTCGGCGGCGAACACCGCGTCGAACCCGGCCCGCTCTGCGGCCACCACCATCTCGGCGGCACCGTCCGGAGGTCCGGCGCCCCAGTACCCCAGCTGCAGTCCCAGCCGCATGCCGCGCTCCCTTCCGGCGATCGCCCTTCGGCGCCCATCTTGCCAGGCGAATCGAGAACCTGTTCTACTTGGCCGGTGGTTGCTACCGAAGCGCCGTTGAGCGCCCCGCTCGAGCTGGGGTTCGACTACACGCGCTCGCTGGGCCCGGTGCTCTCCCGGTTCGTCACCGCGCTGCGGGACCGGCGGGTGGAGGGGGTGCGCGGGTCGGACGGCCGGGTGCACGTGCCCCCGGCCGAATACGACCCGGTCACCGGGCAGCCGCTGAGCGAGCCGGTCCCGGTGGCCGACGAGGGCATCGTGGTGACCTGGTCGTGGCAGCCCACCCCGCTCGAGGGCCAGCCGCTGGAGCACCCGTTCGCCTGGGCGTTGGTCCAGCTGGACGGAGCGGATACCGCGCTGCTGCACGCTGTGGATGCGGGCGCGCCGGCTCACATGCGTACCGGGATGCGGGTGCGGATCCGATGGGCGGAGCGCACCGTCGGCCACATCACCGACATCGCCTGCTTCGAGCCTGTGGACAACCTCGTGAGTGGCGATGGTCGCGATAGCGACCAACGCCACTCACGACCCCAGACCAGC
>DASWST010000306.1:0-3449 GCA_036402515.1 Pseudonocardia sp.
GCGGTAGGCGTAGTCGACCTCGGTGCCGAACAACCCGAGCCAGGCCGTTGGCACCGGGATCAACGGGTGCTCATCGGGCGGCCCGGACTCCAGCAACAGCACCCGAACGTCGGGATCCTCGGTCAGCCGCGCCGCAACAACGCAGCCCGCCGTACCGGCCCCCACCACAACATAATCGAACTCACCATTCTCAGATTTTGACATGTTTCACCCCTCAAAGTAGATACAGAAACCGGCTAACCAGCCGGCGAAAAACAATCAGTTCCGTCAGTTCAGGCTTTCTCACCATCTCGCGGGCTGACCCGGGATGTGTCACTGAGCTCGGCCAGCTCGTGGGGGCGCGGCGGGCTGATCAACACCCGGTGCCGCGCGTCGGGGTCGGTGCCGTCGCTGCACAGCCCGCCGCCGCGCAACGTCTGGCTCATCTCCTCGCTCGTCACCACCCCGCAGGCGGAGCAGAACGACTCCCAGTCGCGCAGCGCATCGCGCACCGGAGGTGTAGCGGGTGAGCGCGAACATCTCGTACCGACGCGGCCACACGGCCGTGCCCGGCGTCACGCAGCTGCCGATACACCGGCCAGGGATCCAGCAGCGCCGCGCTGGTGTGCGGGTCGAGCTCCGATACCGGAAACAGCGCCGGGAGACGCAATGACGGTCATGCCGGCAACGCTAGGAGCGAGCACCTCCCAGGTCTGGCCGCTCGACGCGGTGTCCTAGCCGCCCGACGCGGGCTGCTCTGTTGACTTGAGGGTCAACGGCCTGTTTACCGCCGGCTGGGAGAGTCGAACACATCGGTCCGGGACCTCTGTCGGAGCCCCACGGATGATCAAGGAGGCGGACGATGGACTCGCGAACTGGGACCACGCTGCTCCGGGCGCAGGACGCCGAGGCCGCGGAGCAGCTGGGAAGTGCGCATTTCTACCCGCAACGCGTCGTCCCGCTGGACACCACTTCGCCATTCGACTGGGTCTTTTCTCTCAGCCAGCTCGGCCCGATGTGTATCGGCGACTGCGCGTACGGCTCGGACGTGCGGCTCGTGCTCGGTGAACTGGGTAGCTACCACGTCACAATCCCACTGACAGGTTCACTGGTCACTACCCAGCGCGGCGCCACGGTGACCGCCACGCCCAGCGCCGCCGCGGTCTACCAACCCGTCGGCGCGACCGTGCTGGACCGCTGGGCCGGCAATTGCCGAGTGGTGGGAATCAAGATCGACACGGCCGCGTTGGAAGCGACACTGGCTGCCAGTCTGGGCCGGGACATCACCACGGCGATCGACTTCGGACCGTCCCTCGACATCGATACCGGTCCCGGGCGTGGTTGGGCGGAGCTGGTGAGCGCCGTCAACGCCCAGATCCATCGCGGGGGCGGGATCCTGGACCAGCCCCTAGTCGCGGCGCCGCTGGCGAACGCACTGCTGTCCGGCCTGCTCGCGGCGGCCGATCACCCGTTCCGCGCGGCGCTGGCCGAACCCCCGCCGGGCTGTCGGCCCCCGGTGATCAGGCGCGCGATCGAGTTCATGCACGAGCACGCCGACGAGCCGATCACCATCAACGAGATCGCGCGGCACTGCTCGGTCAGCGTACGAACCCTGCAGGAGGGATTCCATCGCCACGTGGGCCAGCCCCCGCTGCGGCAGCTGCGCCAGATACGGCTGGCCAAGGCCCGCGCATCGCTCAAGACAGCGAACCCCCACCAGGACACCGTCCTGTCGATCGCACACCGGTGGGGCTTCACCCACCTGGGCCGCTTCGCGTCGGACTACCAGGCCGCCTTCGGGGAGCTACCATCGGTGAGCCTGCGCGGCGGCAAACCGGCCAACACGCCCCCCGACAGTCCAACGGCCGAGTCAGGAACGTAAGTCGGCACCGTCCTCGGAGTGGCGGGATGGCGCTGGCTGCTGGTGCTGGCCGCCTGCGGCGGCTTCGCGGTGTGGCTGTTTCGCCGCGGGCCTGCCCGAGTCCCCCCGTTGGCTGGCCGCATCCGGGAACACCACCGAGGCCGATCGGGTGCTCACCGCGATCGAGCACGAGGTCGGGGCGCGGGCCGGTAGACCAGTGCCCATACCCGAACCGCCCGGGCCCACACTGACCGACTCCACCGCAACAGAGGACGACGCCGAGGGCAACGAGGCGTGCATAGTCACTGGATGGGACGCGGCTGACGTCCGCTGGCGGGCACCGAGGATGGCTGGTGCTCGGGATTCGAGCCTACGACCAGTAGCTTGTCGTGGGCTGCTCGGCCCCGGCTTGGTCAGGGGTTCCGTGTTCGGCGAGTAGGAAGAGACGCGGCATGAAGTATGTCCTGCTGATCTGTGACGACGAGACGGTCTCGCCGTCCATGGAGGAACTCGCGGCGGATCCGGTGCATCAGGCCTGGCTGGCGGATTTGGATCGGCGCGGCGGGGTGCTCAGTTCCGCGCGGTTGCGTCCCGTGCTGGACGCGACGACGGTTCGGGTCCGCGATGGCGAGACCTTGGTATCCGACGGACCGTTCGCGGAGACCAAGGACTTCGTCGGGGGGTTCGTGATCGTCGAGTGCTCGGACCTGGATGAGGCGATCGCGATCGCCGCCGGTCACCCCTACGCGCGGTGGGGTGGGGTCGAGATCCGTCCGGTCTGGGAGTGAGCGCGCCGAGCGAGCGGGTCCGAGCGGCGGTCGACGCCGCGTACCGGGACGAGTGGGGCCAGGTCGTCGCCACCATGATCGGGCTCACCGGGGACTGGGACATGGCCGAGGACTGCGCGCAGGACGCGTTCGCCGCCGCGCTGACCAGCTGGTCGCACAACGGTGTCCCGCGCCGCCCCGGCGCCTGGCTAACCACCACAGCCCGCAACCGTGCAACCGACCGGCTGCGCCGCGACAAGGCAGGGGCCGCGAAACTCCGCCAGCTGGCTGTGCTCGCGCGCGACCCGGACGAGCCCATGCTGGAGGAGATCCCCGACGAGCGGCTGCGGCTGATCTTCACCTGCTGCCATCCGGCGCTGCCGTTCCCGGCCCGGGTAGCGCTCACCCTGCGCACACTCACCGGGTTAAGCACGGCCGAGATCGCCCGAGCCTTCCTGACCGCCGAGCCCACCATGGCGCAACGCCTGGTCCGCGCCAAACGCAAGATCCAAGAAGCGGGCATCCCCTACCGGGTGCCCCCCGCCGAGCTCCTGCCACAGCGCCTCGCGGCCGTCCTCGCCGAGCTGTATCTGATCTTCAACGGAGGATACGACGAACAGGACCACCACCGGGACTTGACCGCCGAGGCCATCCGGCTGGCCCGGGTCCTAGTTCGGCTGATGCCAGCCAAGCCCGAGCCACGCGGCCTGCTCGCGCTGATGCTGCTGCACGAGTCTCGACGCGCCACCCGCACCGACGCCGGTGTACTGGTCACACTGGAGCACCAGAACCGGTCCCGGTGGGACCGCGCGCTGATCGCCGAGGGAGTGCACACCCTCGAC
>DASWST010000307.1:0-11696 GCA_036402515.1 Pseudonocardia sp.
CGATGGTCGCTATAGCGACCATCGCCACTCACGACCCCCACGAAGGAGGACTGGATGGCCCACGAGGCTGTGCGCGAGTTGCTGGACCGGAGCCATCGGCTGGGCGCGGACCCGCGCAACACCAACTACGCCGGCGGGAACACCTCGGCGAAGGGCACCGAGACCGACCCGGCCACCGGCGGGCCGGTCGAGCTGATGTGGGTGAAGGGGTCCGGGGGTGACCTGGGCACGCTCACCGAGCCGGGGCTGGCGGTGCTGCGGCTGGACCGGCTGCGCGGGCTGACCGAGGTCTACCCGGGGCTGGACCGCGAGGACGAGATGGTCGCCGCCTTCGACTACTGCCTGCACGGGCGCGGTGGGGCCGCGCCCAGCATCGACACCGCCATGCACGGGCTGGTGGACGTGCCGCATGTGGACCACCTGCACCCGGACGCCGGCATCGCAATCGCCACCGCCGCCGACGGGGAGGCGCTGACCAAGGAGATCTTCGGCGACCGGGTGGTGTGGGTGCCGTGGCGCCGTCCGGGGTTCCAGCTCGGGCTGGACATCGCGGCGGTCCGGTCGGCGCACCCGAGGGCGATCGGGGTGATCCTGGGCGGCCACGGGATCACCGCGTGGGGTGCCAGCAGCGAAGAGTGCGAGGCGAACTCGCTGGAGATCATCCGGACCGCGCAGGAGTACCTGGACTCCCGGGGGGCCGCCGAGCCGTTCGGCCCGGTCCGCCCCGGTTTCGCGGCGCTCCCGACCGAGCAGCGCCGGGCGCGGGCGGCCGCGCTGGCGCCGGTGATTCGCGGCCTGGCGTCCACCGACCGGCGCCAGGTCGGCCACTTCACCGATGCCGACCCGGTGCTGGACTTCCTGTCGCGTGACAAGCTGGCGCCGCTGGCCGCGCTGGGCACCTCCTGTCCGGACCACTTCCTGCGCACCAAGGTTCGCCCGCTGGTGCTCGATCTGCCGGCCAGCGCGCCGCTGGACGACGCCATCGCGCGGCTGCGCGAGCTGCACGCGGCCTACCGGGAGGACTATCGCGCCTACTACCAGCGACACGCCACGCCGGACTCGCCGGCCATCCGCGGCGCCGACCCGGCCATCGTGCTGGTGCCCGGGGTGGGTATGTTCAGCTTCGGGGCGAACAAGCAGACCGCCCGGGTGGCCGGCGAGTTCTACCTGAACGCGATCAACGTGATGCGCGGTGCCGAGGCGGTGTCGGTGTACGCGCCGATCCCGGAGGCGGAGAAGTTCCGCATCGAGTACTGGGCGCTGGAGGAGGCCAAGCTGGCCCGCTTGCCCGCGCCGAAGCCGCTGGCCGGCCGGGTCGCGCTGGTCACTGGCGGCGGGTCTGGCATTGGGCGGGCGATCGCGCTGCGGCTGGCCGCCGAGGGGGCCTGCGTCGTGGTGGCCGACCGGGACGCCGTCGCTGCTTCCTCGGTGGCCGACGAGCTGGGCTCCGCCGACACCGCGGTGGCGGTGACCGCCGACGTCACCTCAGTGCACGCGGTGCGGGCCGCGGTGGACGCGGCGGCGCTGGCCTTCGGCGGGGTGGACCTGGTGGTGAACAACGCCGGGCTGTCGGTGTCCAGGCCGTTGCTGGAGACCACCGAGGCGGACTGGGACCGCCAGCACGACGTGATGGCCCGGGGCTCGTTCCTGGTGTCCAGGGAGGCGGCCCGGGCGATGGTCGCGCAGGGTATCGGCGGCGACATCGTCTACATCGCCAGCAAGAACGCGGTGTTCGCCGGCCCGAACAACGTGGCCTACGGCGCGGCGAAGGCCGACCAGGCGCACCAGGTCCGGCTGCTCGCCGCCGAGCTCGGCGAGCACGGCATCCGGGTCAACGGGGTCAACCCGGATGGCGTGGTGCGTGGCTCGGGGATCTTCGCCGGGGGGTGGGGCGCCCAGCGCGCCGCGGTCTACGGCGTACCGGAGTCCGACCTCGGCGCCTTCTACGCACAGCGCACGCTGCTCAAGCGCGAGGTGATGCCCGAGCACGTGGCGGCCGCGGTATTCGCCCTCACCGCCGGCGAGCTCTCCCTGACCACCGGCCTGCACATCCCCGTCGACGCCGGGGTGCCCGCCGCGTTCTTGAGGTAGCACTGTGAGTGGTTAGCGTTGCTATAGCAACGCTAACCACTCACGGGTCCGACGAAGGAGGACCTGATGGCGGCGTTGCCGAGGGTCGGTGTGCGGCCTACCCGGGTGGGGCTGGTGGCCGGCGGGCTGGGCGCGTACTGGCCGCAGTTCCCCGACCTGTTGCCCCAGCTGCGCGGCTCGGCGGACCGGGTGGCGCGGCGGCTGGGTGAGCTGGGGGACGTCGAGCTGGTGGACGTCGGGTTCATCTCCGACGAGCGGGACGGCGCGGTGGCCGCCGAACGGCTGCGCGCCGCCGGGTGCGACCTGATCGTCGGCTTCCTGACCACGTACATGACCGCGTCCATGCTGGTGCCGGTGGCGAGGGTCAGCGACGCCCCGGTGCTGCTGATCAACCTGCAGCCCACCGAGCGGATGGACCACGAGACGTTCGACACCGGCGCCTGGCTGGCCTACTGCGGCGCTTGCCCGCTGCCGGAGATGGCCAACAGCTTCGAACGCGCGGGCATCGGCTTCCGCTCCGTGTCGGGTTACCTGGAGGACGAGCGGGCCTGGGCTCGGATCGCCCGGTGGGTGCGCGCGGCAGGCATCCGGGGCTCGTTGCGGCGTGGCCGGCACGGGCTGCTGGGCCACCTCTACCCGGGCATGCTGGACGTGTCGACCGACCTCACCTCGGTGACCAGCCAACTCGGCGGCCACGTCGAGGTGCTGGAGATCGACGACCTGCGGGTACGGGTGGAAAAGGTCACGGATGCCGAGGTCGCCGACCGGGTGGCGCTGGCCCACGAGGTGTTCACCGTGGACTCCTCGGTGAACGACGACGACCTGGCCTGGGGTGCGACGGTGTCCGTCGGGCTGGACCGGCTGGTGGCGGACTTCGAGCTGGACAGCGTGGCCTACTACCACCGTGGGCTGGCCGGCGAGCAGCACGAGCGGCTCGGCGCCGGCATGATCCTGGGCGCCTCGCTGCTCACCGCCCGCGGCGTGCCGGCGGCGGGGGAGTACGAGCTGCGCAACTCGCTGGCCATGCTGATCATGGACCGGTTGGGGGCGGGCGGATCGTTCACCGAGCTGCAGGCGCTGAACTTCACCGACGGCGTGGTCGAGATGGGCCACGACGGCCCCGCGCACCTGGCCATCAGCGCCCGCCGCCCGCTGCTCCGCAGCCTCGGTGTCTACCACGGCAAACGCGGTTGGGGAGTGTCGGTGGAGTTCGACGTGGCGCCGGGCCCGGTGACCACGTTCGGGCTCGGCCAGCGCCGGGACGGCCGGTTCGTCATGGTCGCCGCCGAGGGCGTGGTGGTACCCGGCCCACTGCTGCCGATCGGCAACACCACGTCCCGGGTGGACTTCGGCGCCGACCCCGGCGAGTGGGTGGACGCGTGGAGCGCCTCCGGGGTGAACCACCACTGGGCGCTGGGCACCGGCCACCGCGCCGCCGACCTCGCCGCCGTAGCCGACCTGCTCGGCCTGGAATTCCGCCACGTCCAGCTGCCTGGGTGAAAGATCGTCGAACGGGGAGCAATTCAGAGCTCTGCACTCCGGGAATCTCCCGAATCAGCGATCAGGCCGCGAGGGCGGCTCGGATCTCGGTGAGGACGGCGGCCGGGCGGTGGGTGAGGTCGTCCCAGGTGAACCGGAGGATCGTCCAGCCGGCCAGTACCAGCTCGTTCTGCCGCCGGCGGTCCTGGCGGAATCGCTCGGCGTCGCGGTGGTAGGCCCAGCCGTCCACCTCGACGGCGACCCGCGCGGCGGGGGAAGGCGAGATCGAGCCGGTAGCCGTCGACGAGGTAGCCCAGTTGCCAGCCCTCGATGCCGGCCCGGCGCAGCAGCGCCACCAGCCGCCGCTCCGCCTCCGACTCTCCGCCGAGCGCCGCCGCCGCGAGGAGCAGGCCGACGGCCTTCGAACCGTGCTGGCCGAGGTTGCGGCGGTGGGCCGCGCGCAGCGTCTCCAGGCGCACGTGGCGCTGCAGAGCACGGTCCAGGAACGTAGGCCCGGCTTGCCCGAGCGCGACCGCGCACTCGAGCACGGTCAGCGGCACGGCGGTCAGCCAGATGCCGCGCACGCTCACCAGATCGGCCTGGGCCAGGTCGCGGCGGCGCACCCGGAGGCCAGGCCGGGCGGCCGGGTGGCGGTCGCGCGGCAGGGTCAGCTCGATGACCGCCGGGCAGCATTCGACCAGGCCGTGCCACCAGGCGGCGGCGAGCCCGCTGACCGCCGCGCGTGGCGCCGCCCACAGCGCCGCGCCGCGCAGCCGGGCCCGGTCGGTGAAGGCGTGGTCGGTGGCCCGGAAGACCCTGGGGTGCACCCGCTCCCAGCGCCCGGAGGCGACCCGGTTGCTCACCCCGCGCGCCCCCAGCCCGGCCCCAACCGCCTGGCGCAGGCTGATCACACCCTCCTGCCGACGCAAAATCCCCTCCATCCGCACCGCCTCACCCTCCGCGATCACCCCCGCCGCCGTGGCCGAACCCCGATATTCCCCGTCTTGATCGCCGAACGGGGAGCTCACAAGAGGACACGGCTCACAAGAGGACACGGCTCCGGCGACCTCCCGAAATGACGATCATGCGGGGAGCTTGTGTTCCGAGTGGGTTACTGATGGGGGTGGGGCGGGGCGGGGGGCGGGGGCGGGGGTTAGGGTGGGGGGGTAGTCGCCGATCCCACGCGGGAGAGTCCCGACCGCTGCCAGCGGAGCGGGCGCCGAAGGAGCAACCCCTCCCCGGAACCTCTCAGGCATCTGGACCGCGTGGGCGAGACGCCTCTGGAAAGAGCGGTGTATGCCGCTCGCCGACGGGGAAAACCTGGGTGACCGGGCGAATCTCTCAGGCGCCCCTCGGGGCACGAGACAGAGGGGGAGGGCAGGCCGCACGACGCTGCCCGGACCCGGAGGCGACATGACCCCGCCAGACACCAGCCCGTCACACCCCGCGCCGTCAGGCACGAGCCCGTCAGGCAGGACGACCCCGCCAGACACGAGCCTGTCAGGCACGACGAGCCAGTCAGGGACCAGCCCGTCAAACGATGGGCGCCGGCGGACGCTCGCTGAACTCGAGCGCGGAATCCCGTTCGTCGAGCGCCACATCGGTCCCGACGACGCCGAGCTGGCCCGGATGAACTCGGTGATCGGCGTCGACTCGCTGGAGGAGCTGGCCGACCGGGCGCTGCCGCCGGGCATCCGCACCGCGCTGGAGCAGCAGACCGCGCTGCCCGCCCCGGCCACCGAGTCGGAGGCGCTGGCCGAGCTGCGCGCGCTGGCCGCCCGCAACATCGTCACCGTGCCGATGATCGGCCTGGGGTACCACGGCACGATCACCCCGCCGGTGATCCGCCGTTCGGTGCTGGAGAACCCGGCCTGGTACACCGCCTACACGCCTTACCAGCCGGAGATCAGCCAGGGCCGGCTGGAGGCGCTGCTGAACTTCCAGACCGTGGTGTCCGACCTGACCGGACTGCCGGTGGCCGGTGCCTCGGTGCTGGACGAGGCCACCGCGGCGGCCGAGGCGATGACCCTGGTCCGCCGGGGCGGCCGCTCGCGCAGCCCGCGGTTCGTGGTGGACGCGGACACGCTGCCGCGCACCCTCGCGGTGCTGCGCACCCGGGCCGAGCCGCTGGGCATCGAGATCGTCGAGGCGGACCTGAGCGGCGGGCTGCCGGACGGGGAGTTCTTCGGGCTGCTGCTGAGCTACCCGGGCGCGTCCGGCGCCGTCGTGGACCACCAGGCGTTGATCGACAACGCGCACCAGGGGGGCGCCAAGGTGGTGGTCGCCGCCGACCCGCTGGCGTTGACCCTGCTGCGCCCGCCCGGTGAGATCGGCGCCGACGTGGCGGTGGGCAGCACCCAGCGGTTCGGTGTGCCACTGGGCTTCGGCGGCCCGCACGCCGGTTACCTCGCGGTGCGCGACGACCTGCGCCGGCAGTTGCCCGGGCGACTGGTCGGGGTGTCCGTGGACAGTGATGGCGCCCCGGCGCTGCGGCTCGCGCTGCAGACCCGGGAGCAGCACATCCGGCGGGAGAAGGCGACCAGCAACATCTGCACCGCGCAGGTGCTGCTGGCCGTGGTCGCCTCGATGTACGCCGTCTACCACGGGCCGGACGGGCTGCGCGCGATCGCCACCAAGGCGCACCGGATGGCCGCCGTCCTGGCCGCTGCGCTCGGCGACGGCGGGATCCAGACCGGGCCGGACGGGTTCTTCGACACCATGCTCGCCGAGGTACCCGGCCGGGCCGACGCCGTGCTGGATGCGGCGCACGCGGCCGGGTTCAGCCTGCGCCGGGTGGACGACGACCACGTCGGGGTGTCCTGCTCCGAGTTGACCACCCGGGAACACCTGGTCGCCGTGGCCGCCGCGTTCGGCGTCACGGTGACCGCGGACGAGCTGGACGCGGTGGACGCGCGGACCCCGGACGCGCTGCCGGAACAGTTGCGCCGCACCACCGGCTACCTCACCCACCCGGTGTTCCACCAGCACCGGTCGGAGACCGCGCTGCTGCGTTACCTGCGCCGGCTGGCCGACAAGGACATCGCGCTGGACCGCGGAATGATCCCGCTCGGCTCGTGCACGATGAAGCTGAACGCCACCGCCGAGATGGAGCCGATCACCTGGCCCGGCTTCGCCGATCTGCACCCACAGGTCCCCACCGCCGACGCGGCCGGGACGCTCAGCCTGGTCGCCGACCTGGAGCGCTGGCTGGCCGACCTCACCGGCTATGCCGCCGTATCCCTGCAGCCCAACGCGGGCAGCCAGGGCGAGCTGGCCGGGCTGCTGGCCATCCGGGCGTATCACCGCGACCGCGGCGAGGCGCACCGGGAGGTCTGCCTGATCCCGGCCAGTGCGCACGGCACCAACGCCGCCTCGGCGGTGATGGCCGGCATGCGGGTTGTGGTGGTGGCCTGCGAGACCAACGGCGACGTGGACCTGGGCGACCTGCGCGCCAAGATCGCCGAGCATGGCGACGCGCTGGCCGCGCTGATGATCACCTACCCGTCCACCCACGGGGTGTACGAGGCCGGGGTCCGCGAGGTGTGCGCGGCGGTGCACGAGGCCGGCGGGCAGGTGTACGTGGACGGCGCCAACCTGAACGCGCTGCTGGGGCTGGCCAAGCCCGGTGAGTTCGGCGGCGATGTGAGCCATCTGAACCTGCACAAGACGTTCTGCATCCCGCACGGTGGCGGCGGGCCTGGGGTCGGGCCGGTCGCGGTGCGCGAGCACCTGGCCCGGTACCTGCCGGACCGGGGCGCCGGGGCGGTGTCCGGCGCGGAGTACGGCAGCGCCGGCGTGCTGCCCATCTCCTGGGCGTACCTGCGGATGATGGGCGCCGACGGGCTGCGTCGGGCCACCCTGGTGGCGGTGGCGGCGGCCAACTATGTGGCCCGTCGGCTGGGCGAGCACTACCCGGTGCTCTACTCCGGCAAGGATGGGTTCGTCGCCCACGAATGCATCCTGGACCTGCGCCCGATCACCGCGGCCACCGGCGTGACCGTGGACGACGTGGCCAAGCGGCTGGCCGACTACGGGCTGCACGCGCCGACGATGTCCTTCCCGGTGGCCGGCACGCTGATGGTGGAGCCCACGGAGAGCGAGAACCTGGCCGAGCTGGATCGCTTCTGCGACGCGATGATCTCTATCCGCGGCGAGATCGACCGGGTCGCGGCGGGGGAGTGGCCGGTGGAGGACAACCCGCTGCGCGGCGCGCCGCACACCGCCGCGTGCATCGCGGACAAGTGGGACCACCCGTACCCGCGCGAGCTGGCCGCGTTCCCGACCGGGAACGCCGAGGGCAAGGTGTGGCCGCCGGTGCGCCGGATCGACGGCGCGTACGGCGACCGCAACCTGGTCTGCTCCTGCCCGCCGATCGAGGCCTATTAGCCCGTGAGTGGTATTGGTCGCTATAGCGACCAATACCACTCACAGGCCAAGCTCTACCACCGCGGCGATGATCTCGTCGCCGTCCAGCAGCACCGGGTCGTTGTGGTCCGCGCCGGGCAGCCGCAGCGTGCGCACCAGCCCGGGCGCGGCCGCCGCCACGGCCTCGCTCTGTTCCGGCGGCACAATCCGGTCCGCGCCGCCGTAGGCCACGATGGTCGGCGCGCGCACCCGCTGGATCGGACCGATCACGTCGAGCCGGTCGCGCAGCATCAGCCGCACCGGCAGGAACGGGTAGTGCAGCTGGCCGACGGAGGCCAGATCCCGGAACGGCGAGCGCAGCAGCAGCCCGGCCGGGGGATGCTCGACCGCCAGCCCGGTGACCACCGCTGCGCCCAGGCTCTCGCCGAAGTAGATCAGCCGATCCGGCCGGGCGCCGGCGTGCTCCAGCAGGAACCGGCGCGCCGCTCGCACGTCCCGCGCCAATCCCCGCTCCGACGGGCTGCCCGGGTTACCGCCGAACCCCCGGTAGTCCAGCAGCAGCACGCTGAACCCCTCCGCCGCCAGCCTCCGGGCCAGCCCCACCCGGTACCCCCGGTGCCCGGCGTTGCCCGCCGCGAACAGCACGTGCACACCGCGGTCCGGGCCGGTCGGACCAACCAGCCAGGCCCCCAGCTCCAGGCCGTCCTCGGTGGGCACGGTCACCTCGCGCGCGGTCGGCCCGGCCACCGCCGAGGCCGGCCCCGGATGACCCCCCGGCAGGTAGATGATCCGCCGCTGCACCGCCCACAGCAGCGCCAGCATCAGCAGCACCACCGCGACGAGCCCCAGCACCGTCCTCGCCATCCGCCCAGTGTGCCGGGCGGCGACCCCGCCGGCGTCGACGCGAGGGGCGGCGCCGGACGGCGTCCGAGGGCGGCGCCGAGCGGCGTCCGAGGGGTGGCGCCGAGCGGCGTCGTCGGGAGAGACTGCCCGGAGGATCGACGGTGATCAGGCGCGCGGCCGGGGGCCAGTGCCGAGCGGGTGCCGAGCGGGTGCCGAGGGGGTGTCGTGGCGGAGGTATCGCTGGCCGGGATAACGATCTCCTACTGGGGCCCGGACGGCTCGGAGTACACGGCGGTGCGGGACATCGACCTGCACGTGCCGGCCGGCCGGTTCGTCTCCGTGGTCGGGCCCACCGGTTGTGGCAAGTCCACTCTGCTCAACGTGGTGGCCGGGCTGCTCACCCCGACCAGTGGCGAGGTCAGCATCGACGGAGTCCCACTGCGCGGGCTGAACGAGCGGGCCGGCTACCTGTTCCAGCAGGACGGGCTGCTGCCCTGGAAGACCGTGCTGGACAACGTCGCGCTGGGGCTGCAGCTGCGCGGGGTGCCGGCGGCCGAGCGCACCAAGAGCGCCGGGGAGTGGATCCGCAGGGTCGGGCTGGCCGGGTTCGAGGGGTCCTACCCGCACCAACTCTCCGGCGGCATGCGGCGGCGTACCTCGGTGGCGCAGACCTGGATCGTGGACCCGGACATCCTGCTGATGGACGAGCCGTTCGGCGCGCTGGACGTGCAGACCCGGCAGATCATGGAGAACGAGCTGCTGGCGCTGTGGACCGGGACCGGGAAGTCCGTGCTGTTCGTGACCCATGACCTGGACGAGGCGATTGCGCTGTCCGACGAGGTGGTGCTGCTCTCCGCCGGGCCGGCCAGCCGGGTGGTCGGGCATTACCCCGTCGACCTGCCCCGACCCCGCGACCTGCTGAGCATCCGCACCCAACCGGCGTTCACCGAGACCTACACCCGGATCTGGTCCGACCTGCGCACGGAGGTGATGACCAGCTATGAGCGTTCAACCGCGCACTCAACCGGAAACTGAACCGGCCGCTCCGAGGCGGCGGACCAGCCGCCGCCCGCTGCTGGTCCGGCTGGTGCAGCTGGCGCTCGCCGTGGTGCTGCTCGGTGCCTGGGAGCTGGGTGCGGCGGCCGGTGTGGTGGACCCGTTCTTCTTCAGTCGGCCGTCCGCGATCGTCGGCCAGGTCGGCGCCTGGGTGGCCGACGGCGGGATCTTCCGGCATCTCTGGGTGACCCTGGTAGAGGCGATGCTGGCGCTGTTGATCGGCAGCGCAGCCGGCCTGGGCGTGGGGTTCCTGCTGGCCAGGGTGCGGGTGCTGGCGGAGGTGCTGGACCCCTACATCAAGGTGCTGAACTCGCTGCCCCGGGTGGTGCTGGCGCCGATCTTCCTGCTCTGGTTCGGGCTGGGCATCTGGTCCAAGGTCGCATTCGGCTTCACCCTGGTGTTCTTCATCGTCTTCTTCAACACCTACCAGGGCATCCGCGAGGTCAACCAGGTGCTGGTGGACAACACCCGGATGCTCGGCGCGAAGGAGAGCCAGCTGCTCCGGCACGTGTTCCTGCCCAGCGCGCTGAGCTGGATCTTCTCCAGCCTGCATGTGAGCGTCGGGTTCGCCATCGTGGGCGCGGTGGTCGGCGAGTACCTGGGCGCCTCGGAGGGCATCGGGTTCCTGATCTCGCAGGCGGAGGGCGTTTTCGACACCACGGCGGTGTTCGCCGGGATGGTGGTGCTGTCCATCGTGGTGCTGCTGATCGACGTCGTGGTGCACCGGGGCGAGCGGTACCTGCTGCGGTGGCGGCCGACCGGCCCGGCGGATACCGGCGCGAACTGAGGGGAGGTCGCAATGGGGCGACGAGGGATGGCACTGGTCGCGGTGTTGGCGGCGGTGTTGGCGGCGGTGTTGGCGATGGCCGGCTGCGGCGGCTCGGGCGGCGGTGACACCGGCGGCGAGGTGCGGCTCGGCGTGGGCGGGCAGCCGCTGCTGGTGTACCTGCCGACCACGTTGGCCGACCGGCTCGGCTACTACCGGGACGAGGGCCTGAACGTGCGCATCGAGGACCTGCAGGGTGGCTCGAAGGCACTGCAAGCGCTGCAGGGCGGCAGCGTGGACGTGGTCAGCGGCTACTACGACCACACCATCCAGATGCAGGCCAAGAAGCGCGACGTGGTGGCGTTCGTGAACATGCTGCGCTACCCGTCGCTGGTGCTCGCGGTGTCGCCCAAGGCGTCCAAGCCGATCAACTCGGTGGCCGATCTGAAGGGCACCAAGGTCGGCGTCACCGCGCCCGGCTCGTCCACCGACTTCTACCTCAAGTACCTACTGGTGCAGCACGGGTTGGCCGCCACCGACGCCGCGCCACAGGCCGTCGGCGGGGACAGCTCGGCGGTGGCGGCCATGGAGACCGGGCAGGTGGACGCCGCGGTGATGCTCGACCCGGCGTTCTCCCTGCTGCGCAAGCGGGTCGGCGCGGACGCGGTCCGGGTGCTGTCTGACACCCGCACCGCGGAGGGGGTGCAGCGCGACCTGAAGGTGGCCACCTACCCGGCCGCCGTGCTCTACTCCGACGCCCGTTGGCTGCGCGACAACCCGGACACCGCGCGCAAACTGGCCAGGGCGATCAAGCGTGCGCTGGACTACGTGCACAGCCACTCCGGCGCGGACATCGCGGCCAAGATGCCGCCCGAGTACTCCGCCGGCGACGCGGACATCTACGCCCAGGCCATCGACAGCGCCAAGCCGGCGTTCTCCCCCGACGGCCGGATCGAGACCTCCGGCGCGCAGGCGGTGCACGGCGTGCTCAAGGCGTTCACCCCGGAGATCGCCCAGGCGAACATCGACGTGAGCAAGACGTTCACCAACGACTACCTCGGCGGCTGAGGCAGGTCAGTGGTCGTGAGTGGCGATG
>DASWST010000308.1:0-43118 GCA_036402515.1 Pseudonocardia sp.
GGTGGCTATGGGTGAACAGGCCGCATCAGGGACGTAGCCGGCCGAGCTCTCGCAGTCGGGTGGCACCAACCAGGGGCCACAGTACGTAGCGCTCGTTGGTCTTTCATCGTTGATGTGGACGATTCGCGTCGACGCCGTGGGACACCGCCGGCCCGCGGAGACGGCCCTGATCCGCGTCACACTTATCAACTCTCAAGAACAGAAGTGCGGCTCTCCTGTGTCAAATCCGATACAAGACGTCACGGTCGCCGAGATGAGCCCGATGGCTCGGCGAGGATCTCGTCGAGCGCGGCGCACAGCTCGCGCAGGGATTCGTAGACCGCGACGGCGCCCGCCTCGCGCAGCTCGGAGGCGGCGAACCCGCCGGTGCACAGGCCGTAGCTCGGATATCCGGCCCGTTTCGCGGCCGCGATGTCCCACACCGAGTCGCCGATCACCACCGGGGCGCTGCCGCTGGAGCGTTCCATCGCCACCCGCAGCAGGTCGGGGGCGGGCTTGGTGCGCTCGACGTCCTCCGACGTGGTCCACGCGTCGACGATCGACTTCGCCTCAACCAGTTCCAGATAGTGGTCGACATGCTCGGGCTTGCCGGAGCTCGCCAGTACCACGGTCACCTGACGGGCCCGCAGGTCGGCGAGCAGCTCGTGGGCGCCGTCGCACGGCGCGACCTCGTCCAACAGCGGGGCGAACTCGGCTGCCCACCGGTCCCGCAGCCGGTCGCCGAGCCGGTGCTCGACCTCCTCCCCGGCCACCGCGCCGACCAGTTGGTCTCCGCCCATTCCGATTGCCCGGTGCAGCCGCCAGATCGGCAGCGTGATGTGGTGCGCACGGAAGGCCCGGAACCAGGCCAGGGCGTGGTGGTAGTTGGAGTCCACCAGCGTGCCGTCCACATCGACCACGGCGGTATCGATCACCGTGCCTCCTGTCCGCCAACCTCGCGCTTGTGCATGTCTCGCGGTTGCGGGATGCCCGTGCCCGCCCCAGGCAAACACGGTCCGCCGACGGTCGGCGTTGGAGACGAGCATGATGGGTGGGCGTTCGCCGCGGGTGATCGCCACAGTCGGAGAGGGAGTTGGACGTGCGACCGATCGAGGACCAGGTCGTGCTCGTCACCGGTGCGACGAGCGGTCTCGGGCAGGCGTTGGCCCAACGCCTCGCCCAGATGGGCGCCACCGTGGTGGCCCATGGGCGGGACCAGGGTCGCCTGCAGGCACTCGCCGAACAGGTCGCCGCATCCGGTGGCCGGGGCATCAACACCGTGCGGGCCGACTTGGCCGAAATCCGCCAAGTGGACAGTCTGGCCGACACCGTCCTGCAACGCCACCACCGCCTACACGCGCTGGTCAACAACGCCGGCGTCGGCTTCGGCCCACCGCGCGGTGAGCGTGAGCTGAGTGTGGACGGCATCGAACTGCGCTTCGCGGTCAACCACTTGGCCGGCTACGCGCTGGCCCGGCGCCTGGCCGATCGGCTGGCCGCGTCCGCGCCGGCCCGAATCGTCCAGGTCGCCTCCGCCGCCCAACTCGCTCTCGACCCCGAGGAGCCGCTCACCGCGGTCAACTACGACGGAATCACCGCCTACCGCCGCTCCAAGCTCGCCCAGATCATGGCCACCTACGACCTCGCCGCCGACCTCGTCGGCACCGGTGTCACGGTCAACGCGGTACACCCGGCCAGCTTCATGGATACCGCGATGGTGCGGGAGTACGGCCAACAACCCCTCAGCACCGTCGATGAAGGACTGCAGGCCGTGCTCCGCCTTGTCACCGACCCGGCGCTCGACGGAGTCAGTGGCCGCTACTTCAACGGCATCCACAGTGCGGAGCCAGACCCGCAAGCCGATGATCCCGCTGTCCGCGGCTGGCTTCGATCGTTCTCCGAGGATCTCCTGCGCCGGGCTAGAACCTAGTGTTCGTCGGCTAGGAGCGGGATGCGTCCACCGGCGAGCACCGCGTCGACCTGCCGGGTGGACAGCCGGTGTCGGAGCGGGTAACGCTGATCACGAGTCGTGTTGGTGACGGTAAGTTCGGCGCCGCCCGCGAGCTGCTCGCGCAGCCCGTCGAGCCGGAGCACGTCGCCTGGTTCGATCCGCGACAGGTCGTCCGGCTGGGCGAACTCCAACGCCAGCACGCCGAAGTTGGCCAGGTTCTGCCAGTGGATCCGGGCGTACGACTGGGCGATCACCGCTGCCAGCCCCAGGAATCGGGGGCAGATCGCCGCGTGCTCCCGCGAGGAACCCTGCCCGTAGTTCTGCCCAGCGACCACGGCGTGCGGCCCGGCCTCCCTCGCGCGGCGCGGATAGTCCCCGTCGACTCCTCGGAAGGTGAACTCGGCGAGTTTCGGGATGTTCGACCGGTACGGCAGCGCACGCGCGCCGGCCGGGGAGATCTCGTCGGTCGAGATGTCGTCGCCCATTCGCAGCAGCACCGGCAGCTCCAGCTCATCGGGCAGCGGTGGCGCGTCCGGCAGGGTGGAGATGTTCGGGCCACGCTGCAGCTGTACCTGCCGGGCCTCGTCCGGCTCCAGGGGACTGACCAGCATGGCGGTATTGACCGAGGCCCGCTCCGGAAGCCGCGGCCGCGGATATGCCAGGTCCAGCTTTGCGGCCAGGTCCCGGGGGTCGATGATCTCGCCAGCCAGGGCGGCGGCGGCCGCGGTCTCCGGCGAGCACAGCCACACCCGGTCCTCCTTCGTGCCGGATCGGCCAGGGAAGTTGCGCGGGAAGGTCCGCAGCGAGTTGTGCCCTTCCGCCGGCGCCTGACCCATCCCGATGCAGCCCATGCAACCGGCCTGGTGGATCCGGGCGCCCGCCGCGATCAAGTCGAACGTGGCGCCCATCCGGGTCAGGTCCTCAAAGATCTCCCGTGATGACGGGTTGACATCGAAGCTGACCGCATGATCGGTCTGGCGGCCCCGCACCATCGCGGCGGCCACCGCGAAATCCCGCAGACCGGGATTGGCCGAGGACCCGATGACCACCTGGCCGACCGGCTCCCCGGCGACCTCACCGACCTCCACCACATTGCCCGGCGAGGACGGCTTGGCGATCAACGGCCGCAATCCGGACAGGTCGATCTCGTCAGTGTGGTCGTACTCGGCGTCCGGGTCGGCGGTCCACTCGGTGAAGTCCTCCTCGCGGCCCTCCGCGCGCAGGAACTCCCGGACCGCCTCATCGGCGGGGAACACGGTGGTGGTAGCGCCCAACTCGGCGCCCATATTGGCAATGACGTGCCGGTCCATCGCGGTCAACGTCGACACACCGGGGCCGTGGTACTCCAGTACCCGATTGACCGCGCCCTTGACTCCGTGGCGACGCAGCATCTCCAGGATGACGTCCTTGGCCGACACCCAGTCCGGCAGCGAACCGGTCAGCCGGATACCCCAGATCTCTGGCATCCGCAGGTAGAGCGGCTCGCCGGCAATGGCCAGCGCCACCTCGAGGCCACCGACGCCGATGGCCAACATGCCCAGCGACCCGGCGGCACAGGTGTGCGAGTCCGAGCCGGCCATCGTCTTGCCCGGCACCCCGAACCGCTGCATGTGGGTGGGGTGAGAGACGCCGTTTCCGGGCTTGGAGAACCACAGCCCGTACCGGCCGGCCGCGGAGCGGAGAAAGGCGTGGTCCTCGGCATTGCGCTCGTCGGCCTGCAACAGATTGTGGTCCACGTACTGCACGCTGACCTCGGTACGCGCCCGATCCAGGCCCATCGCCTCGAGCTCCTGCATCACCAAGGTGCCGGTGGCGTCCTGGGTCAGCGTCTGGTCGATGCGCAGCGCGATCTCCTCACCGGCCACCGCCGCACCACCGACCAGGTGTGACTCGATGAGCTTCGCCGCCAAACCGTGGCCCATCGCTCACCCAGCTCCCTCAAGTTCGCACCGGCCCCCGAACCACGTCGTTCGTGGTTCCGTGACGTGTCGGAGCAGCGCGAGCGAGGTGCGCACGATCTCGAGTTCGGCCTCGGTTGCGCCATGGTTGCGCAGCTGGGTGTAGTAGCGCCATTGGATACGGGCAGCACTTGCGTCGGGTCGGCCGGCGTGCCACCGCAGGCAACGCTCGACGTGAACGCGGTAGGTGACACGCCGAGCGGCGGACACGTGTTGATCGGCAAGCCACTCGTCGAACCGGGCAATGATGTCGTCGACGTGCCAACCCGTTCGGGACCGACGCCGCAGACCTGCCGGGTGCGGTTCCTCTGTGGCCGGGCGTTGTCGACTCGATCGCTGAGTGCTCCCGCCGTGGATCTCCCGCCTCATCGCCACTCCATCTCGACGCCTGTCCAGGCATACCCGGGTCGGATGAGTTGTATTCGCCTGAGCCCTGGGATACGCGGTATCGCTCAGGGAGTGCCCTCTGATCGCGCCCCGCTTGCCGGGGTGCGCGAACTGCGTATCGACGGTGACCGACGCGGGCTTGTTCGATCGAAACGCGATGCGGGGACTAGCGGAGTCGGTGGCGCGGTCGGCCCTGGATGGGGTCCGGGACGGGGTCTGCGTGTGCGCCGAGGACTGGACGATCCTTTACCTCAACCCGGCCGCGGCGGCCGTGATGGGCCGGTCGGTGAATGAGCTGACCGGGAAGAACATCTGGACAGAGTTCCCGGAAGCGCTCGGTTCGGAGCACGAGGCCTGGCGAGTAGACGATCACGTACTCGTCGTGTTCGCCCCGGCCGACGAACCGAGGGCCAAGGCCGAGCGGCAACGGCTGACGACCCAGGCACACGACGCGTTGGCGCGCAGTCAGATGTTGCTGGCCGCGAGTGAGGCATTCACCGCCGCCACCACGATGACCGAAATCTCGGTCGCCGTCGCCAACCTGGTCAGCGGCCAACCGCAATCCCCCGCATACGTCGACATCGCGCTGCTCGAACCGGACGGGCAGCACCTAACCCGGCTGCGGAACGAGGTTCTGCCCATCGAGATCCGGCACCTGTACCAGCGGATCCCACTGGCCGCTGACCAGCCGGCGGCGGAGTGCGCCCGCACCGGGCGGCCGGTGTTCGTCGAGAACCTGGAGCAGTTGGCCGAGCGTTATCCGCTGCTGCACGCTGACTGGGCGGCCCAGGATCGGCAGGCCACCGCGTGTGCACCCGTGCCGGGTCCGGACGGTCCGCTGGGCGCTTTGGTGTTCGTGTGGGCAAGCCCGCAGACCATCGACATCGCCGAGCAGGCGATCATCACCGCTATCGCCGGTTACGCGGGCCACGCCGTATCCCGGTTGCGCGCGCTGGAGCAACGGGTGGCCGAGGTGCGTGTCCAGTACGAGGACACCCGGGCAGCGATGTTGCTCATGCAGCGCAACCTGCTGCCGAGGGCGCTACCGGTGATGCCGGGCCTGCATCTCGCCGCCCAGTACCGAGCGGCCGACAGCGAGCACACCGCGGGCGGCGACTGGTTCGACGCCATCCCGGTCGGGCAGGGGCAGCTCGCGCTGGCCGTCGGTGATGTGGTTGGGCACGGGGCAGCGGCCGCCGCGGTGATGGGTCAGCTGCGCGCGGTCCTGGCCGGTTTCCTGGTCGAGGGCGCGGACGCCGGTGAAGCGCTGGCCAGGCTGGACCGGTTCGTCGCCAGGGTGCCCGGTGCGCGGGGCACCACCGCCTGGGTCGGGGTGCTCGACTCACAGCAGCGGCTGCTCCGCTCCGCCAGTTGCGGACATCCCTCGCCGATGGTGATCACCATGGATGGCCGGCACCGAAAGGTGCCGCTGACCGTCGGCGGTCCGCTCGGGTTACCCGGCCCGGCGCACCAGGTCACCGAAACCTCACTGGTATCCGGTGAGCTGCTGCTGTGCTACTCCGACGGACTCGTCGAGCGCGGCGGCCGCGGTCTTGATGACGGCTTCACGGCGTTGGGCAAAGCCGCCGCGGCCGCCCGGCTCCGGTTCCGCGATGTGCAGCCCGCGTCACGGGTGCTCGACCTGGTGTGCGAGCTGACCGTGAACACCGTGACCCGTGCGGGCCAGCGCGACGACGCGACCCTGCTCGCCGTCGAGGTGGTCGAACCCTCTCCCTCCCCGATCCGCATCGAGATCGACAGCGACCGCCCCGAGCTGTCCCGGCTCCGGTGTGAGCTGACGGCCTGGTTGGGTTCGGTCGGGGCCAGCGCGGAGGACGCGCGGGCCATCAACCTGGCGGTCGGCGAGGCCGTCGAGAACTCGATCGAGCACGGCTACCGCGACTCGAGTGGCACGGTCCAGGTCGAAGGCGCGCTCAGCGGCGACGGGCGGGCATCCTTCACGATCACCGATGGTGGCCAGTGGCGTACGCCTCCGGCCGACCCGATGCACCGGGGACGCGGCATGATCATGATGCGTCAGTGGGTGGACACCCTCGAGATCGAGGACCTCGCCGCCGGCACCATGGTTTCCTTCGACCGCGAGCTGCGCCGGGCGCCCGTGTTCGGATCCACCCCGGCCGAGGGATTTGAGGCCGCCGACCCCGCCACGGAAATGCGAATCACGTTGGCGCGGACGGGAGACCGCCCCTGCTTGGTCGTCAGTGGCCCGGTTGACATGACCACCGCTGGGCCGCTACGGCATCGCCTCCGCGACATCAGCCGAGGCGGGCTGCTCCCCCTGTCGGTCGACCTGACAGCGGTCACCCACCTGGGCAGCGTCGGGATCGAGCTGCTGTACGAGATTGCCGAAGAGACTCTGCACCGAGGACACACGCTCAGACTGCTCGCCCCCGAGGGCTCGCCCGGGGCGCAAGCGGTCCGGCTCAGTGGGCTGGACAGCGTCGCCACGCTCCTCGACGACGGAACACGCGAGGTCGACGGCCACCCTTCCGCCACGGCCAAGCCGAGATAGGGCCCGGTGGTGATGTGGATCGCCGGTCGGCGGTTTGACCGAATGGCGCGTCGGGGAACACCTCGGTATGAGTAGCGCCACCCTCTTTTTTGCGATCGTTCTCCTCGCGGTTCTGGTGGTGGCGTTTGGTGCCGGCGCGTTTCTCCGAAGGCGAGAGCGTCGCGCTCAGCGGCTCCTCGGACCAGAACATGACCCGGCCGAAGAGCGTTCCGGTCGGCGCCGCACCGAGCCGAAGCTGGACGAGCACGGGACGGGATCGCCATGACCCGAGCCGGCGGTCGATCTCTTCCGCGACCGGCACGCTCAACATCCCGGCGTTGACCGGTTCATGAGAACCGGCATGGACGTAGGGGCCAGGCACAACGTAACCATGGTCGGACCTGAGTCCGGGCCGTTGGTGATGCTCGCGCACGGTTTTGGCTGTGACCAGAACCTGTGGCGGCTGGCGGTCCCTTCGCTGGCGCGGCGGTTCCGTGTGCTGTTGTTCGACCACATCGGAGCGGGCGCGTCCGACCTGTCGGCGTGGAACCCGGACAAGTACTCCACCCTGGCCGGCTACGCCCAGGATGTACTGGCGATCTGCCGAGAGCTGGACCTGCGGGAGGTGGTGTTCGTCGGCCACTCGGTCAGCGCCATGATCGGCGTGCTAGCCGCGGTGGAGGAGCCACAGCGGTTCGCCAAGCTGGTCCTGCTCACTCCATCGCCGCGCTACATCGACGAGGGTGACTATCGGGGTGGGTTCAGCCACGACGACATCGAAGAGCTGCTCGAGTCGCTGGAGAGCAACTATCTGGGCTGGTCCCAGGCAATGGCTCCGGTGATCATGGGCAACCCGCACCGACCGGAGCTGGGCCAGGAACTGACCAACAGCTTCTGTCGCACCGACCCGGCGATCGCGCGAGTGTTCGCCCGCGCCACGTTTCTGTCCGACAACCGCGCGGACCTGGCCAAACTCAGCATCCCAACGCTAGTCATCGAGTGCTCGCAGGACGTAATCGCGCCGAGGGAGGTCGGGGCATTTGTGCACCAGCAGATCACCGGCAGCCAGCTGGTCACCCTGGACGCCACCGGTCACTGCCCGCAGTTGAGCGCGCCGGAGGCGACAGCGGAGGCGATCACGGCGTTCGTCTCCCGCGCATGATCACCCGCGGGGAATGGGGGCCCGGTGGCGACGGCGCAACCGGGGGCGGCGGCGGGGGCGAGCCGGACCCCCGCGCGAATCAGGTGGCGTTCTCCGGGGTGCTAGAGGACAGCGCCGAGGACCTCTACGAACACGCCCCCTGCGGCTACCTGTCCACCCTGCTCGACGGGCAGATCGTGAAGATCAACCAAACCCTGCTGGGGTGGCTGGGCCGGTCCCGTGCGGAAGTGGTGGGCCAGCGCCGCTTCGCCGACCTACTCACGGTGGGTGGGCAGCTTTACCACGAGACCCATTTCGCTCCGCTGCTGCGCATGCAGGGCGAGATCGGCGGAATCGCGCTCGAGCTGGTGACCGCCACCGGGGACCGGCTCCCCGTGCTGGTCACCTCCAAGATCAAAACAGACTTCGACGGGCAGCCGATGCTGATCCGCACCACAGTGTTCGACGCGCGCGACCGGCGGGCATACGAGCGCGAGTTGCTGCGTGCCCGCCAAGACGCGGACACCGAACGTCAGCGAGTCCAGCACCTGGCCACCACGCTGCAACGCACCCTGCTGCCCCCGGTCCTGCCGCGGGTACCGGGCCTACAGGTCGCCGCCCACTACCACCACGCCTCCCTGGACGAGGTCGGCGGCGACTTCTACGACCTGTTCCCCCTGCCGGAGAACCGCTGGGGGATGTTTCTCGGAGACGTGTGCGGCAAAGGCGCGTCCGCCGCGTCGCTGACCTCACTGACCCGCTACACCCTCCGCGCCGCCGCGACCTACGACCCCGACCCGGTGAGCGTGCTGGGCACCCTCAACACCGTGTTGAACCAAGAGTCGAGGGGAGATGGCCCTCGGCTGTGCACGGTTATCTTCGCGACGCTGACCCCGCACCCGGACGGCTACGACGTCGTCCTGGCCAGCGGCGGTCACCCGCCGGCTCTGCTGCTGGCCGCGGATGGCAGCGTCTCCTTCCAACCCACCGACGGCGGGCAGCTCCTCGGAGCGCTGCCTGACGCCGCGTTCGTCACAACGGCGGTGCGCCTCGGGCCCGGAGACTGTCTGTTGCTTTACACAGATGGACTCACCGAAGCCCGCGTCGGCGCCGGACCCGAGCGCTACGAGGAAGAAGGGCTGTACGGCCTAGCTGCCGCGGTGGCCCCGACCACCGCGCCAGAGCTGATCGGCGCGGTGCAACAAGTCCTCGCCCGGTTCGGCGATGGGGTGCAGGACGATGTGGCAGTGCTCGCCCTGGGAGTCGCCCCAACGGGTTGACTGCCCGATTGGCACGCTGATGGCACGCCCGGACGCGGCGCGTTCGACGTAGCGGCCGCCGACCCCGCCACTGGGTTCCCAGCGTTACCAGTCATCGCCTTCGGGTGGACCGGGCTGCCACCGGCCGGCGCCGGCGAGCGCGTCCGTTGCCGGAGGTCCGCTCCTTCACGACGGCCTCCGCCGCGGTTTCGGCGTCCCCGGTTTCGGCGTCCTCAGATTCGGCGTCCCCGGTTTCGGCGCCCGCGGATTCGGCGTCCGCGGATTCGGCGTCCTCGGATTCGGCGTCGGACTCGACCTCGTCCCAGTCGTCCTCGTTGTCGTGGGGTTCGTCCTCCGCGACCTCGCGGTCGTCGTCCAACGGCTCGTTCGCCTCGCCCTCGAGATCGCCTTCCTCGGCATCCTCCAGGTCGTCGCGCTCCGCCACGGCCACGTCCGGCGCGCCGGTCTCCTCGTCCTGGGCCTGTTGCTGCTCCTCCTCGATCGCCTCCTCGTGTGTCCGGACGACCTCGCTGTCGTGGATCTCGCCACGCCAGCCGTTCACCTCGTCCTGATGCAGCAGCACATTGGTCATCGCATGCCGGCGGAAATGCTTGAACTCCAGCCGGGCGCGTCTGCCCTGGGCGCGCCAGAGATTGCCGGTCCGCTCGAACAGACCCTGCGGCCAGTACTCGAGAACCAGAAGAACGCGGGTCAGATTGGGTCCGACCTCGGTAAAGCTCACCGCGCCGTCGACGTGGCCCTTCGCGCCTTTCGATCTCCACACGATATGGGAGTCGGGAACCTGCTCGGCAATCGTCGCCTCCCAGGTCCGATGGGACAGGAAGACCTGCGCCTTCCAGTTCGCCTTCTCATCCGAGGCCTGCTCGACGCTCTCGACCTTCTTCATGAAGCTCGGGAAGTCCGCGAACTGGGTCCACAGGTCATACGTCGTGCGCAGGGGCAACCCAACGTCGATGCTCTCGACCACGTTGGTGACCTTGAGCTTCTTGCCCTGGCCGCCCTTCCCGCCGCCGAAAACGCTCTTGATCTTCTCCTTGAGGCCGCCGACCCCTGAGCCCAGCGCCGACCGCACCGGCGACTCGCCGTCCTCGTCCTCCCGGCCGCCGCCGAGCGCGGCCTTGAGCCCCTGCCCGCCGTTCTCGGAGACGACATTGAGCCGGTCGGTCAAGCCGCCGACCCGCTCGGTCGCCGCCTGGGCCGCACGCTGGACCAGCAGGCCCAGTAACTTTTGGCCAGCCTCTTTGAGGGCGTCCGTGGGCACCGCGTCGGTGAGATTGGTGGCCCTTCTGGTCCCTGTGGCCGGTTCAGTCATCGCTGCCGCTCCGACGTGCGCGTGCCGGGCCGCCCGCTCTCGCGGCTGGCCGCGGCCTTGCTGGCCGCGCCCGTTGAGCCGGTGTCCCGCTGGTCGTAGCGCTGGCGGTGCGCTTGAGAATCGCCGCGGCGGCATTGCTGTTGACCGCCGCGCCACTCCGGGCGGGGCTGCTCTGGTCGGCGGTGCTGGAGGACCCGGATGGGAGTTCCTCCTCGCCGCGGTCACCGCTTGCGGCGGCGTCGCCCTCGGCCCTCTGTGCTCGATCGTCGTCCTGGTCGTCATACCCAGCGGCTTCGTCGGCCGGTTCGTCGTACTCGTCGTTCGCGTCCTGCTCGGGCTCCTGACCGGACTTCTGGCCGACCTCGCCGCCGAGGTCGCCGAGAGACTCCACGCGTTTCCCGACGCGGTCGGTGAGCGATTCCACCTGACGGGCTGCCACCGCCATCGCAGCGCCCTTGCCCGCCTCGAGAAGCCGGCCCCGTATCTCGTCGGTGAGCCGGGTGAGCTCCGGCGACTGCCCGAGCAGCTTGGCGCCCTGCGCCAGGAGCTCTGTCGGCCCGCCGGCCCGCCGACCCGCGGCCATGCCCCCCAGCATCAACGCGACTTTCATCTTCTTCGTCCGGCCGAGGAAGTAGCCGCCGGCGACGCCTAGAGCCACCCGTGCTCCACACTTCATTTGTCTCTCCTATGTCGGTAGTCGGCCCTAACCGGGGCCTACCCGTCGCCAAGCTCCGCACACACGTGGTGGCGCTATTGAACAGATTGCGCCGTTTGACTCACACAGTTACGCCAATTAACTCGAAATTCGTGCCGAATGGCGCAGGACAACAAGCGGGGCCGGTTCAAACCCACTGCCGGTGCCGGCGGTACCAGGTAGCGAAAACCAGTCAGCGCCCAAACGCCGAGCGCTCCCGTGCGGGAGGCTCAGCGTTTGTGCCGACATTCCCAGGCGGGATCGAGAAACGCACCCAATCCTATTCGGCGAACGGCGCTGAATCGGACTCAAAAACTAGGCGATGGAGCGCACGTTCGAGCGATCCGCGGAGGTGTCGGACACCTCGGCTGTGGTGAGGATGGCACGTATTATCAAGCCGGCTTGCAGCTTCATCACCCGCGAAGTCAACTTCGCCACGTACTGGTAGCCGACCCGAGGATCGAGCACGGTTCGCGGCGTCAAGTTCGTCGCCGCGCGAACGACGTCACGCACCAGCTCGGCCGGTTCCGCCGTGTGCAGCACCACGGGTCCGGCCGCACCGGGAGGACCCTGTACGCCGGGGATTCCAGTCGGCCCGGGTCTTCCGACCGGGCCTTGCGCGCCCTGTGCGCCCTGCAGACCGGGGATGCCCTGGGCGCCGACCTCGCCTGGTTTGCCCTGCGGACCCTGCAAACCCTTGTCGCCCTGTTCGCCAGTCTCGCCGATGACACCGCGCTGACCCTTTTCACCGGCCAGACCCGGCGCGCCCTGCTCGCCCGGCGCGCCGGGTAGACCCTGCTCGCCACGGGGGCCGGCTGGACCGGTAGGCCCGACACCGCCTTTGTCACCCTGCTCGCCCGGCCGGCCGGTCGACCCCACTTCGCCCTTCTGGCCCTGCTCACCGATAAGGCCGACCGGACCCTTTGCCCCCTTGTCGCCGCGCTCGCCGGGCTCGCCGGGCTCCCCGATCGGGCCCTTCAGGCCCTTGTCACCCTTGTCGCCCTGCTCACCGGCAGGCCCGACCGGACCCTTCATCCCCTTGTCGCCGCGCTCGCCGGGCTCTCCGACCAGACCCTTCGGGCCCTTCTCACCCTTGTCGCCCTGCTCACCCACAGGCCCGACCGGACCCTTCACCCCCTTGTCGCCGCGCTCGGCCGCGGTGCCGGTAGCACCGTGGGCGTTCTTGGGGTCGATGTCTCGGGCCGTGCCTTTGGACTGGGTCATCTGCGTGCCGTCACCTTTCATCGGTTGGGTACGAGCGGGCATCTGTGTGCCCTGCCGCCCCTGGTCGTCGGATTTCAGGGTTCTCGGGTTTTCTGGCCGCCCCCGCCCGTTCCGGCGAGTCATCCCACCGCGCGCAGCAGCTGCGTTGGCTTTGCCCTGAGCCCAGACAGTTGCGCGCCGGGTCGCTGCTGCTCGCCGTGCACAGCGGTCAACACCGAGATGCCACCGGTGAGGGCGGGGATCAGCCATTGGCACACGTCGAGCTGCCGCTGGACACTCTTGACACTGGCCGGGGTGTTCAGTGCGGGATCGGTAGCTCCCTCGACCGGGGCTCCGTCCGCGGCCTGCAGCTTCTTACCCAGGAGTCGGCTGTAGGCGGTGACCCCGAGCGCGGCACCCGTCAATGCCAGTTTGACGACGGTAGAGGCGCCGACGCCAGACTGGGCGGCAACACGGCCACGGTTGGCGCGTAGGAGTCCAGCGCCGCCGATGAGGTGCGCGGCGATCGCGGCGGCGTTGACCGGCGTCCACCGTGCCCAGCCAGCGTTGGCTATCCGCAGCCTGGTTGCTGGGTCAGGGACATCAGCGGCGGCACCGTTGACGGCGACCGCGCCGGCCAGCGACCCGCCGAACCAGGCGCCGAGTCCGAGGTCGTGCAGACCTCGGACGATGATGTTGCGCTCAGACATAAAGAGGGCTCCTTAATTGTGATCGCAAGGGCGACTTCTGGATCTCGTGGTCGCCGGAGTGTGGTGGCCGCGGCCGTAACGGTCGTGGCGAATTTGGCGAGTTGAGCCACGCCAGGGCGCGGCTGTCGTGTGTACTCGGGCGGCGGGTGTCTTCACCGCGATGGCGCGACGCGCGGGGTTACCTCTAAAAGGCCTCGGCGCTGACTTTCATAGCTTGAAACGATGCGAGTTTCACCGGGCCAGTGTTAGGCCCGCAAGTCGATTAGATCGAATTGATCAGTAGATATGCCCACACCTTCAAGTCGTATCGAATTTCAGTAATACGCCGGAGCCCGATGCTTATTGCCGGTTCCCACGGCCTGGACCGCAACATTAGGAGCGTATTTCTTGCCGCGCAAGACGTCCGATGGTTGCTTCTTAAGCGTCACCCGACCGGCTCAGCGCATTACCCACGTTCCGGGCACTCAAACGCGGTACATGGTTACGTCCCAGGAATTGATGTTCCCCCGTTCGACGACAACTCGACCGCGGTAATCGGTCTCCTTGCCGTGGGCTCGAAGGTGGAGGGAACTAACCATTTACCCCGCGCCCGACGGTCAGGCCGCCCCGCTCGTCGCTAGTTGGGCACCTGTGAGCCCAATCGGCCGTTCGCCCCTCGCGCACGCGGCTGGCTCGGCTACACACTATTGCCGGGCCCAGCTCCCCCAACCTGGCCCAAACGGACAGCTCAAGGAAGGAGCGGAGAAAGCCATGTGCGACCACCAACCGTCGTGTCCGTCCGGGACCGATCAGAACGGTGTGCGTGCCCGGATCGTTGCCGGCCATCCCGAGCAGGGCTGGTATCTGCTGTGCAACGGCGTCGTGCTCTTCGACGACGGCGGTGCGGTACTAGCCGACAGCCGGATCGTCCCGCCGACACCAGTGGGTGTCGGGTGATCGACACTCGAGGAGGGTCGAGCAGCACCTAGAGGCCGGGGCGGGCTAGTTGGCGGTGCGACTCCGGGCCACCGCGACGACTGCGACGACGATCAAGAGGAGTAAGACCAGAACGACAGTGACCGGCAGCAGCAGCAGCGCCAGGATCAGCGCGACGATCACCGCGGCCTTGGCGCCAGGGCTCAATGCGGAGACCGCGCCGGTGACCGCCCCCCATACCGGGTTGCGTCCCGACGCGGCGGCGTGCATCCCGCCGAACACCGCGCCGATCTTGTAGCCGCCTCGGGCAGCGATCTCGTCGAAGGCCCGAGAGAGCTGCTCGACCTTGTCCAGCGCGATGCCAAACGCACGATCAAGCAGCGCGGCCAGGAGTCTGCGCAGGCTCTCCCGGAGCTGGTCAGTGGGATTGGGATCGGTGGCCGGAGTTGTTCCGGCCGTGGCTAGCGCGCCGGAGGGGATGGTCACATCGGCACCGGCTCGGCGCCCTGCCCGTCGGCCTCGGTCAAGTGATTGGTCGGCTGATCGGTCTCGATTCCGTGGCGCTCCCGCAAGCGACGAGCCAGGCCGCGGAGGGCCTCGATCACCAGCATCGCAATCCGCTTGATCAGTTCCAGCATCAGCATCGCCTTTGCGACCAGGAAGCTGAACGCCACTCCGACCCCACCGGCCAGCACCGGACCCACGGTCCGGGCCGCGCCTTGCACGGTTGAACCGACGGTCTTGGTCGCGGTACGCGCGGTCGAACCGACGGTCTTCGTCGCGGACCGCGCGGTTGACCCGACGGTCTTCGTCGCGGTACGCGCGGTCGACCCGACGGTCTTCGTCGCGGTACGCGCGGCCGAGCCGACGGTTTTTGTCGCTGTGGAGCTGACGGTCTCAGCGGCGTTGGCGGCTAGATCGCTCGGCACCGCGACCTTCCGGCCCATCCGTTCGGATGCTCCCTGGGTGGGTCGGGCCGCCGTCGTCCCGGTCATTTTCGTCGCGGTGCCCTTGACCCGGGAGGTAGCTCCCCGGGTGACGCTGCTGAAGCGGGTGCCATGAGACCGGCGTTGGGACGCGGGTGCGGCTTCGCGCTCAGGTTCAGAAGCAGATTCGGTGCCCTGCACGGGGCGTTCGGTGGGTGTCACGGTCCATCTCCCTTATCCGCGCTGGGTTACCACCGCGGCCGCGTCGGTAATCCCCCGGAGACAAGGCTGGAACCAAGTTGCGCCAGTTGGCCCACGGCTTGAGAGATATGCCGAAAAGCCTGGCTGTGAACCGTCGAGACCCGGCCTTCACTGCTCCCAGGTGTGCACAGGTTCGTTGCTGTGCATGTTCTCGACGTAGCGCCGCAGCATCCGGTGCAGGGCCGGGATCCGGTCCAACCCGCCCTGGCCTTCGAGCTCACGCACCGTGGCCACCTGCCAGGAGGCGCCATTGGTGCCGGTGGTGCAGCGCCCCTCGACGACGCCCAGCAGGCGGTCGCGCACGCCCGGATCGACACCCCAACTGTCCAGGCCGGCGCGGGCCAGCGGAAGGAGCCGGCGCAGCACGAGCTCGCTGGCGGGCACTGGGCCCAGCCCCGGCCAGTAGAGCGTCGCATCGAGGCCGTAGCGGGCGCCACTGTGGAAGTTCTCCTCGGCGGCCGAGAACGACATCCGCGACCACACCGGCCGCTCCTGGTCGGCGAGCGCCCGGACCAGGCCGTAGTAGAACGCCGCGTTGGCCATGGCGTCCACCACCGTCGGCCCGGCCGGCAGCACCCGGTTCTCCACCCGCAGGTGCGGGCGGCCGTGGACGACCGCGTAGATCGGCCGGTTCCAGCGGTAGACCGTCCCGTTGTGCAGCGACAGCTCCTCGAGCGACGGCACCTCGGCGCGCTCGAGCTGCTCCATGGGATCGGCGTCCTCGCAGATGGGCAGCAGCGCGGGAAAGTAGCGGGCGTTCTCCTCGAACAGATCGAACACCGAGGTGACCCAGCGCTCGCCGAACCACACCCTCGGCCGCACGCCCTGCTCCTTGAGCTCCTGCGGCCGGGTGTCGGTCACCTGCTCGTAGAGCGGGATCCGGGTCTCCCGCCACAGCTCCGTGCCGAACAGGAACGGGGAGTTCGCACCCAGCGCAAGCTGCACCCCAGCGATCGCCTGCGCCGCGTTCCAGTACTGCGCGAACTGCGCGGGGCTGACCTGCAGGTGCAGCTGGATGCTCGTGCAGGCGGCCTCGGGAGTGATCGAGTCGGTGTAGGTGCGCAGCTGCTCGATCCCTTCGATGGACAGCGCCATATCCTCGCCCCGCGCGGCGAAGATCTGGTCGTTGAGCGCGGCGTAGCGCGGGTTTGCACTCATCGCGTCGATGCTCACGTGCCGCGGCATCAGCGTCGGCAGGATCCCGATCATCACCAGCCGGCCGCCGCCGGCCCGCGCGCGCTCGTCAGCGAAATTCAGGCTGGACCGCACCTGCTCCTCGAACGCGGCCAACCCCCGGCCACCGATCTCCCTCGGCTCAAGGTTGATCTCGATGTTGAACTGGCCCATCTCGGTCTGGAAGTTCGGGTCGGCAACCAGCTCCAGCACCTGTGCGTTGACGTTGGCCGGCTCGCCCGCGTCGTCGACGAGGTTGAGCTCGATCTCCATCCCGGTCATCGGCCGCTCGAAATCGAACCGCGACTCCCGCAGCATCTGCGCCAACGCGTCCAGACAGCGACGGATCTTGTCTCGGAACCGACGCCGGTCCTCCCGGGTGAACACCTTGTGCTCGACGTCGCGCCCCATCCGAAGCACCTGCCTCAGGTACCGCAGTACGTGATGTGGCGACCGAAGCTAGCGGGTGCCGGGTGCGCGTACGCCTCCAGGCCGGGGCGTTCGTCGAACGGCCGGGCAAGGACCTCGACCAGTCGGTCGAACGGTGCCATGTCGCCCTCGGTCGCGGCGCTCAGCGCCTCCTCCACCCGATGGTTGCGCGGGATGTAGACCGGATTGATCCGATCCATGGCGGCCGCCACGGCGTGCCGATCCGATGAGAACCGGGCCTGCCACCGCTCCACCCACACGTCGAACGCCCCAGGTTCGGCGAAGAGCGACCGCGCCGGTTCCGGGCGTCCGCGCACCCACTCCGACAGCGCGCGGAAGAACAGCGTCCAGTCGACCCGCTGGGACTCCAGCAACGCCAGCAGCTCGCCTACCAGCGATCGGTCGGCGTCGTGCACACCCAGCTTCGCGGCCGTCCCGCTGGTCAAGTAGGTGTCGTACCGCTCGGCGAACGAGTTCACCGCCTCGGTGGCACCCTCCACCGCCGCGTCCACGCTCTCGTCGATCAGCGGCAGCAGGGTCTCGCCGAGGCGCGCGAGGTTCCACTGCGCCATCACCGGCTGGTTGCCGTAGGCGTAGCGGCCGGCGTGGTCGATCGAGCTGAAAACAGTCGCGGGGCTGAACGAGTCCATGAACGCACAGGGGCCGTAGTCGATGGTCTGTCCGGAGATCGCCATGTTGTCGGTGTTCATCACACCGTGGATGAACCCGACGAGCATCCAGCGCGCGACCAGCGATGCCTGCGCGTCGATGACACGCCGGTAGAACTCCAGGTACGGGTTCGGCGCCCCGGCCGCATCCGGATAGTGGCGCGCGATGGCGTAGTCGGCCAGCTTCCGCACCAGCCCCGGCTCGACTGACGAGGCGGCGTACTGGAAGGTGCCGACGCGCAGGTGGCTCGCGGCGACCCGGCTGAGCACCGCACCGGGTAGCGCGGTCTCCCGCGCCACCGTCTCGCCGGTGGCCACCACCGCGAGCGCGCGCGTGGTCGGGATGCCGAGTGCGTGCATCGCCTCCCCCATCAGGTACTCGCGCAGCATCGGTCCAACGGCCGCCTTCCCGTCGCCGCCCCGGGCGAATGGGGTGCGGCCGGAGCCCTTCAGGTGCAGGTCGCGGCGGCGCCCCCGGCGGTCGAGCACCTCGCCGAGCAGCAGCGCCCTGCCGTCGCCGAGCCGGGGCACGTACCCACCGAACTGGTGTCCCGAGTAGGCCTGGGCGACCGGGGACACCCCGTCCGGCGCCGCGTTGCCGGCGAGCAATGCCACCCCCGCCGATTCGCTGAGCAGGTGCGCCTCGACGCCCAACTCTTCGGCCAGTTCCCCGTTGAGCACCAGCACTCTGGGCGCCGGAACGGGTGTCACCCGCCACGGGACCGAGAGACTGGGCAGTTCACGGGCGTAGGAGTCGTCGAACTCGAACAGCGCCCGGGTCGCGATGCTCATACCAGGAGGCTACGTGCCGCGACGCCTGGGCAGCCGTCGGAATTGCGCCGGTGTGGTGGCTGTGGCGAGGCGGAATGCGCGGCCAAAGGCTGATTCGGACCGGTAGCCGACCCGCGCGGCGACCGTGCTGACCGGGTGGTCGGTGGTGATCAGGAGTTCGGCCGCCGTCATCATCCTGATCTTGGTCAGGAAGTCGCCGACGGTCATCCCAACCTCGCGAGTGAAGTGTCGGATGAACGTGGCACGCGACATTGCGGCGAGTTCGGCGAGCTCGGTTATCGTCCAACCGTTCCCGGGGTCGCGCAGCACGGCGTCGGTCACAGTCCGAAGGCGCTCGTCGGCTAGCGCGGTCCACAATGCGTGATCGGTGAGCTGATCTGGTGCGGCGCGCAACGTCATGGCCAGCAAAACGTCGCACAGCGAGGAGAGGATGGCTGCTGTTCCCGGCCGTTCTTGGTTCGCCTCGCCGCGCATCAGGGCGCTGAGCATGAGTACCTGCTCGTTGGACCCCTGGCCAAGCGTCACGTGCACGACATCGGGCAGGCTGGCGAACAGGATGTCGCCGGTGCCCGGGCTGAACGTGTAGTGCCCGCAGAACAAGTCGATCGTGCTACCGCTGCCCGTGCTGAGGGCCGTGGTGAAGGCGGCTCCCGGCTCCTCGCGCACCACCCGCCGCCGACCGGTACCGCTTCGGATGACGTGCGCCTGACCACGCGGGAGCAGCACCATATCCCCCGCTGACAGTTCGATCGTGCGCTCGGCGAGTTCCAGCGTGCAGGTGCCCGCCAAGAGCAGATGAAACGGCACTTCGGTAGGCACGCGGGCCTGGTGGGTGAGGATGGCGCGTCCGGCGAGCAGACAGCGCTTGTCCACGCTGCCCTCCAGGCGGGCCAGACGGAGCAAGTGACTGATGCTATCCATGAGACATGCCATCCATGAGACTCTCGCGATAGAAACTGAGTCGAACTAGCCTTGCCGGCTCTCCACCTGAGGCGGAGCGTAGTTGACATGGGCAACGTGATGGAACCGCTACATGTGGATCTTCTTGTCATCGGCTTCGGCAAGGGCGGGAAGACGCTGGCCGCGTCGACGGGCCGCGCCGGAAAACGCGTCATCATGGTCGAGCAGTCTGACCAAATGTATGGCGGTACCTGCATCAATGTGGGTTGTGTGCCGACCAAGGCTCTCGTGCACCGCGCCGACACCCGCCGGCCGGATGATGGCGAAGAGGCGTGGTACAGCCACGCCATCGGCGCCGTGACTGACCTGACCACGCTGCTGCGCGGCAAGAACTTCGAGATGCTCGACAGCATCGACACGGTCACGGTCGTCACCGGCACAGCGTCGTTCGTCGACCCGAAAACCGTCCAGGTCAGCGCGGGCGCTGACCGGCTGACCATCAGCGCGGACACCATCATCATCAACACCGGCTCGGTGCCGGTCGTCCCGGACATCCCCGGCCTGCGGTCCAGCAAGCACGTCGCGACCAGCACGGACATGCTGCACACCAGTCAACTTCCCAAGCGAGTAGCCGTACTTGGCGGCGGCTACCTCGGTCTGGAGTTCGCCGCGATGTACCGGCGGTTCGGTTCCGAGGTGACGGTGCTGGAAGCACAACGGACGTTCATGGGCCGAGAAGACGACGACGTCGCCGAAGCGGCGCTGCGCATTCTGCGCGACCAGGGCATTACCTTGCTCGCCGGATCACGCGTCACTGAGATCCGCGACGGCGCAAGCGGCGCGACCATCCACTACGAGCAGGACGGCCACGCGCACATCCTGGAAACCGACACCATCCTCGTCGCCACCGGGCGCAGGCCGGCCACCGCCGCACTCAACCTCGATGCTGCCAACGTCAGGACCACCGAACTCGGGGCAGTCGTGGTCGACGAGCACCTGCGCAGCAGCCAACCGCACATCTTTGCCATCGGCGACGTCAACGGCGGCCCCCAGTTCACGTACATCTCTCTCGACGACAATCGCATCGTCGCCGACCAGCTCATCGGCCGCGGCGATCGCTCCACGGCAGACCGGCGGGCTGTGCCGCACACCGTGTTCATCACGCCGCCGCTGTCCACCGTGGGCCTCACCGAGACCCAAGCGAGAGGGCGGGGACACCGCGTCAAGATCGCCAGCAAGCCCATCGCGCAGATCGCCGCAATGCCTCGCGCCCGGATCATGGAAGACACCCGCGGGATGATGAAGTTCATCATCGACGCCGACACCGACCTCCTGCTCGGCGCCGCGCTGCTGAGCATCGATTCGCAGGAACTGATCAACCTCGTGGCGCTCGCCATGCGCCACCAGGTCACCGCCAGCGAGCTGCGCGACACGATCTACAACCACCCCAGCTCCACCGAGGCGCTCAACGAGGTCCTTGCCAACACCGCATGAGCAACGGCCGGACAGGCTCAGGCGAACACGGTTTCCAGCTCGAAGGCGTCCTCCCCGACCCAGATGCGCAACCCGTCGGCATCGTCGGTGATGTACCCGTCCTCTTCCTCGCCCAGCTCGCGGGAGGCGTCCAGGGCCCGCTCACTGAGCGAGATACGCCCGTTCCCCACGTTCATCGGGCGGTACTCCGAGGCGAGGAACGCGGTACGGCTCTGGGTGGCCAGGAATACCGCGTTGCGCTCGCCCACCTGCGCCACGTAGCTGCGTGTGGCCATCGTCGGTCCTCCTGGCTAGTCGTCGCGTTCACGAGGAGCATGGACCACCGACCCCTCCACCACCGTCCAGGAGAGCACCATGGCCAGCACCGTCCTCATTGCCGGCGCCAGCGGGTTGGTCGGCGCCGCCTGCGTCGACCGGTTCCTCGACGACGACTGGGACGTCATCGCGGTGTCTCGGCGCCAGCCCGAGGTGTTCCACGAGCGGCCCTTCCAACACCTGCCGATCAACCTGCGCGATGAGGCGGCGACCCGCGAGGCGGTGCAAGGCCTGGCCGGCGTCACGCACGTCGTGTACGCGGCGGTCTTCGAGAAGCCCGGCCTCATCTCCGGATGGACCGAGCAGGACCAGATGGACACCAATCTGGCGATGCTGCGGAACCTCATCGAGCCGCTCGCCGAGCTCGCCGAACTCCAACACGTGACCCTGCTGCAGGGCACCAAGGCCTACGGCATCCACCTGCACCCGATGCGTGTCCCCGCGCGCGAGCACTATCCGCGCGACGACCACGCGAACTTCTACTGGCTGCAGGAGGACTACATCAAGGAGAAGGCGACGACCAAGGGCTTCGCCTTCACCATCATGCGCCCGCAACTCATCGTCGGGCCGAATACCGGCGTGGTGATGAACCTGCCCCCGGTGATCGGCGCCTTCGCGGCCATCCGCAAGGAAGAGGGCCGCCCGTTCGGCTTCCCCGGCGGGGTGCCGTATGTCTGGGAGGCCGTGGATACCCGGCTGGTGGCCAACGCGATCCGGTGGGCCGCCGAGGCCCCCGCGGCCGCCGGCCAGCATTTCAATCTGACCAACGGCGAGGTCTTCGAGTGGCGGGATCTGTGGCCGGCGATGGCCGACGCGCTCGGCGTCGAGGTCGGCGCCGACGAGCCGACGTCCATGGCTGAGTTCCTCCCGGCCAGGGCCGAGGTGTGGGCGAAGATCGTGGCCAAGCACGGCCTAAGGCAGATCAGCATGGACGAGCTGCTCGGCGAGTCCCACTACTACGCCGACTTCTGCTTCGCCTACGGCGCGACAGCCCCACCCCCGCCGGCGTTCGTCAGCACGGTCAAGATCAAGCTGGCCGGGTTCACCGAAGTTCAGGACACCGAGCAGACCTTCGTGCACTGGCTCAAGGTGCTCCAGGAGCGCGGCGTACTGCCGGCCCGATAGTCGATCACCGGTATGACCCGGTGTGGAGCGCTCGCAGGTCGGCAGTGGCAATCTGGTGAGCTTCGGCCGCATCGACGCCGAGCCCGCGCAGGACCAGCTCCGCGGCGCAGGAGCCCGCTTCCCGCCAGGTCTGGTGGCCTTCGAGGACCATCGACATGGCACTCACCGTTGCACCGACCAGCAGCGAGGCCGCACTCATGATCATTGAGTCGTCGATGTCGTATCGGCCCTCGGCAAAGCCCGCACGCAGGTCGTCCATCGGCGGCCCGGTCAACACCTCCCGCAGCGCCTCCTCGGTCAGCGTGAACCGCACGATGAACCGGCCGATCGCCGGGTCCTGGTGGGCGTACCGCACCAGCATGCGCAGGCCGGTGGCCACCCGGGTCGTCGGATCGTCATCCTCGGTGAAGGTGGCCGAGACGCGTTCGAGCAGCTCCGCGCACATCTCGGCGAGGATCTTGTCGAACAACTGGTCGATCGAACCAATGTTGCGGTAGAGCGTGCCCCGGGCAACCTGCGCCTCGTTCGCGAGCTCGCTCATCGTCAGCTGCGTACCGCCCTTGGCGGTGAACAACCGCATCGCCGCCGCCCTGATTCGCCGTTCGGTCGAGGCCACCAGGTCCCTTCTGATCGTCGCAGCGGCTAGGGAGCGCGCTCACGCTACATCAGCGTCCATATATGGACAGCATGGTTATTTTGCGAACACCATCGTCCATAGCGGGAGATCAGCCCACTCAATCGGTGGAAAGCCGAACCGCGCCCGCCCTGCCCCGGGAGGGACTGCTAACATCCGCATCGTTGAACAGACCTGTTCAAAATCAAACGCAGGTGTCCTTTATGGGTCTACATGACGCCGCCAGCCGCGTTAAAAACACGTGCGCAGCCAATACGAAGCAGCGAAAGGGCGGTAACGATGCCCCACGGAGCCACAGTCCGGGTACGCGCGGTCGAATCCTCCGAAGGTCATCATTCAGAAGGCCAGCCTGATCATGCCACTGAAATGCGGATCACCTCACACCGCACCGGAGATTCCCACACCAGCCCGGTGGGCAGCCCCATGACGCCCGCGAACTTGTTGGGCGACCCATTCGATGAACCGTCCCTGGTGGATCGGGCCACCACGGAGATTCGGCAAGCCATCCTGTCCGGTCAGTTACGACCAGGCCAGGCGTTCTCGCTGCGCAATCTTGCCGGACAGCTCGGGGTCAGCTTCATCCCGGTCCGCGAAGCGCTGCGCGGTCTGGAGAGAGAAGGGCTGGTCGTCATCAGGCGAGGTCGCAGCACGTCCGTTGCGCCGCTGAGCTCCGACGATCTTCACAGCCTCTGCCAACTGCGGCGGCGCATCGAACCAGAACTGGCCGCCGACGCCTGCCTGTTGCTCTCCTCCAGTGAGCTCGACGACCATGAGCTCCGCCTGGAAAGGGCTCGCCAGCCGCGGGATCAATCCCGGGACCACTACGAAGCGCACCGCGAACTGCTGGGCGCGCTATTGGGCCCAACGGCCACGAGCTGGGATCTACGGATGCTGCACATGCTGTGGCACGCCACCGAACGCTACCTGCGGTTCAGCCTCGACCATCGTGATCAAGCCGGCGCCGGGACGGGCAACCCCCTCCGCGCCGCCCAGGTCGATCTGATCTGTGCATTTCGCACCCAAGATCCGAGAGAGGCGAAGGCAGCGATGTTGCATCACGTGGACTGGGCAGAGCAGATCGCGGAGCAGGGCATCACCGCCCCGGTCTGACTACGCCCCACTACGCGCGCGGTCAGGGACGGGATGCCAGCTTTGCCCGCCGGGCGAGCGCCGCTACGGCGGCGGCCGCCAGGGCAGGGACCGCGCCGCACACCCCCATGCCGACCCGAGGGCCCGCCTGTGTGGTGATCCACCCGATCAGCGGTGCGCCGAGCGGGGTGCCGCCGACGAACGCGAGCATGTAGAGCCCCATCACCCGCCCGCGCATCGCCGGGGCCACCCAGAGCTGGACCGACGAGTTGGCGACCGCCTGAAACACCAGGTTGATCACACCCATCCCGACCAGCGCCGCGAGGAACACCCACAGGCCGGGCGAAACCGCGGCACCGACCTGGGCCATCCCAAACCCGGCGGCCAACACCACGAGCAACCGCGGCCGTGCACGCCCCCACCTGCCCGCGAGCAGCGCCCCGGCAACCGACCCGACCGCGAGCACGACATTGAACAGTCCATAAAGCTCCGCGCCACCCCGGAACGTGGTGCTCGCCATCGCCGTCAGCACCACCGGGAAGTTCAACCCGAACGTTCCGACCACCCCGACCAGCACGATGGTCCAAGCCACGTGCGGGCGCGCGACCACATGTCGCAGCGCCGAGCGCAGCTGCCGGCGTTCGCGGCCGACCGAGGGAACGGGCAGCAACTCCACGCGGCGGATCCGCGCGAGCCCGATGAGCGGGCCGACATAGCAGACCGCGTTGGCCGCGAACGCCCAACCGATGCCCACCGTGCCGATCAGCAGGGCCGCGACAGCCGGCCCGAGCAGCCTGGTTGACTGGAACACGGCGGCATTCAGCGCGATGGCGTTGCGCAGGTGACCCGCCGGCACCACCTCGTTGACGAACACCTGGCGGGTCGGGTTGTCCACCACGAACACCAATCCGGCGGCCAGCGCGAACAGGTAGACGTGGCCGGCCCGCACCTCGCCGGTCAGGGTCAACACGGCGAGCGCCGTGGTGAGCGCGGCGTTGGTGGCCCCGGTCGTCAACAGGACGACCCGCTTGGGGTAGCGGTCGGCGACCATGCCGCCGTACAGGCCGAACAGGAGCATCGGCAGGAACTGCAGGGCCATCGTGACCCCGACGGCCGACGCGCTGCCGGTCAGCTCGTGCACTAGCCAGTCCTGCGCGATGCTCTGCATCCACGCGCCGGTGTTGGCCACGCTCTGGCCTGCCAGGTAGATCCGGAAATTGGGTACCCGCAACGCGGTGAAGGTGCCGCGGCGAGGATCGGTCAAATCGGTCTGGACGGAGATCGTGCTGGGGCGGACTGCCGCCGTGGTCACCGCGAACCCTTCGTAGAGATCAGGACGGAACCCAGTCTCACGATGTTCGGCGCTATTCTGAACCCCGATTAGTCGACATACTGCTATAGAGGATCGTTATGACTGCCCTGTACGAGCCAGCCCAGCTGCGTACGTTCCTCGCGGTGGCACAGACCCGCAGCTTCACCCAGGCGGCCGCGCGCCTGGGCGTCCGGCAGCCGACGGTGAGCCAACACATCCGCAAGTTGGAGCAGGCCACCGGCCGGATACTGGTGCAGCGCGACACCCACACCGTCGCCGTTACGCCCGACGGCGAGGCCATGATCGGGTTCGCCCGCGCGATCCTGACCGCCCACGAGGACGCGGCCGGATACTTCAGCGGCGAGCGCCCGGTCGGCCGGCTGCGGATCGGCATGTCCGACGACCTTGCCCTCACCCGTCTCCCCCAGATCCTGCGCGACTTCCGGCGCGACTACCCCCGCGTCGACCTCGATCTCACCGTCGACCAGAGCGGCACCCTGCACCGCAGGCTGGAGAACGACCGGCTCGATCTGTTCGTCGGCAAGCGTCCCCTCGGCGAGGATCGCGGCACGCTGGTCAAGCGCGAGCGCCTGGTGTGGGTGGGCAACCCCGGGACCCGCCTCGACCGTGGCCGGCCGCTGCCGCTGGTCGTCTACCCGACCCCGAGCCTCAGCCGCACGGCCATGCAGGCCGCGCTGGACCGCACCAACACCGCATACCGCAGCGCGTGCGTCTGCCGCGGCGTCAACGGGTTGATCGCGGCGGTCGCGGCTGGCATCGGCATCTCAGTGATGGCCAAGAGCCTCGTCCCGGTCCAACTCACCCCACTCGGCGCCCAGCACCGGCTGCCCGAGCTGGGCTACATCGACCTCGTGCTGCTCACCAACCCCCGCACCGAGCATCGTCCGGCCACTCGGGCGCTGGCCACCGCCGTGCTGGCCAGCGGGCCCTCCACACTCGCGCCAACCTGAGGTGAGCGCCGCGGCCGAGCTGGCCGGCCGCGGCGCGCCGAGCGGCTACCTGGAGGTGAACGGCATGGCCAGCGGGCGGATTGGCGAACCGGTGGCGCCGCGCAGCTTCATGCACGCGCCCACGAAGGCGAACTCGTCGATGCCCTCCTCGGCCAGCGCCTCGCAGTCCACCACTTCCATGATCGGGACGCCGCACTCCGCCAGCAGGTAGGTGTGCACCACCTGCCAGTTGTCCTCGTCCTCGGTCGGCATCTGCTCGAAGCTGACCGTGTCGGTGCCGATCATCATCGCGCCGGCCTCGGCCAGGAACTTCGCCCCGTCCAGGTTCAGCCCGGGGCTGTCCACCATGTACGCGGTCGGGTCCGGCCAGCTCTTGATCCGCCCGGTGCGCACCAGCACCACGTCACCGGGCCGCAGCTCCAGTTGCTGGCGTCGCAGCGCAGCATTGAGCTCGGCGCCGGTGATCCCGTAGCTGCTCGGCAGCATGTCCACCCCGAGCAGCGCCGGGATGTCCAGCATGATGCCGCGCGCCACCACCGGCGGGTGCTTGTCCGCTCCGTTCTTGGTCCAGCCCCGGCTGCCCAGGTGGTCGTGGTGGTGGAAGTGGTTGAACACCTCGCCGTCGTAGCCGAAGTGGTTCAGCGTGTCGAGGTGCGTGCCGCAGTGGGTGTACATCGAGAACGCGTCGCCGGAGTAGGTGATCAGCTCGTTCTGCGCGCGCCCCACGCCCATCACGTCGTCCACCACCGTGCCGCCCGGCGTGTGCGTCATCCACATCTGGAACGGCGGATCGCCGCCCGCCGCCCAGGACGGCATGCCGACGAAGTAGTCCAAGGCGAGGTCGACGATCTTGCCGGCATCGGCCTGCCGCAGCACCTCACGGCAGGATTTCGGGGTCATCAGGTTGAGCATGCCGATCTCGTCGTCGGCGCCGAACGGGCTCGCCGAGACAGTCCGGAAGGTGGCGTTGAACGCGGCGATCCGTTCCTTGGTGCCGGCGTCGACCAGCATTGGTCCACACATGGTTGTTCTCCTGTCAGAAGTCCGGTGGGTCAGTCGGTGGCCAGCGCGCCGACCAGCGGTTCGACGGCCGGCGCCGGCGCGGACCGAGGGGTGATCAGCCAGTAGAGCAACGCGGCCACGCCGACTCCGACGAACCAGCCGTAGGCGGACGCCGCCGAGAGCGCCGGGATCAGCGCGAGCGCCGCACTGATCAGCGCCGCCGGCACAAAGGCCGCGATGGCGCGCGGGTTCCAGCCGCCTCGGAAGAAGTACGGCGAGCCGGGGCGATCGCTGTACAGGTCCGGCACCGACAGCCGGCCCCGGCGGTTGAGGTAGTAGTCGGCCATGATCACGCCGAACAACGGGCCAAGCACCGCGCCGAGCGAGCCCAAGAAGTAGGTGATGGCCACGGTGGAGCTGTAGAGCTTCCAGGGCATCACCAGCAGCGCGAGCACACAGGTGATCAGCGCCCCGCGAGTGAAATTGATCTTCTGCGGGAATGCGTTGGCCAGGTCGTAGGCCGGCGAGACGACGTTGGCCACCACGTTCACGCCGATCGTGGCGAAGATGAACACCACCGCGCCGACCGCGATCAGCAGGTGGTTGCCGGTGGCGGAGAGCAACTCGGCCGGGTCGGTGAAGGCCTTGTGGTAGACCGTGCTCGCCGCGACCGTGTTGACCACCATGAGCACCATGAACACCAGGCCGTTGACCGGCAGGCCCCAGAAGTTGCCCCAGGTGACCGCGCGCCGGCTGGGTGACATCCGGGTGAAGTCACACAGGTTCAGCATCAGGGTGGCGTAGCAGGCGATCCACAAGCTGGCGTCGGTGAAGATGTGGTTGACCGTTTGCCCGGTCGACATCGGTGTGCTCACCGGAAAGTCCAGGTGCCAGCCGGCCTTGGCGAGCAGCGCGATACCGGTGATCAGCATGACCACCGAGATCATCGCGCCGGCATAGTTCTGGAACTTGCGTACCTGCTCGATGCCGTGTGTGACGACCACCAGCTGCAGCGCCCACAGTCCCAGGAAGGAGATCCAGCCGAGCGGGGAGAGCCCCAGCCAGCCGCCCTGATCCAGGGCCGCCCAGGACGGCCTGATGATCAGCAACAGCACGATCACCGCCCGGGAGGCGAGATAGGTCTGGATGCCGTACCAGGCAACCGCGACCACCGCCCGGATCAGTGCCGGCAGGTTTGCGCCGTAGACGCCGAAGCTGGCGCGGGCCAGCACCGGGTACGAGACACCGTGGCGCTGGCCGGCAAGTCCGATCATCTGGCTGCCGACGAACGTGACGCAGAACCCGATGAAGCAGCCGAGGATCACCGCCCACGGGTTCAACCCGACGAACATCATGCCGGCGGCCAGGGTGTACTGCCCCATGTTGTGCATGCAGGCGAACCAGACCGAGGTGATGCTGAACGCCCCCCAGCGTCGATCCGTGCTCGGTGCAAGGTCCTCGTTGTACAGCCGGGGACTCGGTTGAGTGGGTGCTGTTGTTGGTACCGCGGTCGTGGTCACAGCAGTCTCTCCTGATGGTGTCGGGATCGGCGCCGTTGCCGGGTTCTTCGGGTGGGGGTTGTGCTAGGCCGCCGTCGGGTAGCGGTGGTTGAGGATTTCGCCGCGCACGTCGTCGCCGACGAACTCGCCGCCGGCGTAGACCAGGCGGCCGCCGAGCACGGTGGCGTGCGGCCAGGCCCGCAGCTCCATGCCCTCGTACGGCGAGTAGTCGACCGCCGAGTGCAGGTCCTGTGCCCGGATGGTGCGCCGCCCGGTGTCCAGTACGACCAGGTCGGCGTCGGCTCCGACGGCGACCCGCCCCTTCCCGGTCAGCCCGAACTTGTCCGCCGCGTTCGTCGAGGTCAGGGCGACCAGGCGGGACATGCTCAGGCCGTGGTCGAACACCAGGTGGGTGAGCAGCAGCGGCAGCAGCAGCCCCACCCCGGGCAGCCCCGCGCGGCCGTCGATGAGGTTGGGTTTCGCCTCGGCCGGCCAGACGTTGTGGTCCGAGCCGAAGAAGTCGATCTCGCCGGCGAGCACCGCGCGGGTGATCTGTTCGGCCAGCTCGGGGCCGCGCAGCGGCGGCGCCACCTTGCCCGCCGCGCCGATCGGCAGGCCGGTGTGCAGCAGCATGTAGTGCGGGCAGGACTCCAGCGAGGCGGCCGGGTACCCCAGCGCCCGGCGGGCGCGCATCGCTTCCAGGCTGGACACGTGCACGATCGACACCGGGCAGCCGGCGCGCTCGGCCAGGTAGAGCGCGGTCCAGCTGGCGTCGCCCTCGGCCTCGACCGGCCGGCCGCGTTCGTAGGACTCCAGGTCCGGCATGCCGGCGCGGGTCTCCTCGGCGGTGCAGTGCGCGACGATGTCGCCGTCCTCGGCGTGTACCAGCGCCTGGGCGCCGTGCTCGGCGATGGCCTGGAATGCCAGCCGCAGCTGGGCGTGGTCCAGGCTGCCGATGCCGCCGAGGGCACACGCCTCCGCCCCCCGGTAGGGCATGAACATCTTGAACGTGCGCATCCCGGCGGCCACCGCATCGGGCAACTCGGCCAGCTGCTTGTCGTTCATTACGTAGCCGTGGAACAGCACGTTCATCCGGGACTGGGCGGTCGCGGCGGCAACCCCGGATTGGTATGCCTCCACCACCGAGCCCTGGCCGAACGGCGCGTAGTTCAGCGCGGTGGTGCATCCGCCGGCGATCGCCGCGCGCGTTTCATAGGTGTAGTTGTCCGCCTCGGACAGCCCGGGCAGGTGGCTGAACTCCGGGGCGAGCTGGCCGATGTGGGTGTGCGTATCGATCGCCCCGGGGATCACCCAGCGGCCCTCGGCGTCCACGGTCTGGGTGGCGCCGCCCAGGTCCTCGTCCCGGCCGGCGATCGCCGCGATGCGACCGGCGCGTGTCGCGATGGTGCGCGGCTCGGGCTTGTCGGCGCCGTCTCGTGGGATCACCGCATTGCGGATCACCAGGTCGAACGTGGTCATCGAGGTCCTCCAGCCGAGTCGAGGAGCGCGGGCGTGAGGAGCGCCGCCCAACGCCATGTCAGGTAGTTGGGCCGCCCGTAGCCGTGCGCGAGTTCGCGGTGTTGCCAGGACAGCCGGCGCTGCTCCGACTGGCTCTGGTGCTCACGCCAGAGCACGTAGACGGCCGCCGAGGCGAGCAGCTGGTACTCCAGGACGGCGCCCAGCTCGCGCTCGTCGCCGAGCAGCGCGGCCGTCTCGACGGGATCCCTGGTGCGCGCGGCGAGCCGTTCGAAGTCGGCGAACGCGGCCGCCTCGACGTCGGCCAGCCGGCGTGGTGGCGGCGCTCCGCCGGGCCGGCTGACCGTGTACTCGGCAACCGCCTGGTACAGCGCCGCCCAGCCGGCGCGCGCCGGTTCGTCCAGCCAGAGCAGCCCGTGGAAGAGCATCAGCGCGTGATGGCGGATCATGCTGTACGGCTGCCACTCGCCGCGCAGCTGCGCCTGGAGCACGTCGTTGGTGAAGGCGATCTCGACGCGGCTGCCGTCGTAGAGCAGCGACCGCAGCTCCGGCCGCTTCGCCAGCACCGGCGAGTACGCCCGTTCCAGCAACGCCAGGAAGAAGCCGGCGTCGGGCAGGTGGTGGATCACCCTGGTGGCCCCGAGGTCCTCCGGCCAGCAGGGCATGAAGCCGCCGAGCACGGCGTCCTCGAGCGCGGCGACGCGGGTGCCGACCGGTCCGGGGTGCGCGGCCGCACCGGCGTGCGCGAGCAGCGGTTCGCTCGCGGCCCTGCCCTTCGCCAGCCAGTGCCGCACGTCCGTGTCGTGGATGGGGAACGTTGGTGGCGCGGTGAGTGGTTGTGCCTGTGCGCGGTGCATCGGTGCTGCGCGGTCCTTCCGGTCAGAGGGTGGCGCGGAACACCAGGTCGGGTTCCTCGTATCGGGCCTCGGCGACGGCGTACAACGATTCGATCGCGGCGGCCCGGCTGGGGAACTCGGCGATCATGACGGCCACCTCCTCCTCGGATGGGGAGATGCCGGCTGCCTGGAGCAGAGCGGGAACCAATACGGCGGGATCGGCGTCCATCGAGGTCTCCTTCGGTGATCTTCGGTGCGGATGCGGGCGATCAGGCGGCCGGCGCGTGCGCCACCAGCTCGGGCACCCGCAGGTGCCAACTGGTGCGCTGCTGGTAGGCGTGGCCGGCGGCGAGCACCGCGGCCTCGTCGAAAGGCCGGCCGATGATCTGCAGGCCCAGCGGCAGGCCGTCGGTGGTGAAGCCCATCGGCACCGACATGGCCGGGTTGCCCAGCGCGTTCCAGTACGGGGTGTGCAGCGAGTCGATGATGTCGTCGAAGGTCAGCTTCTCCAGCTTCAGCCCGCCGCACGCGCTGGTCGGCGTGACAATCAGGTCCACCTCGGCGAACAGCTCGGCGATCTTGCGTTGCCCGACCCGGCGCACCCGCTGGGCCTGCACGTAGTCGCCGGCCGGGATCAGCGCGCCGGCGGAGACCGCCATCCGGGTGCCCGCGCCGTAGTCGTACCACCGCGTTTGCAGGTCGGGGCGGTGGTAGGCGTAGGCCTCGGCGGCCATGCCGACCATGGTCGTGGTGGTCAGCTCGGCGTAGAGCGGCAGCTCGACCGGCACCACGGCGGCGCCCGCCGCGCGCAGCTCGGCGACCGCCGCGTCCAGTACCTCGGCCAGCTCCGGCACGGTGAGGGCGGAGCGGTCCAGCAGCGGGTCAAGCCCGATTCGCAGGCCGTCCAACGAGCCGATGAGCCCGATTGTGTAGTCGTCCACCGCTCGGTCCACCGAGGTGGCGTCCCGAGGGTCCTGGCCGGCGAGCACCGCGAGCATCGCCGCGCAGTCCGCCGCGCTGCGGGCCATCGGGCCGATGTGGTCGTAGCTGTAGCCCAGCGGCACGCAGCCGTACTTGGGCACCCGGCCGAAGGTCTGCTTGAGCCCGGTGATGCCGCAGTTGGTGGCCGGGAACCGGATGCTGCCGCCGGTATCGGTGCCCAGCCCGCCCAGGAACATGCCGGCCGCGACGCCGCCGCCGGTGCCCGAGCTGGAGCCGCCCGGGTAGTGCTCGGGGTTCCACGGGTTGCGCGGGATGGGGAACGGCTTCTCCGGGTCCGGGATCCCGATCGCGTACTCCATCGTGCTGGTCTTGCCGGTGATCACCGCGCCGGCCGCGCGCAGCCGGGCCACCACAGGCGCGTCGCCCTGCTCACCCCAGGAGCGGTCCAGCACCAGGCTCTGCGCGGTGGTGATGCCCTCGTCGGTGGCGATGATGTCCTTGATGCCCAGCGGGATGCCGTGCAGCGGGCCCTTGTCGATCCCGGCGGCCAGTTCCGCGTCGGCCGTCGCGGCGGCGGCCAGCGCGGTCTCGTCGAAGCGGGACAGGTAGACGCCCAGCTCCGCGTCGTGCGCGTCGGCCACCGCGAACGTTGCCTGGGTGAGCTCGACGGAGGTGGTCTCGCCGGCGCGCAGCGCGGCCGCCGCATCGGTGATGGTCAGGTACATGGGATCGGCTCCTCTATGTCACGCTCAGGCGGCGTCACGCTCAGGCGGCGTCGAGCTCAGGCGGCGGCGAGCACCGGCGGGCGGCGCAGGTGGTGGTCGGTGGCCCGCTGGTAGGCGGCGCCCAGGGCGAACAACGTCGACTCGTCGCGCGGCCGGCCGACCAGCTGCATGCTCAGCGGCATCCCGTCGAACTGCCCGGACGGCAACACCAGCGCCGGGCTGCCGGTCACGTTGAACGGCGCGTTGGTCTGGCAGGTGGCGGTCAGCCAAGGCAGGTGCCGGCCGCCCACGTCGGAGATCATCGAAGGGGCGATCATCGGCGGCAGCGCGGTCATGCCCGGGGTGACCAGCGCGTCGAAGCCGTCCATCGCGGCCGCGAGCTCGCGCTGGAACAGCGGGCGCAGCCGCAGCGCGCGCAGGTAGTCCGAGGCGCTCACGAACGGGCCCGCGCCGAGCAGTGAGGCGCCCATCTCGTCGCGGTCCTCGATGCCGTCGAAGTGGCCCTCGTGCAGGGACAGCATCTCCGCGTAGATGATCGTCCAGCCGGCTAGCGTGGCCAGCTCGAAGCTGGGCAGCTCGACGTCCACAATCTCCACGCCGAGGCCGGCAAGCTCGGTCAGCGCCGTCTGGTAGGCGGCCGCGATCTCCGGGTGCATGTTGGACTCGACGTAGCCGCGGGCCCTGGCCACCCGCATGCCGGACACGTCGCGGTCCAGCGCGGCCGCGAACGGGGTCGGCTCGGCCGGCAGTGCGGTGGGATCCAGCGGGTCCGGGCCGGCGATCACGTCCAGCATCAGTGCGCAGTCGGCGACGGAACGGGCCATCGGGCCGGCGTGGTCCATCGTCCAGGACAGCCCCATCACGCCGTGTCGGGGCACCCGTCCGTATGTGGGCTTGATCCCGGTCAGCCCGCAGAACGCGGACGGGATGCGGATCGAGCCGCCCGTGTCGGTGCCGATGGCCAGTGGCACCTGGCCGAGCGCGACCGCGGCCCCGGACCCGGAGGACGACCCGCCGGTTGTGCGCCGCGGGTCCCACGGGTTGCGGGTAGGCCCGAAGGTCTTGTTGACCGCGCCGCCGCAGGCGAACTCGAAGGTGGCCAGCTTGGCCAGCAGCACGCCACCGGCCTCGGCCAGCCGCGTCGCCAACACCGCGTCGGTGCTGGGTAGGTAGTCGCGGTACAGCGCGGAGCCGCCGGTGGTGGGGATGCCCTGGGTGGCCACGATGTCCTTCAGCCCGTAGGGGACACCCTCGAGGGGGCGCGCGGTGCCGGCGGCCCAGCGCTCGTCGGACTCGGCCGCCTGGGTCAGGGCTCGCTCGGCCAGCAGGGTGATCACCGCGTTCACCGAGGGCTCGGTGGCCTCGATGCGGTCCAGGCAGGCCTGGGTGGCCTGGGTCGGGGTCGCGGTGCCGGCCGCGAAGAGTTCCAACAACTCGGCCGCGGTGGCATCGGCCAGGTCGATGCCGGTGTCGGTGTCGGTGTCGGTGGACACGGTCGACGGGGTGGGCGCGGACTCGGCGATGCTCACGGCCGGCCTCCGTCGGCGATCCAGGCCAGCGCGGTGGACGGCTCGCAGACCCCCTCGGTGAACGGCAGCGGCAGCGCCCGCAACCGCTCCAGCGTGGTGCGCAGTTCGGCGTGTGTGCCGTGCGCCTGGGCCAGCCGCTCCGGGGTGAGAGTCCGGTCCTGGTCGGCGGCGAGCACGGCGAACTGGTCAATGGGCGGCAAGGGCACGGTGTCCTCCTCGAATCGATCGTGAAACGCCTGGTCAGCACCCGTGAGTGGTTAGCGTTGCTATGACAACGCTTGCCACTCACGGGGCTTGAGCTGCGGTGATGCGCCGCCGGGGGTGGTGCCGGCCATCGCCTCGATCACTGCGCCGGCCTGGAAGGTGAGCGCGTCGGCCCAGTGCGGCGCGACGATCTGGATCGAGGTCGGCATGCCGGTCGGGCCGTCCACGCCGCTGGGGACGGCAAGCGCGGGATGCCCGGAGAGGTTGAGCACGCAGCAGTTGGCCACCATGGTGGTGCCCCGGCTGAGCAGCTCCGGGTCCTCGGCGGGGCGGTCCAGCAGCACCGGCGCGACCTGCGGTGTGGTCGGCGTGACCAGCAGGTCGAACTCCTCGAAGGCGGCGTCGACCTGCGCGGTGAGCGCCCGGCGCAGGTTGGCGGCTTTGGCGAAGTAAGTGGAGAAGTAGCTGTCGTGCAGGTAGCGCCCGCCGAGCAGCCAGACCTTGAAGAACGGTGGGAACGAGTCCGCCTCCAGCCGTCGGACCAGCCCGAACGCATGGGTGCGCGCCACGTCCATCTCGCCGAGGTGGCTGTAGCCGGAGCCATCGGACTGCGCGGTCAGCCACGCCATGTGCAGCAGCAGCGTGGTCTCGATCGCCCAGGCGTCCGACCACAGCGGGATGGACACCGGAGCGAGGCTGGCGCCGTCCGCGCGCAGTGCCGAGCAGGCAGTGTCGAACGCGGCGAGCACCCCCGGCTCGCACAACGCCGGATCGGCCGCCTCGGTGACCACACCGATCCGTAGCCCGGCCACCCCGTCGCCCAGGCTGGCCGCGGCGGCGGTCGGCGCCGGTCTGGCCCGCACCCACTGCGGATCCCGGTCGGAGTGCCCGCTGATCACGTCCAGCATCCGCGCGGTGAGCTCCACCGTCCCAGCCATCGGGCAGACCGAGTCGATGGTGTGGTCCATGTAGGTCAGCCCGTGTGAGGGCACCAGGCCCTGGGTGGGCTTGATGCTGACCACACCGTTGAACGAGGCTGGAATTCGCGCCGAGCCACCCTCGTCCACGCCGAGCGCCAGGTCCACCGCCGCGGAGCGCACCGCCGACCCGGACCCGCCGGACGAGCCGCCGGCCGACCGGGTCGGGTCGACCGCGTTGCGCGCCGGGCCGTACCAGCTCGACTCCCCGGTACCCGAGGTGGAGAAGTCGTCCAGGTTGGTCTTGCCCACGATGTCCGCGCCCGCCGCCAGCAGCCGGGCCACCACAACCGCATCGGTGGTCGGCGTGTAGCTCAGCGTCCGGGAGGCGTTGGTGATCGGGATACCAGCCACCGCCAGGTTGTCCTTGACCCCGACGGTGAGACCGGCCAGTGGCCCCTCGGGTGCGCCCTTGACCTGGCAGCGCCGGATGAACGCGTGGAACGGGTCGTCGGCGTCGCAGGGCGGGCCACCCGGGTCCCGGTCGGTGTAGACCAGCGGCGGGGTGGGCGCAGAGAGCTCGTCCACCCGGTCCACCCCGACCAGCGTCCGGTCCAGGATCGCCGCGTACTGCTCGGCCTCGCGCGGGGTCAGCGACAGGTGTTCGGCCGCGCCGAGCTGGGTGAGCTGCTCGGGTGTTGGGCGGCGGACGAAGCCACGGATCCGTCCTCGGGGCATGGCCATGGCGGTCTCCTTCCGGGGTCAGTCGGTGGCTCAGCTGTTGGTCGCCGAGGCGCCCACGGACAGCTGGGTGAGGTCGGCAAACCAGGACTGCGGCTCGACAAATCCGTGCACGGTCGGTGCCAACACCCTCGGGTTCTTGTCGTTGACCACGACCAGCCACGGCGAGTCCTGGCCGAGGATCGTGGCGATCTGGGCGTAGATGTCCGATCGGGCCTTCTGGTCGAGCACCGTCTTGGCCTGCTGCAGCAGCGCATCGACTCGAGGGTTGGAGTACTTGCCCGCGTTCGGCGTCGAGCCGGTGCCGAACCAGCTGCGCCAGAAGCCCTCCTGTTGGAAGGACAGCGAGATGTTCAGCGCGTTCGCGTCGTCCGGGATCCTGCCGACGAAGAAGTCGTTCAGCATCGCCGCCCACTCGATGGGCTTGAGCTGCACCGTCACCCCGACCGCGGCCAGGTCGGCCTGCAGGGCGGTGTTCATCGGAGTGGGCACCATGTTGCCGGAACCACTGGTCGGGTAGGACAGCGTCATGGTGAAGCCGTTCGGGTAACCGGCCTGGGCCAGCAGCTGCTTGGCTTTCGTCGGGTCGTAGCCGTACACGTCATTGCCGGGGCGGTAGGCGGCGTCGGCGTGCGGCACAAATCCCAGTGCCGGTTCCGCGGTGCCCTTGAGGATGTTGTCCACCAGTGACTGCCGGTTGATCGCCCAGTTCAGCGCCTCGCGCACGGTCGGGTTGTTGAATGGCGGCTTGGCCAGGTTGTAGACCCACGGCCAGACGTGGTTGTAGGAGTTGGTGAGCACCTGGAAACCCTGGTTGCGCAGGTTGGGCACGTCGTCCGGCGGCGGCACCTCGATCCAGTTGACCTCGCCGGAACGCAGCGCGGCCACCCGCGCGGTGGGATCGGGGATCGGCCGCAGGATGACCTTGTCCACCTTCGGCGCGCCGTTCCAGTAGTCCGGGTTGCGGTCCATCACCAGCCGCTGACCGCGCTGCACGGACTCGAACATGAACGGGCCGGTGCCGACCGGCTTCTCCGCGAATCCCTGGTTGCCCTCCGCCTTGACCGCCGTCGGGCTGGCGAAGTACACCGTGGCGAGATCGGTCGGCAGGTACGACCACGGGCCGTTGGTGTTGATCTGGATGGTCAGGTCATCGGTCTTGGAGAAGCTCTTGATGCCCTGGACCGACAGGCCGCCCTGCGCGTTGAGCTCCTGGTAGAAGTTGGGGCTGGTCTTATCCACGTAGCGCTGCAGGTTGAAGATCGCCGCGTCGGCGTTCCACGGGGTGCCGTCGTGGAACTTCACGTTCGGGCGCAGGTGGAAGGTCCAGTGGGTCAGGTCGGCGCTGGGTTCCCAGGAGGTGGCCAGGTCCGGCACGATCGCCGGGATCTGGTCGCCGTGCGTCAGGTCGAAGCGGGTCAGGCCGTCGAAGAGCTGGTTGGCCACGAACCGCAGCCCCTCGTAGCCCTGGCCCTGGGCGAGCCCGGTGTCCAGCACCGGGATGTCCGACGCGGTCATCCCGATGATCAGGGTGTTCTGGCCGCCGCCGGAGGAGGTGGCGCTTCCACCGCAGGCGGCCAGCAGCAGTCCGAGCACGGCCCCCAGCGCGGTCAGCATCAACCCACTCCGCCGGCGGCTGTCCGGTGGACGGGTACGCGGGATGGTGGACACGGGGTTCCTCTCGGCGGTTCCAGGCAGAGGGCATCAGCCGGTCAGGCGCCGGCGGGGCGGGAGCGGTCGTGGATCAGCGCGGCACGGGCACCGCCGGCTCGGGTCGGGGGCTCAGGTGGATGCAGGCCGCGGCGTGGCCATCGGTGACCTCGGTGAGCGGCGGCCAACTGGTGGCGCACACTTCTTCGGCCACTGGGCAGCGGGTGCGGAAACCACAGCCGGACGGTGGGTTGGCCGGGCTGGGCAGCTCCCCGGACAGCACGATCCGCTGCCGGCCCTGGCCGGGGGTCGCGGACAGCAGCGCGGTGGTGTACGGGTGCTGGGGGCTGGCCCAGAGCCGTTTCGCCGGCCCTACTTCGACCACCCGGCCCAGGTACATCACCGCTACCCGGTCCGAGATGTGCTCCACCACTGCCAGGTCGTGGGAGATGAACAGGAACGCCACACCGGTCTCGGCCTGCAGGTCGGCGAGCAAGTTGAGCACCTGCGCCTGCACGCTCTTGTCCAGCGCCGACACCGCCTCGTCGCACACCACCAGGTCCGGCGAGGTGGCCAGCGCCCTGGCTATGGCCACCCGCTGCAGCTGGCCGCCGGAGAGCTCGTGCGGGAAGCGGACGCTCTGCGCGGCGGTCAGCCCGACCCGCTCGAGCAGCTCCAGCACCCGAGGTCCGCGCTCGGCCCGGGGGATTCCGTGCGCGCGCAGGTTGAACTCGATCGAGGAGCGCACGGTGAGCCGGGGGTTGAGCGAGGTCTGCGGGTTCTGCGGCACCACCTGCAGCCGGGCCCGCACCGCGCGCAGCTCGGCGCCACCCAGCTCGGCCAGTGGCCGGCCGTCGAAGGTGACGGTGCCTTCGTCCGGAGTGAGTAGGCCGAGCAGCATCTTGCCGGTGGTGGACTTGCCGCAGCCGGATTCCCCGACCACGCCCAACGTCTCGCCCCGGTGCACAGTCAGCGACACGTCCGACACCGCACGCACCCCGTTGCCGAACGTCTTGGTCAGATGCTCGCCGCGCAAAAGCACCGTCGGGTCGGCCGGCATCTCGGCGGCAGTCCCGTCGCTCATCAGGCGGCCTTCCCCGGCGTGGGGCCGACCGGGTTGACCACCGGGCAGGCCGCCGCCCGGTCCCCGCCCATGCCGAGCAGTGGCGGGTCCTCGCTGTGGCAGGACGGGCGTGCCATGGGGCAGCGCGGCGCGAACGCACAGCCGGCCGGGAACGCACCCACTCCGGGCGGTGAGCCCTCGATGGAGCGCAGGGTGCCCCGCGGAATGTCCGGCCCGGGCAGCGAGTCCAGCAGGCCCCGGGTGTAGGGGTGCCTGGGGTTGGTCAGCACCTCGCCCGCCGGGCCTTCCTCCACCAGCCGCCCGGCGTACATCACGCCGATCCGGCCGCCGAAGTCGCCGGCCACCCCCACGTCGTGGGTGACCATCAGCACCGCCGTACCCAGCCGTTCCCGCAGCTCGGCCAGCAGCTCGAGGATCTGTGCCTGCACGGTGACGTCCAACGCGGTGGTCGGCTCGTCGGCGATCAGCACCTGCGGGTCGCAGGCCACCGCGATGGCGATGACCGCGCGCTGCCGCATGCCGCCGGACAGCTCGTGCGGGTAGCTGTCGGCCACCCGTTTCGGGTCCGGGATGCCGACCATCCCGAGCAGCTCCTCGGCGCGCCGGCGTGCGGCCCGCCTGACCCGCTCCACCCCGTGCACCGCGAGCACCTCGGTGAGCTGGGCACCGATCCGCCGCAGCGGGTCGAGCGCTCCGGTCGGGTCCTGCGGGATGAGCGCGATCTGCCCACCGCGCACCCCGCGCAGCCGCGACTCGGGCAACCCGAGCAGCTCCTGGCCGTTCATCCGGACGCTGCCGCCCAGCTGGGCCGCCGAGCCGTAGAGCTGCATGATCGACCGGGCGGTCACCGACTTCCCACTGCCGGACTCGCCGAGCAGCATCAGGGTCTCGCCCCGCCGGAGCGTGAACGAAACCCCACGCACCACCTCGATCCGCCGCCCTTTGGGCACGAAGGTGGTGGTCAGGTCGGTGACCTCGAGCGGGGCGAGCCCACCGCGGGTGGTGTCGTCCTCGGCTTGCGGCAGCGTCGAGGTGCTCACGCCCGGGCCTCCCCACGCACGTCGAGCAGGTCACGCAGGCCGTCGCCGAGCACGTTGAACGCCACCGAGGCGACCAGGATGGCCAGCGCGGGCACCGCGGCGAGGAACGGCGCGGTGTAGATGTACTGGGTGTGGTCGCTGACCATCAGCCCCCACTCCGCGGTCGGCGGTGACACGCCGAGGCCGAGGAAGCTCAACCCCGCCGCGTACACAATGGACAGCCCGATCAGCGCGGTGCAGTAGACGACCACCGGCGGGGCCACGTTCGGCAGCACCTGGCGCAGCGCGATCGCGCCGCGGGAGGCGCCGCTCGCCCTGGCCGCCTCCATGTAGTCCAGGTCGACCAGCCGCCGGGTCTCGGTCTCGGCGACCCGGGCCACCGGCGGCACCAGGATCACCGCCAGCGCGATGATCGAGTTGGAGATGCCGGAGCCCAGTGCGGCGGCGATGGCGATGGCCAGCAGCACGGCGGGAAAGGCGTAGAACACGTCCAGTGTGCGCATGATCGACCGGTGCGCCCAGCGGCCGGACAGGCCGGCGGTGACGCCCAACCCGGTACCCACGATCGCCGCGAACAGCACCGGGACCAGGCCGGCGAGCAGGGAGAGCCGGGTGCCGTCCACCAGCCGGGCGAACACGTCGCGGCCCTGGCCGTCGGTGCCCAACAGGTGCCCGTGTGTGCCGGCCGCGAGCAGTCGCTGGGCTGGGTCACCGGCGTTGGGATCGCCGACCACGAACGGGCCCACCACGGCCACCAGCGCGATGATGCCGACCATGGCTCCGGCGGCGGTTGCCGACGGGGTCATCCGGCGGCGCCGGCGAGCCGCACGGGGTGGCGCGGTGAGAGCGGCGGGTGGCGCCTCGGTCACTGCGGTCATGGACATCTCTCCTGGGAGGGGCGACGGGAGCTAGTGGGAGGTACGGATGCGCGGGTCGACCAGCCCGTGCAGGGCGTCGACGATCAGGTTGAGCATCACGAACGCGAACGCCGAGACGAGCACACCGGCCTGGATCACCGGTAGATCCCGCTGACTGATCGACTGGTAGACCAGCAAGCCGATGCCGGGCCAGGCGAACACCGCCTCGACGAAGATCACCCCGCCCAGCAGGTAGCCGATCTGCAGGCCGGCCACGGTGAGCAGCGACGGCACCGTGTTGTGGAACGCGTGCGCCATGACGCGACGCCGGGACAGGCCTCGGGCGGTGAGCGCCTCGATGAAGTCCATGCTCATCACGTCCAGCACCGACGAGCGGAACATCCGGGCGATGATTCCGGCGGGGACCAGCGCGGCGGTGACCGCCGGAAGGATCAGGTGGTTGAACAGGTCGACAAACCCACCGCCCAGGCTGGGGTTGTACATGCCGCTGACGGGGAACAATCCGGCGCCGGCGGCCAGGTAAATGATCAGCAGCAGGCCGACCGAGTATTGCGGCACGGAGATGGAGAACAGCGCGAAGCCGTTGCCGATCCTGGCCAGCGGACCGGTGCGGCGCAACGCGGTGAGGGCACCAACGCCGACGCCGATGACCATGGCCAGCACCGCGGCGGCCAGGCTCAGGATGAGCGTGTTCTTCAGCGCGTCGAACACCATCGGTGCGACGGCTGAACGCCGGGCAATGCTGGTACCGAAGTCGCCGACCACGGTGTGGCCGAGCCAGGACACGTACTGCACCGGTAAGGGGCGATTCAGGCCCAGTCGCTCGGTCAGCGCGGCGCGGGCCTCTGGCGTGCCGGTGGGACCGAGCAGTGACGCGACCGGGTCGCCCGGAATGATCTTGATGGTGACGAAGATGACGACGGAGACGCCGAGCAGGATCGGAATCGCCATCAACAGCCTGCGGCCGACGTAACCCAGCATCAGGCCTCGGGCCCCCGCTTCGACCCGCGCCGACACTGCCAGCTGTGCCGCGGCAGCTGCACGGTCAGCGTCATCCGGTCCCCGCGCACCCGGGCGAACGCATACTCCAACGGGGTGCCGGTGTGGTCCCTGACCAGCCGCTCGAACAGCAGCAACGGAGCGCCCGTAGCCACATTGAGCAGCTCCGCGACCAGGTCGTCGGCCAGGATCGCCTCGACCGCCTGGTCGGTGACGCCGAGCTCGAAACCCGCCAGCTCGTAGACCGAATACCACTCCTCGACCTGTTGGCCGCGCGCCACCACGTCCAGCAGCGGTGGCGGCACGTAGGCGGTGCAGGCGTAGTAGGGCTCCTCGCCGACATATGTCAGGTACTCGATGACGCCGCACGAACTGCCCTTCGGCAGGCGCAGCCGCTCGGCGACCCTCGGCGCGGCGATTTCGCGGGAGGTGCTGAGGATGCGATGCGAGACGGTTTCGGTGTCACGGACCGGCTCGGGCCCGTGGACGTAGCTAAAGCTGTGCCGGACCTTCGAGGCGACCGACAGCGTCCCGGTTCCCGGTATCCGCTTGACCAGGCCCTCGTCCCGCAGCAGCGCGAGCGCGTCCCGGACCACCTGGCGACTGGCCGAGAACGAGAGCATCAACTCCGCCTCGCCGGGCAGCGCGCCGGCGGAGAACTCCTCGAGCACAATCGCCGCACGGAGCAGGTCTCGTACCCGGCGGGCCGCGCGGGACCGGCGCTGGGTGCGCGGGTCCATCCTCGCCTGAGTCATGGCGATACCCTGCGTAACCGCCGTGTACACCAGTAGAGCGCCGGGGTAACGCCATAGTTAAGCCGGAATCGGGAACCCGCCAAACGCTCCTGACCAGAGCAAACGTTTCCCTTTTTGATGGATTACGCCGGCAGACCGGCCCATTGGCGCCGTGCCCCGTTCCTCCGCCCCGACCTGTGCTCTAGGCCGTTCGGCCTAACCAGATGTTCCTGATCACGGCGCCGACCCCTCTGGACCCTCAGCGCGGCCGATCGAGGCGACAGGTCGAGGTGCGCGGCACGTGCGATGCTCGAACCGGCTTGCTACTCGAACCGTTACGGGATGGCGAATGATTCTGAGCAGGTACGACGGGCAGCTCCTCGTCGTTCGGCAGCCCGACCACGGTCTGCACACCGGACTGATCGCCGACGCCTGGGGCAACGACGAGGTGGCTCCGCCGACGCAACACCGCGAGGCCGGCCGCCTGGCGGCCACTCACCACGACGACGGCTGGGCGATCTGGGAACGCCGCCCCGACCTCGACCCGGCGACTTCGCAGCCCATCCAGTTCTACGACGTCAAGCCGCGCGAGCACGTCCCGGCCTACCGGGCTGGCATCGAGCGTGCCGCCCAGCTCGACCCCTGGACGGGCCTGCTGGTCAGCATGCACGGGGCAGGGTTGTACAACGACCGTTACGGCAGCTACCGGCTAGAGGAGATCGGTGCGCAAA
>DASWST010000309.1:0-27734 GCA_036402515.1 Pseudonocardia sp.
CATCGGTGTGCCGAGGGCGTCGGACAGCTCGGCGACGACTTCCCATTCCTGTTTGCCGGTCTGCGCCTTCATCACCGGCCTGACGCGGTTGATGCGGCGTTCGGCGTTCGTGAACGTGCCGTCCTTCTCCAGGAAGGACGTTCCCGGCAGCAGGACGTGCGCGAGTTTGGCTGTCTCGTTGACAAAGAGATCCTGGACCACCAGCAGGTCGAGCGACCTGAGCGCCGCGGTGACGTGCGCGGTGTTCGGGTCGGACTGAGCGATGTCCTCGCCCTGCACGAAAAGCGCCTTGAACGAGCCGTCGACCGCGGCGTCGAACATGTTCGGGATCCGCAGACCCGGCTCGTCCAGGATCGCCCGTCCCCACAGCGTCTCGAAAACGTTCCGGACGGCGTCGTCGGACACGTGCCGATAGCCTGGCAGCTCGTGCGGGAAGGAGCCCATGTCGCAGGAGCCCTGCACGTTGTTCTGGCCGCGCAACGGGTTGACGCCGACACCTTCGCGGCCGATGTTGCCGGTCGCCATGGCCAGGTTGGCCATGCCGATGACCATGGTGGAGCCCTGGCTGTGCTCGGTCACCCCGAGGCCGTAGTAGATCGCCGCGTTGCCGCCGGTGGCGTAAAGCCGGGCGGCGGCGCGCAGGTCCGCGGCTGGCACGCCGGTGATCTCCTCGACCGCCTCCGGGCTGTTCTCCGGCAGGGCGATGAACTCCGCCCACTCCTCAAAACCTTCGCAGCGTTCGGCCACGAAGTCGCTGGCGACCAGACCCTCGGTGACCACGACGTGGGCGAAAGCGTTGACCACGGCCACATTCGTGCCGGGCGCGATCGGCAGGTGATAGTCAGCCTCGACGTGCGGCGAGCGGACCAGGTCGATCCGGCGCGGGTCGATGACGACCAGCTTCGCGCCCTGGCGCAGGCGTCTCTTCATCCGGGAGGCGAAAACCGGGTGGCCGTCGGTCGGGTTCGCGCCGATCACCATGATCACGTCGGCCTTGGCCACCGACTTGAAGTCCTGGGTGCCGGCGGACGTGCCGAAGGTCTGGCTGAGGCCATAGCCGGTCGGCGAGTGGCACACCCGTGCGCAGGTGTCCACGTTGTTGTTTCCGAAGGCGGCCCGCACCATCTTCTGGACGACATAGACCTCTTCGTTGGTGCAGCGCGAAGAAGTGATCCCGCCGATGGAGCCGACACCGTACTGCTCCTGGATCTCCCGGAAACGGCGGCCGACGAAGCCGATCGCCTCGTCCCATTCGACCTCGCGCCACTCGTCGGTGATGCGCTCGCGCACCATCGGCTTCATCACCCGGTCGGGATGGCTGGCATAACCAAAGGCAAAACGGCCCTTGACGCAGGAATGGCCCTCGTTCGCGCCGCCGTCCTTGTAGGGCACCATCCGGACCAGCTCGTCGCCGCGCAGCTCCGCCTTGAACGAGCAGCCGACACCGCAGTACGCGCAGGTGGTGATCACGCTGCGGGTGGGCATGCCCAGCTCGATGACGGTCTTTTCCTGCAGCGTCGCGGTCGGGCAGGCCTGCACGCAGGCGCCGCAGGACACGCAGTCGGAGTCCATGAACGAAACCCCGGCGCCGGCCGCCACCTTCGAGTCGAAGCCGCGCCCTTCGATGGTCAACGCCAGGGTGCCCTGCACCTCGTCGCAGGCCCGCACGCAGCGCGAGCAGACGATGCACTTGGACGCGTCGAAGTCGAAGTACGGGTTGGAGGTGTCCTTCGGTGCGTCCATGTGGTTCGCGCCGGCGTCCACCCCGGAGCCGTAGCGCACCTCGCGCAGCCCGGTCACCCCGGCCATGTCCTGCAGCTCGCAGTCGCCGTTGGCCGAGCAGGTGAGACAGTCCAGCGGGTGGTCGGAGATGTAGAGCTCCATCACGCCGCGGCGCAGCTTGGCCACCTTGTCGGTCTGCGTGCGCACCACCATGCCTGGGGCGACCGGGGTGGTGCAGGACGCCGGGGTGCCCCGCGCGCCGTCGATCTCCACCACGCACAGCCGACAGGAGCCGAACGCCTCCAGGCTGTCGGTGGCGCACAGCTTGGGGATGTCGATGCCGGCGTGCTTTGCCGCCCGCATCACCGAGGTACCCGGCGGCACGGCCACCGGCACGCCGTCCACCGTGACCTCTACGGTGGCCTCGCCGGGCCGGACCGGGGTGCCGAAGTCAGGTTCCTTGAGCAGGCTCATCGGTTACCTCCCAGACCAGCAGCTACGTCGACCCCGAAGTCCTCGGGGAAATGGGTGACCGCGCTGCGCACCGGCATCGGGGTCAGCCCGCCCATGGCGCACAGCGAGCCGTCGGTCATCAGGTCGCACAGGTCGTTCAGCAGCACCAGGTTGGCGCCGCGGTTCTCCCCGGCGCGAATCCGGTCGATCGTCTCCACGCCGCGTACCGCGCCGACCCGGCACGGCGTGCACCGCCCGCAGGACTCCTCGGCGCAGAACTCCATGGCGAAGCGAGCCATCGCCGCCATGTCGACGGTGTCGTCGAAGACCACGATGCCGCCGTGGCCGACCATCGCGCCGGACGCGGCGAACGCCTCGTAGTCCATCGGCAGGTCGAACCGCTCCACCGGCAGGTACGCCCCCAGCGGGCCGCCGACCTGCACCGCGCGGACCGGACGGCCGGACGCGGTACCGCCGCCGAAGATCTGCACCAGCTCGCCCAGGGTCACCCCGAACTCGGTCTCCACGATCCCGCCTCGGGCGATGTTGCCGCCCAGCTGGAACACCTGGGTGCCCCGGGATCGGCCCACCCCGAGCTCGGCGAACGCCGCCGCGCCGTCGGCCATGATCGCCGGCACCGAGCCCAGCGAGAGCACGTTGTTCACCACGGTGGGCTGGCCGAACAGGCCCTCCAGCGCCGGGATCGGCGGCTTGGGACGCACCGTGCCCCGCTTGCCCTCCAGGCTCTCCAGCATGGAGGTTTCCTCGCCGCAGATGTAGGCGCCCGCGCCCACCCGCACGTGCAGGTCGAACCGCAGGTCGGAGCCCAGCACCCGCTGGCCCAGCCAGCCGTGGGTGTAGGCGACGTCGATCGCGGCACGCAGCGTGGCCACCGCGTCGGGGTATTCCGAGCGCAGGTAGACGTAGCCCTCGGTGGCCCCGACCGCGTGCGCGGCGATGGTCATGCCCTCGATCAGGGTGAACGGGTCACCCTCGATCAGCACCCGGTCGGCGAAGGTGCCGCTGTCCCCCTCGTCGGCGTTGCAACAGATGAACTTCTGCTCGGCCTTGGCACCGAGCACCGTCTTCCACTTGATGCCGGTGGGGAATCCGGCGCCGCCCCGGCCGCGCAGCCCGGAGTCGGTCACCTCGGTGACCACGTCTTCCGGCGCCATGCCCAGCGCGCGGCGCAGCCCTGCCTGCCCGCCGTGCGCGGTGTAGTCGTCGGCGGACAGCGGGTCGATAACTCCGACCCGTGCGAAGGTGACCCGCCGCTGCGCCCGCATCCAGTCCAACTGCTCGACGAGGCCCAGGCTCAGCTCGTGTCCCGCACCGTCCAGCATGCCGGAGGCGACCAGGCCATCCACGTCCTCCAGCCGCACCGGTCCGTAGCCCACCCGGCCGGCCGGTGTCTCCACCTCGACCAGCGGCTCCAGCCACAGCATGCCTCGGGTGCCGGTGCGCACCACCTCGGTGCCCCGGCCGGCGGCGGCCGCCGCGGCGGCGATCCGCTCGGCCACCTCGTCCGCACCGACCGAGCGGGCCGCGCTGTCCCTCGATACGTAGACCTTCAAAGCACCGACCTTCATCGCGCCTCTCCCAGCAGGGCGTCGAACCGCGCCGGGCTGACCCGGCCGTGCAACCGGTCGCCCACCTGTACCGCCGGGCCCAGCGCGCAGTTACCCAGGCAGAACACCTCGTCCAGGGTCACCGCGCCGTCCCGGGTGGTATCGCCCATCTCAACCCCGAGGCTGGCCTCGGCGTGCTCGACCAGCGCGTTGGCGCCGACCGCCTGGCACGCCTCGGCGCGGCAGACCCGCACGGTCACCCGGCCGGCGCACTCCCTGCGGAAGTCTCGGTAGAAGGAGATGACGCCGTGCACCTCGGCGGTGGACAGGTTCAGTGCGTCGGCGAGTACCGGCTCGACGGCCGGGTCGACGTACCCGAACTCCGCCTGGATGTCGTGCAGGATCGGTAGCAGCGCCCCGCGTTCCGCCTGGTGCGCGGCCGCGATGGCTCTGACCCTCTCGGCGGCGAAAACGTCAGTGAGCCCAGATTGCATACGCCATACTGATCCGCGCCGCGCGGCCCGGTCAAAGCACTCTTCGCTATGCCGTGATAAACCCCGTCTATCACGGCGCCGGTCAGGAGCCGCTCAGGTGGCGGGTCAGCACGGTGTTCAGTTCGGCCCGCACGTCCACCTCCCGAGCGATGTCCAGCATGGCCCTGGCCAGCATCGGCTCCGGGTCCCGAGCGGCCAGCACGAGGCCCACGTGATGCGCTCGGCTCGGCCGGGCCAGCGGAATGACCCGCATCCCCGGTGGCACCCCGAACATGTAGAGCCAGGCGTGCGCGATCACCGTCGACCATTTGTGGGTGCCGACGTGGCTGTAGAGCACCGAGACGGTGTCCGCCTCAATCGAGGGCAGCACGGCCACCCCGGCCGCGGCGAAATGCGCGTCCAAGATGCGGCGGTTCTGCATGGTCGGCGAGAGCAGGCACATCTCGGTGTCCGCCAGCTCGGCCCAGCCCACCTCGGCCCGCCCGGCGAACTCGCCGTCGGCCGCGGTGAGCAGCAGGTACCGCTCGGCGTAGAGCGGCACGGTACGCACCCCGCCGAGCGGCTCCCCGTCGACGTAGGTCAACCCGATGTCCAGCTCGAACTCGGCGAGTCCGTGCACGATCTCCCGGGAGGCCAGCGACTGCACCGAGATGCGCACCAGCGGATGCCGCTCCCGGAACGGCGCGGTGAGCAGCGAGATCACGGTCAGTGCGGTGGGGATCGCGCCGACCCGCAGCTGGCCGCTCAAGCCGCCGCGCAGGGTGGACAGGTCGTGCCGCAGGGCGTCCTGGTCAGCAATGATGCGGTGGGCCCAGCGCACCACCCGTTCGCCCTCCGGGGTGAAGCCCTCGAACCGCCGCCCCCGCCGGACGATCTGCACGCCGAGCTCGGCCTCCAGCCGCCGGATGCCCGACGAGAGCGCCGGCTGGGAGACGTGACAGGCAGCCGCCGCCCGCGCGAAGTGCCGCTCCCGCGCCAGGGCGCTGAGGTATTCCAACTGGCGCAGCAGCACCGCATATACATACCCGTGCCGACGCGTTTCCCCCAGCTACCCGCCCGCACCCGGAGCGTCGCCCTTCTACACCCACCCCGAGCCGGGCGACCCGCGCTGGACCCGTGACGCCGGCGAGCGCCGCGCGCGGCCTTCAGTCGATCCAGTACCGACGCTTCGGGACGGCGCCCGGAGTGGTGGGCCACTGCTCGTCGCGGCGACCGCCGCAGCGCTCGATCACGGCGGCCGAGCCCACATTGTGGTCGTCGCAGGTCACCAGCACCCGGTCGACTCCGAAGGCCCTGGCGATGATCAGGCTGTGCTCCAGCATCTGGGTGGCGAAGCCGCGGCGCCGGAATGGGGGCAGCACCCCGTAGCCGATGTGCCCGGCGTGCGCGAGCAGCCAGTCGTTGAGCTCGTAGCGGACCGAGGCCCTACCCACCAGCTGTCCCGCTACCTCGGCCAACAGAAACGTGCCCGGCACCCGATCCGGTGCCAGTGCGATGCCGGCCTGCTCGCGGGCCAGCCGCTCCAGGTAGCTCGTCCACGGTGTATCCGGGGTCAGGCCGGACGCGAACCCGAAGTCGTCGTCCTTCATCGCGATCTGGGCGGCACGCACCGCCTGCTCGTCACCCTCACGCGGCGGGCGCAAGCGGGTGCGCTGGTTGTTCGCGGCCCTGATCGTCACAGAATCATCCTGATGTGGCCATCAACCCGATTTCCCCGACAGCCCGCTCCCCTGCCGAGTAAGCGATCAGCGCTTACGGTGATCCGCATGGGGTCCGACGAGACTGGCCAGGGGGACCCGCGGTGGCTCTGGGACTGACCGGCGCGGTGGCGGTGGTGACAGGTGCCTCCAGCGGGATCGGCGAGGCTATCGCGTTGCGCTTGGCCGAGGAGGGCGCCGTGGTGGGCCTGCTCGCCCGGCGCGGCGCGCTGCTGGACGAGCTCGTCGGACGGGTCGCGCGCCGGGGTGGCCGGGCCATCCCGCTGGTCGCCGACGTGACCGACCCGCGGCAGGTGGAGGCCGAGATCGCCCGCCTGATGAAGCTGGCCGGGCGGCTGGACATCCTGGTCAACGCGGCCGGAACGGCGATGTCCGGGGACTTTGCCACCAGCGCCCCGGGCAGCTGGCGGCCGCTGATCGACACCAACTTCACCGGCGTGCTGAACAGCACGCACGCCGCCCTGCCGCACCTGGTCAACTCGGCGAAGGGGGCGCGCGGGGTGGCCGACGTGGTGAGCATCAGCTCGATCGCGGGGCGGCGGATCGGCCCTGGCAACGGGATTTACTCGGCCACCAAGTACGCGGTCGGTGCGTTCAGCGAGTCGCTGCGCAAGGAGGTGGTGGAGCGGTCGGTGCGGGTCGCGCTGGTCGAGCCCGGCTGGGTGGACACGGCGCTGACAACGGGCATCACCAAGGATCGGCACTACCGATGGCTGCAGCCCGACGAGGTCGCCGACGCGGTGCACTACATCGTCACCCGCCCGGCCCACCTGGCGGTCAACGAGCTGATGCTGCGCCCAGTAGGCCAGCTCGACTGACCGACTACGACGACGCCGGGGTGGTCGCTTTTCAGCGGCGTGCCGGGGTGGGCGGAGCCGGCCAGCCACTGGGCGCCCTCGGTGTAGAGCAGCTCCACCTCGGGGCCGCGCAGCCCGGGCAGCCCGAACATGACGTCGTGCCCGTTGGCCCGCTGCAGGTATGCCAGGTACCGGTAGCCGACCGGGTAGCGGTCCAGCGCGGCCCGGTCAAGCTGAACTGATCCGGCGGGGTCCACCACGTCCATCCGGTCCTTCTCGTAGATCGGCTGGCGGCGCACCACCGCCCACCGCCCGTCGCGCTCCTCGAAGAAGTCGTAGAACCGCCCGGTGCAGGTGACGTCCACCTCGGCGCCTCGCACCTCGGCGCGCTGCTGGATGGTCATCTTGGTCTGCGCGATCGCCCGCGCGCCGCGCACCTCGGCGCTGGTCCCGCCGAGGAAATGAAGGATGTTCACCCCGGCCTCGAAGCCCGCACGGCTGGCCTGGATGAAGTCGGCGGCCGAGCCCTGGAACCAGGTCGCGGTCATCCACCCGTCGTCGTGCCAGACCGTGGCGAAGGCCGTCCAGTCGCCGGCATCCCGGAAGACCGCCCAGTTCTCCACCACGTCCCGAATGCGCTCCGTGGCGCCGCGTTGCTCCAGCATGGCTACTCCCTTGTCACCGACCTGGCGCAGCACACTCTCCCCCACGCATCCGCGCGTCCAGCCTCGGCTTCCGCCCGGCGGAACCACCTTTGCTGGAAGGCCAGCCGGCGCCATCGGTGGACAGCGCCCTGGTCACCTCGAGAGCGGCGGTGCGCCCCCCAATCGACCAACTCGGCCGCCCTCCACATGATCCACGTTTCGGTGGCTGAAGGGACGGAGGACGGAGGGCGTCCGTGTGGACACCAAAACGCCGATCACCAGGGGCCAACGCTCTCCGCGCCACGCTGGCTCGGATCGGCTCCAGCAGGCCGGAGTGGGCGCCCAGCGGCCCGCCCAGCAGGACTACGTCCGGGCGCTGCAACCCGACCTCGCCGAGGACGACTTGTGCGGCGCGGCCAACGGGCAGTCCCTGCCGGTCAGCGAGAAGTATCACGAGGTGTTGCTTCCCGCGCTGTGCGTGATCCCAGCGGTCGAACCCGGCGACACCGTCCGGTGGCACGGCGACCTGGTGCACGCCGTCGCGGACGGCAGCAACCCGGACCGGTGGGGCAACGTCACGTACATCCCGGCCAGCCCACACTGCGCCAAGAACGCCGGCTACGCGCGCGCCTGCGGCCAGGCGTTCCTGGCCGGCGCGAGCCCTGGCGACTTCGCGGCGGAGGACTACGAGGTCAACTGGGTGGGTCGGGCCACCGTGGACGACCTCAACCGGGCCGGCCGCGCCCAACTCGGCCTGGACGAGGCCTAGCCAGGACCGGAGTCGCCGCGCTCGGAGCTAGCGATCAGCTCTTGGACGTGGCGCCGCTGATCGCGTCGCGAGCCCGGTCGACCAGGGAGGCGAACGGTCCGACCGTCCACTGCGCCGCCGTCGAGCCCGCTACGGTCGGATGCGGGTGGGTGGGGGCGATCTTCTCTGCCGCCTTGAGCCGCTTGCCCAACGAAACGAGCTTGTCCGGGTCCTCCCGCTCGCGCACGGCCGGGAACTCCTCGCGCTCCTCGTGCTCGGCGTGATCGAGTACCGCCTGCTCGAACCTGGCGAACTCGCGATCGAACTCAGCGCTCGAGCTGTCCATCTTCTCCAGGCCGGCCAACATGCGGTTGGCCTCGACCTCCTCCTGGTTGCGGGCCCGCGCCACCTCGGGGCCCGCGTCGTCCTCGCTGACCGGCCGCAGCACCATCTCCTCGCCGGTCTCGTGCGCGGCGAGCAGTGCGCGCAGCTCGTCGAAGGCCTGCTGCTTGTGGTCTCCTTCGGCACCTTTGACGTGGGTGAACAGCTCGCGGATACGCGAATGCTGGTCGAGCAGGATGTCGATGATGTTGCCGTCTGGCCGGTCGACGGCTTCCGCCGCCGAGCCCTTGAGATCGCTCATTTTCCCGTCCTCCGACTGGTCTTCCTCGCCCCGGTTGGCGCGACGGGGGCCCGGGTACCACCTCAATTCGCGGCCAAACTTCGTCGCCGCGCGTCGGGGCGATCCTGCGCTTTACATCTTGACGGTGTTTGTTACATACGTTTTAGTGTTTGGATCACCGCTCGCGTCCGGATCCGATAGCCGCGACAGGAGAACGGCATGACCGCCCAGCCCGCAATCCCGAAGCGCACCGTGCGCACCCGCCGGATCGGGTTCGCCTACCCGAGCGGATCGCTGCGCCGCCACTACGTACAGGGCGACTTGGTGATGAGCCACATCGTCGCGGTGCTCTCCGGGCTCTTCCCCGAAGGCGAGGACTTTTTCATCCGCGCGGTGCGCCGCTACGCCGACCAGGTCACCGACCCGGAGCTGAAGGCACAGGTGGGTGGCTTCATCGGCCAGGAAATCACGCACGGCCGGGAACACCGGGCGCTGAACGACCGGCTCCACGAAATGGGGTATCCGACCCGGCTGGTGGACCGGTTCACCCACTACCTGATGATCCGGTCTGACCGGCTGTTCCCGCATCGGTTCCAGCTCGCGGTCACCGCCGCCCTGGAGCACTACACGGCGACCATCGCCGAGTGCCTGCTCAGCAGCGAAAAGGCGCGGCAGCTACTCGGCGAGAACGAGGTCCGGTCGGTCCTGCTCTGGCACGCCCTGGAGGAGTCCGAGCACAAGACCGTGGCATTCGACGTCTACCGGAGCACCGGCGGAACCGAGCGCCTGCGGATCAACACGATGCGCCTGGTCAACACGCTGTTTGTGCCGATCGTCCTCGGGCTGACCACGATCTCGCTGGCCCGCGACCCGGCGGCCTACAACCCGGTCCGGCTGATCCGGAGCCTGGCCGCGCTACGCCATTCGCCGTTCCTCAGCCGAGAGATGCTCGACCACGTGCGCGCCTACAACCGGCGCGGCTTCCACCCGGACGACTTCGACGCCACCGAGCTGCTGGAGCGGTGGAAGAACGAGCTGTTCGGCACCAACGGCACTCTGACCGACCACCTCAAGTAGCCGGCTAGCGTCTCGGTCAGCGCCCGCCCAGGCTCAGGGTGCTCAGACCGAGCCCGGCGTGGATCTCGATCTCCTGCGCGGTCAGGTATCCGGCGCGCTCCCCGGCCAGGTAGGCGACCAGCTCGGCGATCTCGGCGGGTTCGGCGAACCGGCCCATGGGGGTCCCGAGCTCCCGTTCGCGTACCGCCTCGTGCGGACATGTCGGCCGCCTCGCTTCCGTATGCGGATCCTCCCCCTGGCCACCAGCTCGATCGTGATCAGCACGGCGATCACCTCGGCGGCCACCAGGCCGATCAGCGCCAGCAACTGCGCGGCGCCGGCGGCCCCAGCCGACGACCACCGCCGAACCTCCCACGGCGCGGCCCGTCCGGCCGGTCTCGGCGCTACCGGCCGCGCGGTCCAGTGAGCCCGCGCGGTCGGGACAGGCCGCGCGGGCCGATGAGCCCGCGCAGCGGCGGAAGCAGCACCGGCGCGGCGGCCATGGTGAGCGCCGCGATGGCGATCACCGCCGGCCAGGCCAGCGAGCTCGGCGCGATCAGGGCGCGGACCAGCAGGTAGCCACCCAGCTGCGCCGCGGTGGCCAGGCCGAGCGCGAGGCTCAGCCAGCACGCCCGCAGCGACCAGCGCTGGCAGCCGGCGCGCAGCCCGGCCAGCGCGGGGAAACGCCCGGGGCCGACCACCAGGAGCACGCCCAGCACCGCGGCCAGCAGCGTGGCGGTGCCGGCGAGCTCACCGCCGGCGTCGAAGACCACAATCGGGCCGGGCTCGGTGCGCTCGGTCCACGGCTCGGCGGGCCCGGCCAGCAGGACGCCCGTCCAGGTCGCGCCGGCACCTACGCCGAGCAGCAGCAGCGCCACACTCAACCGCCGCAGGTGCGGCCGCACCAGCTCGGCGCGCAAGGCCGACGCCAGCCCATCCACCGGGCCGGACTCGGCCACCGCCCGGTCGGTGGCCGCATCCGCCTCGGCACCGTCCGCCACCTCCTGCTCCACCTGGCAGAGCAGGTGGTCGCGCAGCTCGTCGAGCAGATCGACGGCGGCCGGGTCGGTAGCCCGGGGCGACAGCAGCCCACCCAGCCGCGCCAGATATCCGCCGATCGCGCCGCCGGCCTCCGGCTCCATCGTGCCCTCGGACTCCGGCCCTGACTCCCGCCACGTCATGCCGGGCTGCCCGGCGGCGCCTGGAACCCCCCAGACGGCTCCAACGCCGCGCCGATGGTGGCCACAAACTCCCGCCACACGCCCCGCTCGTCGCTCAGCGCCCGCCGGCCGCGATCGGTGAGCTGATACTCGCGGCGGCGCCGCCCGGCCACCGTGGTCCAGGTGCCCGCGATCAGGCCGGCCTCCTCGAGCCGACGCAGTGCCGGGTAGAGCGTCCCGCTCTCCAGGTCGACGGTGCCTCCGGTGCGCCGGCGAAGCTCCGCCATCACCGCGAACCCGTGCGCGGGCCCAGGCTCCAGGGCGGCCAGCAGCAGCCCGTCCAGATGGCCCTTCAACGCCTCGGCCCGCATGCCCCCGCCCTCTCCTCGTGCGCACCGGCCCTAGCACACCCGCCAGAGCTTCCGCCCCGGGCCCGACGCCTCTCGCCGAAGCCACCCTACGGCCCCGGCCCGCGTATGACCTCGACCACGCAGGCTGAGAGGGACCCGTTCCCCATATGTAGGACTGCTACTGTCCGACGGTGTCCGCCCCTCCAGCGGGGCTAGAAGACGATCAGGGGGAGCGTCGCCAGGTGAGTGGGCTCAGCTATCTGGAGGCGATCGTCGTCGGGGCATTGCAGGGGGTGAGTGAGCTCTTTCCCATCTCCAGCCTCGGCCATTCGGTGCTGCTACCGGCGCTGATCGGGGGCCGCTGGGCGCGGGATTTGAACGTCTCCGCGCCCGAGTCGCCGTACCTCGCGTTCATCGTCGGGCTGCACGTGGCCACCGCGCTGGCCCTGCTGGTGTTCTTCTGGCGTGACTGGGTGCGCATCCTCACCGGCCTGTTCACCTCGCTGCGCGATCGCCGGGTGCGCACCCCGGACCAGCGGCTCGGCTGGCTGCTGGTGCTGGGCACCATCCCGGTGGGGCTCACCGGCCTGCTGCTCGAGCACCTGTTCCGCACCACCCTCGGCCGACCACTGCCCGCCGCCGCGTTCCTGATGCTCAATGCCCTCGTGCTGACGGCGGGCGAGCGGCTGCGCCGGCCAGCACCGGTCCCCGCCATGGCGGGCGCCGAACCGCCCGGCACCGAGGCGGACCCCGAGCCCTCGTCCGCCACGTTGTCTGGCGAGGCGTCTGAGGAGGCCTCCGCCGAGGCGGACGAACGGCTTTCGGCCATGCCCACCCGCAGCGCCTTCCTCATCGGCGCCGCCCAGTCGCTCGCGCTGCTGCCCGGGATCAGCAGGTCGGGGGTGTCGATGGTCGCCGGTCTGAGGCTTGGGCTCTCCCACGCCGAGGCCGCCCGGTTCTCGTTTTTGCTGGCCACCCCGGTGATCCTGGCTGCCGGGGTGCTGAAGGTCCCAGATCTGTTCGGGCCGCTGGGCGCCGGCATCGGCGGCCAGGTGCTGGCCGGCAGCGTCGCGGCCTTCCTGTCCGCCCTGCTGGCGGTGCGCTTTCTGACCCGGTACTTCGAGGCGCGCACGCTGTACCCGTTCGCCGCGTACTGCGCGATCGTCGGGGCGGGCAGCTTCCTGTGGCTGATCTTCCGGTGAGTTAGTCCGCCGGACGAGCGTGGTCGCCGGCGGCGCCGTCGATGAGTTCCCGGACGATGTCCAGGTGGCCGGCGTGCCGGGCGGTCTCCTCGATCATGTGCACCAGCACCCAGCGCAACGACACGGCGGGGCCGTGCCAGGCGGTGCCCAGCGTATCCAGGTCCAGATCGGTGATCACCTCGTCGGCGGAGGCCCTGGCCCGGCGGTAGAACGCCAGCACGTCCTCGGTGCTCTCCCCCGGGTTGACCCGCAGGTCGGCGTTCTCGTCCTGCTCGTCGAACGGCAACGGCTCGGTGGCCCGCCCGAAGGTCTGGCAGAACCACCCGTACTCGACGGCGCCCAGGTGTTTCACCAGACCGAGCAGGTTGGTGCCGGACGGGGTCATCGGGCGGCGCAGCTGCTCGTCGTCCAGCCCGTCGAGCTTCCACAGCACCGCCTCCCGGTGCCGCCGCAGGCTGATCACCAGGATCTCCTTCTCGGTGCCCGCGTAGGCCCGCTCCTCGGTCATGCCCGGACGGTAACAGCGGCCGTTTCGAACCCCGGTATTCCGCTGGCGGGCGGGGTCGGCGTGCACGCTACCTTGAAGAGGTGAAGCTCCCCCGGGTGCCGGACACCCGTTCCATTCCGCTCAGCCGTCGGCAACTGACCGTCGCGGTCGTGATCGTCGTGCTGCTCGGCGGCGGGCTCTGGCTGGCCTTCGCCACCCGGGGAGAACGGGCCCAGTACGGCCCGCCCGGCGCCGCGCCCTCTGGCGCACAGCCCGCACCCGGCACGGTGAACTGGGCGGGCTGGAAGCTCACCCTCCCGGAGGAGGGCAAGAAGGGCAACGCCGCCATCGTCGAGCCGGCCGCCCTCACCCCGCCGTGGCTGACCGCCAACGCGGACGGCAGCCTGACGTTCTGGGCTCCGGCCGAAGGGGCGACCACCAAGAACTCCAACCACCCGCGCACCGAGCTGAACAGCTTGAACAACTTCTCCGCTGCCACCAGCGGCCCGCACACCCTCAAGGCCTCGCTCGCGGTGAACCAGGTGCCCGAGGATTCGAAGTCCATCATCATCGGCCAGATACACGGCGCGGACGACATCAGCTCGGTGCCCTACGTGATGCTGCACTACCGGGACGGGGACCTGCGGGTGGTGGTCAAGCAGAAGCAGAAGGGCTCAGATGCCCAGTCCTACCCGCTGCTGACCGGGGTGCCGCTGAACCAGCGGTTCGACATCACCATCAGTGACGTCGGCAACGGCCAGCTGGCCTTCTCCGCGACGTACAACGGGCAGACGCAGCAGGCCACCTCGCCGGTCCCGGACGCCTTCCACGACGAGACGGTCCGCTTCCAGGTTGGCGACTACCAGCAGGCCGACAACAGCAACGGCGCCACCGACGGCGGCAAGGTCACCTTCTATCAGATCAGTGAGCTCTCCACCGCCCCCTGAACCCGGTGCGGGAGGCGGGCCGGTTCAGAGCTTGCGCAGCCGGATGCGGGTGACCGCGTGGTCGCGGCCCTTGGTGAGCACCAGGGTGGCCCGGCCCCGGGTGGGCGCGATGTTGTTCCGCAGGTTCGGGCCGTTGATCTCGTCCCAGAGCTGCTCGGCGCGCCGCGTGGCGGCCACCGTGTCCAGGTCGGCGTAACGGCGGAAGTAGGAGGCCGAGTCCCGGAACGCCGTCTCGCGCAGCCGCAGGAACCGGCTGATGTACCAGCTGCGCACGTCCTCCGGGGCGGAGTCGACGTACACCGAGAAGTCGATGAAGTCGCTCACCGCCAGGCTGGTTCGCCGGTCCCGGGTGGCTGGCGCCGGCTGCAGCACGTTCAGCCCCTCCAGCACCAGGATGTCCGGGCGGCGCACCACCATCGACTGGTCCGGCACGATGTCGTAGGTCAGGTGCGAGTAGACCGGGGCGCGGACCTCGTCCTTGCCACCCTTGACCTCACGCACGAAGCGCAGCAGGGCCCGCCGGTCGTAGGACTCCGGGAAACCTTTGCGCTGCATCAGCCCGCGCGCCTCGAGCTCGGCGTTCGGGTAGAGGAACCCGTCGGTGGTGATTAGCTCGACGCGCGGGTGGTGCGGCCAGCGGGCCAGCAGGGTGCGCAGCAGTCGGGCGGTGGTGGACTTGCCGACCGAGACCGAGCCGGCGATGCCGATGACGAAAGGGGTGCGGGCCGGCTGGTCACCGAGGAACGTCCGGTACGCCCGGTAGAGCCGGCCGCCCTCCTGGACGTGCAGGTTGAGCAGCCGGGACAGCGGCAGGTACACCTCGCGCACCTCGTCCAGGTCGACCTCGTCACCCAGGCTGCGGATCTGCGCCAGCTCGGCCGCGGTCAACGGCAGCGCGATGGACTCCCCCAGGCGGGCCCAGGACTCGCGGTCGAAGTCGACGTACGGGGAAGCGGACCGGGATCCAGTGAGGTGCGCGGCCGGGGGCGCGGGCCGCTCCTGGGCAAGCTCGCTCATTACTGGTTCACCGACATCACCGCGTACTCCACAACGTTGACCTCTGGCGGGGCGGCCAGCACGTGCACCACCACGTCCGCGACCGCCTCCGGAGCCAAGCCGTCGCCACGCAGCCGCTCCCGGAACTGGTCGGTGCGCTCGCCGGGCGGCCAGCCGTCGGCGATCCCAGTGTCCACCAGGCCGGGGGCCACCGTGGTGACCCGGATGCCCTGGGGACCCAGCTCCAGCCGCAGCGCCTCACCGAGCGCGTGCACGGCGAACTTGGTGGCGGCGTAGACGCCCGATTCTGGCCTGGGCACGCGCCGCCCAGACATGGATGAGATGTTCACCACGCTGGGCGCGCGCCCGTCCCGCAGGTGCGGGACGGCGGCCTTGGTGACGGCCAGCAGACCCAGCACGTTGACCTCGAACATGCTCCGCCAGGTGGCCGGATCGGTGTCCGAGACCCCGCCGATGGTGAACTTCCCGGCCGAGTTGACCACCGCGTCCAGCCCGCCGCCGAGCCGTTCGGCGGCCTCGTCGACCGCGCCGGGTACCGCCGCCTCATCGGTGACGTCGCAGGTCACGGCTACCGCGGCGGGCCCGATGCGGTCGGCCGTCTCGGCCAGCCGGTCACCCTTCCTGGCCAGCAGGGCCACCCGGGCGCCGGCCTGCACCGCGGCCGTGGCCACCGCCGCCCCGATACCCGCCGAGGCCCCGGTTACCAGGACCCTCCGGTCGCGCAATGACCCATGCATGGCGGCAACCTACCTCCGGACCGGCCGGACGGCTGGCCGCGGCGGGTTGCGCCATCAGCGCCAGCGGAAGCGCGCACCGCTCAGGGGATCTCCTCGGCCGGAACCTCGACGTTGAACTCCTTGTACCGGGCGGCGTCGGTGGTCACCAGCGGCCAACCCCGGCGCTGCGCGCACGCCACCGCGTGGGCCGCCTCCAGGTCGCCGGGCTCGAGCTGCCCGACGGCGCGAGCGCGATCGGCGTCCAGGTCGTCAATCACCGTGTTCGGCAGCCGGAGCAGCACCTCCAGCACCGGGTGGTACTTGGCCTCCAGCTGAGACCACGCGGCGGCGACGGCCGCCGACGGCAGTACCAGAACCATGTGTTCCTCGACGACGGTCCATACCAGGGCGGCCGCGTAGACCGAGCGCTGCGAAGCGAAGGCCATTACGGCAGAGGCGTCGAGGACTCGCCCGCCAATCACGCGACCTGCTGACCAACCGGAGGAAGCCCCAAGTCGCGACGCACCGCTTCCAGTGCCTCCCGTGGCGGACGTCCCCCGAGGACACGCTCCAGCTCGTCAAGAGCCTGATTCCGCTCCAGCTGGCCGCGGAGTGCATCGGCAACGAAGGCGGAAAGGCTCGCCGCGGCGCCACTGCGCACCGCGATTCGAGCGTTGGCCACCAGCTCAGGTGGCAGGGTGACCGTAATCCGCTCGGATCCCATGGCGCGGAGATTACCGGAGATACCAACACCGCCAGCAGGCGGTACGCACCTGAGTACGGAAAGTTCATACTCGCCACCCGCTCCGCACGGTAATTGCCCTGCTCCAGGCAGTAGTCAACAGATCAGTGGGAGGGGAAACCGCGACCACCCTCGCGGCCACCCAGCGCATTGATCAACCCACCCCGACGCGCCGGCCGTTCTTGCCCGCCCATCGCCCCGGTGCCTGGTACGCCCAGTGCTTGCCAGCTCCGGCAGCCACCGGCCGCCGCGCTTTTCGTGATCAACACATCGTGGTTCGTTTTTGATCATGCGTGTCACCTGAACCCTGATGAATCCGGCGCGGGGACGGTGCCCCCGGGCGAGGGACGCCGGAGCCCGGAAAGTGAGCACATCCCACATGCGCCGTGCGGTCTCGGGCATCCACGGGTCCACGTCGTCCCTGCCCAACCGGACGGTCTCCCAACCGTGGCTGGCCAAAATCGCGTCGCGCTGGCGGTCGAGTTCCGTGCGATGCCGGTTGAAGTGCAGCGCACCGTCGTACTCGATGGCCAGCTTCGACTCCGGATAGGCCAGGTCCACCCTGGCCAGCACGAAGCCGTACTCGTCCCGCACCTCGTACTGCACTGCAGGTTTCGGCAGGCCGCCACGGACCAGTCGCACGCGCAGACGACTCTCCATCGGTGACTCTGCGCGCGGATCCGCCCAGGCGACCACTGCCGCCACACTCCGGCAGCCGCGGGCACCCCGTTGCGCGGCACACCTGGCCAGCAAGTCGGCCGGGGCGAAGGCCCGACCGTGCGCGAGTGCATCCACCGCGACGACCGCCTCGATCAGCGGCAATCGCCGAGCAAGATCCCAGGCGGTACGGAGTGGGGCGGTCACCCGGCAGCCGTCGGCCTCCACGACGTCGCATCCCGTGGGCGTACCGAATCGGACGAGCAGTCCCGTATGGGCACGCATGTAGCCGGGCACGAGCACCTCGGCGGGGGCGTGCAACGGCGCACAGTCCGCGCCGAGCAACAACGCGGCGGAGTATCCGGCAAGGACGCCGCCGTGATCGCGGGCGAGCAAGTATGCCGCCCGGGAACGCAGAGCCAGATCCGGCGCGAGCCCGGCCGGCGCGAACACGTCCGGGTAGATCCGGCGATACCGAGGGCCGTAGAGCTGGCTCGCGGTAAGCAGACCGCGAGCCCGCGCTTGGGTGCCTCGGAATAGCCCGTCCAGCATGTGTCACAGCGTGACTGATCAGTGGCCGCCGCGAGGGCGGTTCGCCGAGTTCAACGTGATCCAGGTGAACCGGCATGATCTAAAACGAACCTTGTTGTGTTGATCAGGGAGATTTGTGCGGCGGTAGCCGGGAGGGGCGTTACGACGTCGGCGTTATGGCGTGGCGTAGCGGGCGGCGAGGGCGCGGGCAGTGGTGGCGAGCCGGGCGCGCAGCTCGGCCGGCGCCAACACCTCGGCCTCGGCGCCCAGGCGCAGCAGCATCGACTCGGCGTGCTGGGCGGACTCGATGGGCAGCGTGGCTTCGATCCAACCGTGCTCGTCGGGCGCCCCGGCGCTGTCCGCCACCGCGCGCGCCTCCACCGAGCCGCACACCAACGGCACCAGCGCACGTCCCCGGGGGGACAGCCGCACGGTGGCCTCTTCCCGCCAGAGCGCGGCGCGCAGATGCTCCGAGCGGGTGCCCCAGAACTCGGCGAGGTCAAACTCCGAAGGACGGGCGGCCCTCTCCTGGCCGACCCGCAGCGCCAGCACTCGGGATACCCGATAGGTCCGCGGAGCGTCGACCGATTTGTCAGGGGTCGGCGTGGCCGGGTCGGCGCGGCGGGCGACCAGGTACCAGACGCCTGCCTTGAGCACTAGTCCGAGCGGGTCCAGCTCCCGCTCCACTGTCTCGTTGCCCCAGCGTCGGTAGCGCACCGCGATCCGCCGGTCCCGCCACAGCGCCGAGGCGATGTCGGCCAGGAACGGCGTGTCCTCCGCGTCCCGGAACCAGCCGGGGGCGTCCAGGTGGAATCGCTCGCTCACCCGTCCCACCCGGCTGCGCAGTTCGGCGGGCAGCGCGGCGGTCAGTTTCAGTTGCGCGGCGGCCAACGCGCCACCAAGGCCCAGCTCGGCGGCCGGGCCGGGCATGCCGGCCAGGAACAGGCTCTCCGCCTCGTCGGAGGTCAAGCCGGTGAGGCGGGTGCGGTAGCCGTCCAGCAGGCGGTAGCCACCGGTCGGGCCGCGGTCGGCGTACACCGGCACCCCGGCGGCGCTGAGCGACTCCACGTCCCGGTACACCGTGCGGACCGAGACCTCCAGCTCGGCGGCCAGCGCCGGCCCGGTCATCTGCCCGCGGTTCTGCAGCAACAACAGCAGTGACAGCAGCCGACTCGCGCGCACCAGACCAGTCTGCGGTACCTGACAGAAGATGTCAGCCTTGGCCGGGAGACTAGGCGCATGAACGCTCCGGAACAGCAGCTTTTCGTCCTCGCCGAGCGGGCGCTGACGTCGGTGATCGAGCAGATCGAAGACGACCAGTGGGATCTTCCGGTGCCGAGTGAGGCGGCCATGTCCGGCGGGACGGTGCGAGACATGGTGATCGCGCACGCCCGCGACGATCAGTGGGTCGGGCACGTGCTGGCCGGGCGCACCATCGAGGACGGCAAGGCACTGTTCCCCGAGCAGCCGCCGGGCCTGGGGCTGGGCGCTGACCTGAAGGCGGGCTGGCGGGCGATCAGCGACCGGGCGGTGGCGGACGCGCTGGCGCTGGATGACCCGGACCGGCCGGTTCACCTGTCCTTCGGCTCCATCGGCGACTTCACCGCCCGGGAGTACCTGCAGCAGATCATCGCCTACCGAGGGCTCCAGGCGTGGGATCTGGCCAGGGTGCTCAGCGTGCCCGACACGCTGCCGGAGGACCTGGTCACCGGGATGCTCGCGATGCTCGCACCGGTCGGCGAGCAGTGGCGGGCATGGGGTGTGTTCGGCCCGGCCGTGCCGGTGCCTGGCGACAGCTCCGCACAGGACCAGCTGCTCGGGCTGGCCGGCCGTCGCCCCTGAGGTTCCCCAGCGGAGTGAGCTTAGTTCCCCAGCGGGCCGGGCCGAGCTGCCCTACCCTGCGGGGCATGGCGCCGACGATCGCGCGCGCGGACCGGGTGGACCGCGCCGAACTGACCGAGTTCCTGTCCAGCCGACACCACGCGCTGCTGGTGACCGACCGTCGCGACGGCGGTATGCAAACCTCGCCGGTGACCTGCGGTGTGGACGCCGAGGGTCGCATCGTGGTGTCCACCTACCCAGCGCGCGCCAAGGTCAACAACATCCGGCGCACCGGCCGGGCCACCGCCTGCGTGCTGTCCGACGACTGGGACGGGCCCTGGGTACAGGTGGAAGGCCCGGCCGAGGTGCTGGATCTGCCCGAGGCACTGGACGGACTGGTCGACTACTACCGAGGCATCGCCGGTGAGCACCCGGACTGGGACGAATACCGCGAGGCCATGCGGCGCCAGGGCAAGTGCCTGATCCGGCTGACCGTGCAGCGGTGGGGCCCAATCGCCACAGGAGGCTTCCCGCCTGAGCACGCCTCGTCCTGAGACCCGTAGAATGGCGAACTTCTCAAGGAGGTTCGCACACCCGTGCCCACGGACTGTCCCCCTGCCGCGGCCGATCCGGCCTGTAGTAGGTGGCCGGGCGATTTGCCCGGCTTCCCGCGCGCCCTCGATGGCGCTCACCCGATCGCTGGCGCCCGATGAGCACCCTCTGGTCGGTTCTCGGCGTCCTGTCCCTGCTCGCGCTCACCTTCGCCGCCGCGGTGTTCGTGGCCGCCGAGTTTTCCCTGACCACCCTGGAACGCAGCCAGATCGACGCGCACGTCAACGCGGTCGGCGACCGGCGCGCCCGCCAGGTCCAGCGCGCGCACCGCACCCTGTCCTTCCAACTCTCCGGCGCACAGCTGGGCATCACCCTGACCACGCTGGTTACCGGCTACATCGCCCAGCCGGCGCTGGCTGACCTGATCGAGCCGCCGCTGCGGTCGGTCGGGTTGCCCGAGTCGGTGGCGCCAGCCCTCGCGCTGGCCATCGCGCTCGCGCTGGCCACCGCGCTGTCCGTGGTGTTCGGCGAGCTGGTGCCGAAGAACCTGGCCATCGCCCGCCCGCTGCCCACCGCACGGGCGGTCGCCGGCGTGCAGGTGGTGTTCAGCCGGATGTTCGCGTGGCTGATCAGAGGGCTGAACTCGTCGGCGAACTGGATCGTGCGCCGGCTCGGGGTGGAGCCGGCCGAGGAGCTGCGCTCGGCCCGCTCCCCCGACGAGCTGCGCTCGCTGGTCTCCAGCAGCGCCGCGCACGGGACCCTGGACAAGGGCACCGCGGCGCTGCTGACCAGGGCGATCAGGTTCACCGATCGGGTCGCTGAAGACCTGATGACGCCGCGCGTGCAGGTCCGCGCGCTGCCCACCACGGCCACCGTGCGAGATCTGGTGGCCACCGCGCTGAGCACCGGTTTCTCCCGGTTCCCGGTCTACCGTCGGGATCTGGACGAGGTGCACGGCGTGGTGCACGTGAAGCAGGCGTTCGCCGTGCCGGTGCCGGACCGGGGCCGGACCACGATGGGCGACCTGGCTCGCCCGGTGCTCACCGTGCCGGAGTCACTGGACGGGGACGCGCTGCTGGCCGGGCTGCGGGAGTCCGACTCGCAGCTGGGTGTGGTGGTCGACGAGTACGGCGGCACCGCCGGGATCGTCACCCTGGAAGACCTGATCGAGGAGATCGTCGGCGACGTGCGCGATGAGCACGACCCGGCCGGGCCCGCCCCGGTACGGCCGCTCGGCCAGGACAGCTGGCTGGTGTCCGGGTTGCTGCGCGCTGACGAGTTGGCCGAGGCCACCGGCTTCGTGCCGCCGGAGGGCGACTACGAAACGCTGGCCGGGCTGGTGCTCGAGCGACTCGGCCGGATCCCGGAAGTGGGCGACAACCTGGACCTGGAAGGCTGGCGGCTGACCGTGATGCGCCGGGAGCGCAACCGGATTGCCGAGCTGCGGCTGTCCCGACCGGCCCTCGGTGAGGTGGCCCGGTGAATGAGGTCATCTATCTGCTGGTCTCCGTGCTGCTGCTGGCCGGCAACGCGTTCTTCGTGGGCGCCGAGTTCGCCATCATCACCGCGCGGCGGGACCGGCTTGCCGCGCTCGCGGAGGCGGGCAGCGCCACCGCCCGGGCCACCCTGCGCGCCGGCGAGCAGCTCGGGCTGCTCATCGCGGGCGCCCAGCTGGGCATCACGCTGTGCTCGCTGGGGCTGGGCCGCCTGGCCGAACCCGCGGTGGCGGGGCTGATCGAGCGCCCGTTCCACGCCCTGGGAGCGCCCGAGGAGATCCTGCACCCGGTGGCCTTCACCCTGGCCCTTGGCCTGGTCGCGATGCTGCACACGGTGATCGGTGAGATGGTGCCGAAGAACCTGGCGATCGCCGGGCCGGAGCGGGTGGCGGTGATCCTGGTCCCGGCGCACCTCGCGTTCTGCCAGCTCGTCCGCCCGGTACTCACCCTGTTCACGGCGACCGCGACGGCCGTGCTGAAGCTGATCCACGTCACCCCGAGGGGTGAACTGGACAGTGCGTACACCGGCGACGAGCTCGCCGAGATGATCTCCGACTCGCGCCGCGAGGGGCTGCTCGACGAGCAGGAGAGCAGCCGGTTGACCCAGACGCTGGGCTCGGCGGGTCGCACCGTGGCCGACGTGGTGGTGCCGCTGGACAAGGTGGTCACCCTGCCGGTGGCGCCGACCGTCGGGGCGGTCGCCTCGGCGGTGGCCCGGTTCGGGGTGTCCCGCTTCCCGGTGCGCGACGACGCCGGCCGGCTGGTCGGCTACCTGCACGTGAAGGACGTGCTCGAGGAGGCCGACGACCCGGACGCGGTGATCCCGGCCAACCGGGTGCGCGGGCTGCCGGAGATCCCCTGCGATGCCCGGCTGGACGATGCGCTGGCCGCGCTGCGCCGCTCGTCGGCCCACCTGGCCCGGGTGGTGGCCAACCGAGGCGGCGAGACCGTCGGCGTGGTGTCCATGGACGACCTGGTGCAGTACTACGTCGGCGCGGTGCGGGCCCCCGCCGAGTCCGGTGCCGAGTGAGCACGACCGAGTTCGAGGTGCTGGCCACCGGGTTCGGCCTCGCCGAGGGGCCGACGGCCGACCCTGATGGCGTGCTGTACGTGACGGACGCGCTGCTCGGCGGGGTGCACCAGCTGCACGCCGATGGGAGCCGCTCGCATCTGGTGCCGGATCGCCGAGGTATCGGTGGCATCGCGTTGCACGCCGGCGGCGGGCTGCTGGCCACCGGGAGGGACATCGCCCTGCTGGACGGCGGGCAGGTGCGCCCGCTGCTCACCGATCCGACGGCGACCGGCTTCAACGATCTCGGCGTCGGCCCCGGCGGCGAACTGCTGATCGGCGTGTTGCGCTACCGGCCGCTACGCGGCGAGGCGGCACGCCCCGGGGCCATCTGGAGCATCGGACCGGACGGTGGCCGGGTCGAGTTCGACGCCGAGCTCAACTGGCCCAACGGCATCGCGGTCAGCGCGGACGGGTGGGTTTGCGCCGCTGACTTCGACTCGGGCACGGTGCTGCGCGGCCGGTGGTCCACGACCAGCCCACCCCGGTTGCGGCCCTGGTGGTCCAGCCCCAGCGGCCAGGCCGACGGGCTCGCCATCGACGAGGCCGGCGGCGTCCTGGTCGCGCTCGGCACCGGCGCCGGCGTCGCCCGGATCCGCCCGGACGGGGCACTGGACCAGGTCCTGGAGGTGCCGGCCGCGTTCGTCAGCAGCGTGTGCTTCGCCGGCGAGCAGCTCCGGGACCTGATCATCACCACGGCCGACTCGACCGAGACGGGGCAACCCGCCGGCGGGGTGCTGCGGATTCCCGTCACAGTGCCTGGCCTGCCCATTCCGCCGGTGACCATCCCGACCGCGCCACTATCGGTGCCGGTCTCCTAGTCGGGCCGCCCGGCCGGGGCGAAGGCATGCTTCCACCGCCCTGAACTGGAGTGCTGCGCCGTCCTCGGCCTCCTCGGCCTCCCCGTGATGAGCCGGCGCAGCGCGGCGCGGCCGGGATCGACCGAACGCCGCTCGCAGCCCAGGGCATCGGCCAGGGCACCGAACGGCCGGGGCGCTCCAAGGTCCTCCAGCCGCGACACCTAAATGCGCCCGCTGGGGGTACGAGCCGAAACGAGTTCTCGCAGTGCGTCGCCGATGGCCGCGACGCCGTCCCGGATCTCGGTGGGGGTGCGCGCCGCGTAGCCGAGCACCAGGCCCGGCCGGCTGGGCCGCTGGCTGTGCCAGGACAACGGCTGCACCTTGACGCCGAGGGCCAGTGACGCGGCGGCCAGTTCGGTGTCCGGGACATCCCCGGCGACGCTGACCGTCAGGTGCAACCCGGCGGCGGCGCCGTGCACCACCGCGGCGGGCAGGTGGGCGTGGATCGCCTCGATCATCGCGTCCCGGCGGCGGCGGTGCCGGGACCGCACGAAGCGCAGCTGGCGTTCCATCTCGCCAGAGCTCATCAACTCGGCCAGGACCAGCTGCGTCAGTACCGGATTGCCCAGGTCGGCGATGCGCTTGGCGGCCACCACGTCGTCCCGGTACTTCGCCGGCGCGAGTACCCAGCCCACCCGCAGCGCGGGCGCGAGCCACTTCGACACGCTCCCGGAGTAGCAGACGTGCTCGGCCAGCATCGCCCGCAGTGCCGGCACCGGGGGCCGGTCGTAGCGGTGCTCGGCGTCGTAGTCGTCCTCGAAGATCAGCCCACCCTCGTCCGCCCAGCGCATCAGCTCGCGGCGGCGCTCGGCGCTGAGCACCACCCCGGTCGGGAACTGGTGTGCCGGGGTGACCAGCACGGCCGGTGCGCCGCTGGCCCGCAACTCGTCGACCCGCACGCCGTCGGTGTCCACCGGGATCGGTGGGGTGGCCATTCCCCAGGAGTGCAGATGCTGGCGCGCGCCCAGCGACCCCGGGTCCTCCACCGCGAGCTCGGTGATGCCGTGTTGCTGGAGCACCTGGCTGAACAGGGCGAACGCCTGGGTGACGCCGGCGACGATGATCACCTCGGTAGGGTCAACCCGGATCCCCCGGTTGCGGGCCAGCCAGGTGGCCACCGCCGCCCGCATCGCCGGCGCTCCTCGGGGATCCCCGTAGCCGAAGTCGGCCGAGGAGAGCCGGCTGAGCACCAGACGCTCCGCGCGCAGCCAGCCGGCCCTGGGGAACGCGGCCAGGTCGGGCACCCCGGGCGACAGGTCGATCCGCGCGGGGGCGCCGCGCAGCGAGTCGAAGATGTCCGCCCCTGGGGCTCCGGCGAACAGCGCCGGTGTGTCGTTGGGATCGCGCCGAGGGCCTGTCCTCGGCGACGCTCTGGGAGCCACATGCGGTGGTGCATTCGGGGCCGCCAGCGGCGCGGCAACGACCACGGTCCCGCCCCGACCTCGCCCGGCCATCTGCCCGTCCTCGACCAGGCGTCGGTAGGCCCCGGTCACCACGCCTCGGGACACCCGGAGATCGGCGGCCAGCAGCCGGGTGGACGGCAACCTGCTGCCCAGTGGCAGCCGGCCATCGGAGATGGCCAGCCGGAGCTGCTCGGCCAACCAGTCGGAGATCCCGCCGGTCGGCGCATCGTCGATGTTCAGCTGGAGGAAGTCGGATCCGGCGGTTGTGGACCGGTCGGAGGCGTCTCTTTTGGACCTGGTCACCGAGCCATTGTGCCAGCAGGGTGGACGCCATGGACGCCTTGACGACAACCCTCGGTTACCTGCACGGCTACTCGGAGTACGAGACCCGCAGGCTGGCTGACCAGGCGGACACCCTGGCGGCGCTACTGCACGCGGGCACCGCGTACCCGGCGGGCGACCGGGTGCTGGAAGTCGGCTGCGGCGTCGGCGCGCAGACCGCGCACCTGGTCCGGTCCAGCCCCGGGGCGCGGCTGGTCGCGGTGGACCTCGCCGAGGACTCGCTGGCCAAGGCCAGGGCCAGGGTGGCGGCCCGGGCTCCCGGCGCGGTGGTGCACTGGCTGCGCGCGGACCTGCACAAGCTGCCGTTTCCGGACGCCTGGTTCGACCACCTGTTCGTGTGCTTCGTCCTGGAGCACCTGCCCGACCCCGTGCGGGCGCTGGCCGGACTGCGCCGGGTGCTGCGGCCCGGGGGCACCATCACGGTGATCGAGCGGGATCACGGGTCGGCGGTCTTCCACCCGGACAGCTTGCACGCCCGGGCAGTCATCGGCTGCCAGGTCCAGCTGCAGGCCGCCGCCGGCGGGGACGCGCTGATCGGGCGCCGGCTGCAGCCGCTGCTGACCGACGCCGGGTACCGGGACGTCGAGGTCCGTCCCCGCACGGTGTACGCCGATCAGACCCGGCCGGCCATGGTCGACGGCTTCACCCGGAACACGTTCATCGCGATGATCGAGGCGGTCCGGGACGAGGCGCTGACCGCCGGCCTGTGCACGACCACCGACTGGCAGCGCGGGATCGCCGACCTACGCCGCACCGCGCTGGACGGCGGCACCTTCCACTACACCTTCCTCAAAGCCGTCGCCCTCAACCCCGCGTAGCCGCCTCCTCCGCGCTCCCTCCTCGACGGCACACATCCCCGTGTCGCCGCACACACGCCCCAACCTGTGCGCGGCGCTGCCGCGGTGTGTGCCGTCGGCGGCGTCCTAGACTTGCGGGCGATGCGCAGGTGGGATGAGGGGGCGTGGCGGGCGCGGCAGCGGGCACACCGCGAGCGGGTGTCCCGCTGGACCGGGCCGCACCGGGAGCGCCGGCAACGCGGCGAGGCGCACCCGATCCTCGATTTCCTGTTCACCTACTACAGCCACCGGCCGACCCGGCTGGAGCGCTGGCACCCCGGGCCGGAAGTGCTGCTCACCGGGGATGCCGAGGAGTTCCTGCGCTGGCCGGGCTACCGCCGCGCCGGCGACGGGGTGTGCTTCGACCCGGCGACGCTGCCCGCCCCGCGCCGCGCGACGGGTGAGTTCGTGCACCGGCTGCTGAGCGCCACGGCGAACCGGCCGGCCCGGTTGGGCTGCTTCGGGCTGCACGAGTGGGCCATGGTGTACCGGGACGACCGACCCCGGCATGAACAGTTGCCGCTGCGGCTGGGCGCGGCCGGCACCGATGCGGTGGTGGAGTCCATGCCGCTGCGCTGCACGCACCACGACGCGTTCCGGTTCTTCACCGCCGCCGCCGTGCCGCGCAACGAGACCGCGCCGACCAGGGCCGGGCAGCCGGACACCGAGCAGCCGGGCTGCCTGCACGCCACCATGGACCTGTACAAATGGGCGTACAAACTGGCTCCGGCCACCCCGTCTGAGCTGGTCGCGGACTGCTTCGAGCTGGCCGTCGCGGTGCGCGAGCTGGACATGCGGGCCAGCCCGTACGACCTCACCGAACTCGGCTACTCGGCGGTGCCGATCGAGACCCCGGCCGGGCGGGCCGAGTACGCCAGGCAGCAGGCCGAGTTCGCCCGGCGGGCCGAGCCACTGCGCGCCCGGTTGATCGAGCTGGCCGAGCGGGTCGCCACCGGCCGGGCCGCCGCGCTCATCTGACCAGGTAACCCGCCCTCAGCTGACCAGGTAGCGCAGTACCGCCGTATCGCCCAGCCGCCGCAGGTCCACCAGCCGCATCCGGCCTCCCTCGGGCGGAAACGCCCCTGGGCCGACCAGTCGGGGCGCGCCCGGGTCACCGACGAACAGCGGCGCCACCGCCAGCCGCACCTCATCCACCACGTCCTCGGCCAGGAACAGGGTGTGCACCTCGCCGCCGCCCTCCACCATCAGCCGCCCGATGCCGCGCCCGGCCAGGTCTTCCAGCAGCGTGGCGAGGTCCAGCGGGTCGCCGGCGCCGACCACGGTGGCCACCGCGCCGAGCCGCGCGGTGGCCGCCGCGACCGCCGAGTCGGGCAGGTAAACCAACCGCTCGGCCTCCCCCTCGGTGAAGAAGGCGGCGGCCGGGTCGAGGTCGCCGGAGCTGCTCAGGGTGACCTTCACCGGGCTGGGCGGCAGCCCCTTGGCCACCCGGTCCCGGCGGTGCTCGGCGGAGCGGACCAGCAGCCGGGGGTTGTCCGCGCGCACCGTGCCGGCGCCGACCAGGATGGCGTCCACCCCGGCGCGCACCTCGTCCACCTCGGCGAAGTCTTCCGGCGAGGAGAGCAACAGCCGCTCGGGGCTCGTGTCGTCCAGGTACCCGTCCACCGACACGGCGACGGACAACAGCACATACGGCCGAGGCGGACTCACCCCGTGAGGCTAGCGACCACGTCCCCAGGGTCGTGAGTGGCGATGGTCGCTATAGC
>DASWST010000310.1:0-4869 GCA_036402515.1 Pseudonocardia sp.
GTCGGTGATCTCCATCGTGCCGTTCGTGGTGGCCGTGCTGCGCTACGCGGTGGACGTGGACGGCGGCAACGGCGGCGAACCCGAAGAGATCGCGCTGGGCGACCGGGTGCTGCAGGTGCTCGCCGTGCTGTGGCTGTGCGCCCTGGTCATCGCGGTATACGTGTGAACAGGTAACTGGCGTCTTTCTACGGCGGGAAATGGTGTTCGGGTGAGCACGCGAGACACGGCGGACGGGTCCTACACCGAGCGGCTGGCCCGGTTGGAGGGCGCTCGCTGGAAGCGGCTGCTGGATGTGCAGGCGCCGTACCGGTGGAAGCTGCGCCGGGCGGTCGGCCAGCGCGCGGTGCTGGACGTGGGCTGTGGCATCGGGCGCAACCTGGCCAACCTCGGCCCGGGCAGCGTCGGCGTGGACCACAACGCCCACTCTGTGGCGTACTGCCGGGAGCGCGGCATGACCGCGTTCACCGTGGCGGAGTTCCGCGACTCGGAGTACGCCGCTCCGCGCTCGTTCGACGGGCTGCTGGCCGCGCACCTGGTGGAGCACATGGACCGGGCCACCGCGCTCGAGGTGATCGGCTCCTACCTGCCCAGCCTGCGCCCCGGCGCGGTCGTCGTGGTGATTACCCCGCAGGAGCGGGGCTACGCCAGCGACGCCACCCACGTCCGTTTCTGCGGCTTCGCCGAGGTGGCCGAGCTGTACAGCACGCTCGGGTTGACGGTGTCCGCGCAGTCGTCGTTCCCGCTGCCGCGCTGGGCCGGCAAGCTGTTCACCTACAACGAGTTCGTCACCGTCGGCTCGAACGGCTGACCCGGCTGGGCCGCCGACCGGCCCGCCAACCTGCTCCGCAACTCCTGGCGTAGCGCCACCAGCATCAGCAGGCAGACCAGGGTCGGAGCCACCAGCTGGGCGGTCACCGCCGCGGTGAGCGGGTCCACCGGCGCGAACAACAACCCGACGAACAGCGCCGAGGACACCGCCCAGGCCAGCATCGCGGCCCGATTGCGGCCCAACGCGACCAACGCCGGCTGCAGGATCGCCGCGACCATCATGGCCACCGTGCTCACCCCGAGCAGGCCGGCGACCAGCCGGGGCAGCTCGGTCGGCGCGTCGAACAACACCCGGGACGCCCACGGGCCGAGCAGCCAGGCACCCAGCACCCCGGGCAGCCCGACCGCGGCCACCGCGAGCAACACGGCGCGGATTCCGCCGCGCACCGCGGCCAGGTCGCCCCGGCCGGCCGCTGCGGTGAGCGAGGGCAGCAGGAACGCCTGTACCGGGGCGAACAGGAACAGCGGTATCCGGGCCAGCAGGAACAGCGAGACGAAGCTCGCGGCCAGCTCGGCGTCGGCGTGCTCGGCGCCCACCCGGGAGGTGAGCACTACCGGGCCAAGGTTTGTCACCAGCAGGGTCAGGCAGGACGCGCCGGCCAGCAGCCCCACCGCGCCGGCCAGCGGGCGCAGCCGCACCGGCCCGCCAGCCCGCCCGGGCGATGGCTCGCCAGCTCGCTCGGGCGGGGGCGCGCCGCGCCCGCGCAGGGCGGGCAGGGTGACCACGGCGGCCACCCCACAGCCCAGCGCGAAGACGAACCCGAACCGGTCGGTGCTGGCCCAGCCGAGCAGCACCAGCGCGACACACGGCAGCAGCCGCGCCAGCCCCTCGGCGGCCAGGCTCACCCCGTACCAGCGGTAGCGGCGCTGACCGGCGAAGACTCCGCGCAGCAAGTAGGCGGCCGCCGCGCCGAGCACCGCCAGGACGGTGGCGACCAGCAGCGCGGTGTGCCCGGCGAACACCCGGGGCACCAGAACCGGGCCCAGCGCCAGCACCCCGACCGACATGATCCCGGCGAGCCCGGCGGTGATCACGGTGGCCGCGCGCACCGCCGGCACCGGATTGGCGCCGGCGGCCAGCCGGGCGCTCACCTCGTGGTTGGTCTGCTGCTCCACGGCGGCGAAGACGCCAGGCCCGACGATCGCGGTGAGCAGGAACATCGACGCGGCGGCCGCGTAATCCCTGGCGGGGAGGGTATGTCCAGCAAGTGCGAGCACCACGTACGCGGCCAGCCCGACCAACGCCAGCCCGCCGCCGACCGGCGCGACGCTGGCCAGCCGCCCGCGAAGCCGCGCCTGGGGTGCCACGCGGTGACAGTACGCCGCGTCGGCGGGTTCGCCGGCGGCAGGCGGCCAGCGCGGGTGCCCGTGGCGCGTTGTTAAATCGTGATCGCTTTGCGGAGGGGGAACGGGAGACGATTAGCTGTGGGTGACTATCCTGCGGCCGTGCTGGTCGATGTCATGGTGCCCGCCTTCGGCGACGGCGCACTCGTTCGCGAGACGGTGACCAGCGTGCTCGCCCAGGATGACCCGAACTGGCGGCTCACCGTGATCGACGACGGGGTGGCGGCGGGCCGGGACCCTGGCCTCGGGGACTGGCTGACCGGACTCGCCGAACCCCGGGTGCGCTACCTGGCCAACCCGGAGCGGCTCGGCATCAACCGCAACTTCCAGCGCTGCGCCGAAGCAAGCTCCGCCGAACTGGTGGTGATCCTGGGCTCCGACGACCGGCTGCTGCCGGACTTCGTCGGACGGGTGCGCCAGGCGGCGCAGCGGTACCCGGACGCGGCCTTCATCCACACCGGCGCGCGCATCATGGACGCCGCCGGTCAACCGGCCACGCCGCTGGTGGATCGGGTGAAAGCGCTGACCGCGCCCAGGGTGCGGGACAGCGCGCGGCTGGGCGGCGAGCCGCTCGCGGCGTCGCTGCTGCGGGGGAACTGGATGTACTTCCCGAGCGTGGCCTTCCGCCGGGAAGTGCTGCTGCGACACGGATTCCGGCCCGGCTACGACATCGTTCTGGACCTGGACCTGTATCTGCGCATCCTGCGTGACGGCGGCGATGCGGTGCTGCTCGAGCGGCCCGGTATCGAGTACCGCCGGCACCCGGACAGCCTGTCCTCGGCACGGGCCGGCGATGGATCCCGCTTTGCCGAGGAGCGGGCGTTCTTCGCCGAGGCCGCCGCCGAGTTCGCCGCGCTGGGCTGGCGCCGGACGGCGCGGGCGGCCCGCTGGCACCTGACCTCCCGCCTGCACGTGCTGTGCAAACTGCCCGGGCTGCTCGCCTCCGGGGACCTCGGCGCCGCCGGCGCCCTGCTGCGCGGCGCGCTGACCCCGATCCCCGCCGGCCCTCAAGCCGCCTCCCGGCTACCCGACTCCACCAGGCCCGGCGAAGGAGTTCCCAGTCGATGACCACTGAGGCCGTCGAAACAGCGGATGGCGCGGGCCCTCTCGCCGCCACCAGGAATCCGAGCGCGGGTTCGGTAGCCGGGCAGCCGGCCCGAGGCGAGCCCGGCGGGATCGCCGAGTCGAGCTGTTCACTGATCGAGCTGTCCATCGTGCTGCCGTGCCTGAACGAGGCCGAGACGCTGGCCACCTGCGTGCGCAAGGCGCAGGATTCGCTGCTGCGCCTGGGTGTGACCGGTGAGGTGGTGGTCGCCGACAACGGCTCCACCGACGGCTCCCAGGAGATCGCCAGGGCACACGGCGCGCGGGTGGTGGACGTGCCCCGGCGCGGCTACGGGGCTGCGCTGAGCGCCGGGATCCTGGCCGCGCACGGCGAGTACGTGCTGATGGCCGACGCGGACGACAGCTACGCGCTGGACGACCTCGGCGACTTCGTGGACGCGCTGCGTTCCGGTGCCGAGCTGGTGATGGGCAACAGGTTCAAGGGCGGCATCGAGGCCGGCGCCATGCCGTTCCTGCACCGCTACCTGGGCAACCCGGTGCTGTCCAAGATGGGGCGGGTGCTGTTCGGAATCCCGGTGCGGGACTTCCACTGCGGGATCCGTGCGTTCCGCCGGGATCGGATGATCGCGCTGGGGCTACGCACCTCTGGCATGGAGTTCGCCAGCGAGATGGTGGTGCGTTCCTCGCTGGCGCAGCTGCGCATCTGCGAAGTGCCGACTACGTTGCGCCCGGACGGTCGCAGCCGCTCCCCGCACCTGCGCACCTGGCGCGACGGCTGGCGTCACCTGCGGTTCCTGCTCGCGTTCAGCCCGCGCTGGCTGCTCTACTACCCGTCGCTGGCCCTGCAGGCGGTCGGGCTGGCCGGGTTGGTCTGGTTGGCCGTCGGGCCGCACGTGGTCGGCGGGATCGGGTTCGGCCCACACAGCATGTTGGCCTGCGCCACCATGTTCATGCTCGGCGTGCAGGGTCTGGGGCTGGCGGTGATCGCCCGCTCCTACGCCAGCCACCTCGGTTTGCTGCTGCCGTCGGCCCGGCTGGCCAGGGTGGTGTCCCGGTTCTCCCTGGAGCGCGGGCTGCTGGTGGGCGGGTCGCTGTCCCTGCTCGGTGTCGGGTGCTTCCTCGCCGCGCTGACCTCGTGGGGGGCCACCGGCTTCGGCGCGCTGAACACCGCGGACACCATGCAGGTGCCGATCATCGGCATGGTGCTCACGGTGACCGGCTTCCAGGTGATCATCGTCAGCTTCACCATGGCCCTCACCCGCATCGGCGAGGACTAACCCGCCGTCCCCTACCGGCCAGTCCTCGACTTCGCACACCTGGCCTGCACTCCGCACAGTGTGTGACCTATCTGAAGTGACCTATGCGAAGTGCACCCTGGGTATGCGAAGTCGAGGGGGGCGAGCTGCCGGCAGCCACGGTCAGGCGAGTTCGGGCCAGCGGTGCGCCCAGGGGGCGGCCGCCTCGAACGCGGCGGAGGCGCGCAGCACCGCGCCGTCGGCCAGGTGCCGCCCGATGATCTGCAGCCCCACCGGCAGACCGGCCGAGGTGAACCCGGCGGGCACGGTGGCCGCCGGCTGACCGGTCATGTTGATCGGGTAGGTGAAGCCGAGCCACGAGGTGGTCGGCACAAAC
>DASWST010000311.1:0-7603 GCA_036402515.1 Pseudonocardia sp.
GCCGACGCGCCTGACACGCTGCGCGCGGACCGGCCCAATGGGGTTGACGTGTGACCTGGGCGCAGGGTTGCTCCGCCGACGGCGAAATCCCCGAACGGCCCAGTGGGACCTAGTGCACTTCGCCCAGGTCGCCGTGCGGCACCCGCTCGGCCGGGATCTGGCCGAACCGGCCGGCCTGGAAGTCCTCGAACGCCTGCAGCACCTCGGCCCGGGTGTTCATCACGAACGGGCCGCCCCAGGCCACTGGCTCGCGGATCGGCGTGCCGCCCAGGATGACCACATCCAGTGCCGGGTACCGGGTCTCCTGGTGGTCCGCGCCGGCCAGGGTGATCACGTCACCGGGCCCGAACACGGCCAGCTGGCCGGTCTGCACCGGCCGCCGGTCGGCGCCCACCCGTGGCCCCACCGAACCGGCCCCGGACAGCACGTAGACCAGCGCGTTGAAGTCCTTGCGCCAGGGCAGCCGCAGCAGCGCGCCCGGACTGACCGTGGCGTGCACCATCGTCATCGGGGTGTAGGTAGAGCCCGGGCCGTGGTGCCCGGCGACCTCCCCGGCGATCACCCGCAGCAACGCGCCGCCGTCCGGGGTGGACAGCAGCGCCGCTTGGCCGGCCCGCAGGTCCTGGTAGCGCGGCGCGGCGGTCTTCAGCTCGCGGGGCAGGTTGACCCACAGCTGCAGGCCGTGGAACAGCCCGCCGCTGGCCACCAGCGCCTCCGGCGGTCGCTCGATGTGCAGGATGCCACCGCCGGCGGTCATCCACTGAGTGTCCCCGTTGGTGATCGTCCCGCCGCCGCCGTGTGAGTCGGCGTGCTCGAAGGTGCCGTCGATGATGTAGGTGACGGTCTCGAAGCCGCGGTGGGGGTGCCACGCGGTGCCCTTGGGCTCGCCCGGCGCGTACTCGACCTCGCCCATCTGATCCATGTGGATGAACGGGTCCAGCTCGTTCATCGGGACACCGGCGAACGCGCGGCGCACCGGGAAGCCCTCACCCTCGTAGCCGGTGGGCGCGTCGGTGACCGACCGCACGTGCCGCTCCGCCGCATCGGGCGCCGCCTCCGGGATCCGAGCCAATGTGGTGATGTCCGAAACCGTCACGGCCGGCATGACTGCCTCCTCCAGTTGTAGAGCGTTCAATAGTCACCTGAACGTACTACTTGGCTGTCGAATTCCCGGAGTGAACAAAGCGACTAGAGCTCGAGTGGTGCAAGATCTCCGCTGGCCAGAGCGTCGCGGACGGCGCGAGCCACCGAGGCCCGAACCGGGATCCGGGGCAACAGGGTGGCCTGCAGCGCGTGGTAGGCGTCCGGCTTACCGGACCACACCGTCGCGCTGGGCCGGTTGTGTCGATCCAGTTCGTGGTGCCAGGAGCCGAGCTCCCGGTCAATCAGGTACCGATCCGCGTAGTCCCACCAGATCGGGCACCACCGCCGGTAGGACTCCTCGCCGGTGACCGCCGCCAGCGTGGTGGCCGCGCCGATCCCCTCGGTCAGCACCCAGTGCATCCGCTGGTGCACCACCGGCTTGCCGTCCCAGTCCACGGTGTAGACGAAGCCGTCCGCCCCGTCCACCGCCCAGCCGTCCCGCACCGCGCGGTCGAACAGCTGCCGCGCGTCGTCCACCAGCCAGGACGGCCCGCCGCCGGAGGCACCACCCAGCGCGGCGTGCACGTGCAGGCACAGCCGGGACCACTCCAGGCCGTGCCCGACGGTCGCCCCGTACGGGCGGAACGGATCGTCCGGGCGATCGCGGTTGTAGTCCGGCAGAGCGTTCCAGTCACTGTCGAAGTGCTCGGCGATCCGCCAACCGTTCGGCTCGGCGAACTCCCGCAGTACCCGCGTGGTCATCCGCAGCGCACGGTCCCGCCAGAGCGTGTCACCGGTGGCGTCGAAGGCGGCCAGGAACGCCTCCACGCCGTGCATGGCCGCGTTGACCCCCCGGTACGGCTCCGGCTCGGTGAACAGCTCGTCCCAGGTCTCCACCACCATGCCGTCGGCCTCGGACCAGAACCGCTGGTCGACCACCTGCAGCGCGTCGGCCAGCAGCTCGCCGGCGTTCGGGTGCTGGGCAACGTGCGCGCTCGCGGCGGCCAGCACCACAAAGGCGTGCTGGTAGAACTCCTTCTGGGTGCGCGCCGGGCCGCCCGAGTCGACCTCCGGGTACCAGCCGCCGTGTTGCCCATCGCGCATCCGACCGCGTAGCGCGGACACCCCGTGATGCACCAGGCCGGGGCTGCTCGGGTGGCCGAGCAGCGTGCCCAGCGCGAAGCAGTGCGTCATCCGGCCGGTGATCCACAACTCCGCCGGGCCGCTGGGGTCCAGCATGCCCCGGTCGTCCTGCCGGCCGAACCCCCCGAGCGGATGCCAGGACCCTTCGGCGAACTCCAGCAGGCGCGCTGTCTCCTTGGCCAGCCAGCCGACCTGCCCCGGACGGTTTCCTAGTTCCGGGCCACTGCGGCCACCGCGCTCGAGCACAGTCGCTGAGCGTACCGGCGCTGCCGCAATCGAGGTGTGAACCGATGTGCTGAGAGCGCCGACCCGGTGTGCCGAGAGCGCCGACTCGCGGGTTTTAGGCGGGGGCGAGTAGGGCGGCGGTGAGCATGGTGGTCAGGTTGGTGACGAACGCCGGGTGGCCCAGGAGGACGGGTAGGTGCTCGTCGAGGCGGTGGGCTCGGTCGGCTAGGGCGGCGGTCAGCATGACGATGGCGATCGCGATGCGCTCCCGGGCGACCGGTTCGGCGAGGTGGTCGCGGCAACGGGTGTGCAGCAGGTCGAGCTGGCCGGCCAGCGCGGTGCCGGCGAGCGGGTGCGGCACCTCCCCGGTGCGCGCGCCGGACTCGCCGGCGAGCTGGGCGACGATGCGCAGGAAGTCGCGGCCGCTCTGGTCGGTCAGCTCGGCGGTCATCGGCTCCACCACGGCGGCCAGCACAGCGCCAAGGTCGGCGACCTCGGACGCGCCGCGAGTCTGCAGCGCATCCAGCGCCGGCTTGCGCTGCTCCTCCATCCGCCGCATGTGCCGATCGACGATGGCGCCGAGCAGTCCGCGCCTGGAGCCGAAGTGGTAGTGCACCGCCGAGTCGTTCGCCTGGCCGGCCAACGTGACGATCTCCCTGGTCAGCGCGCCGTCCACGCCTTTGCGGGCGAACAGGTGCTCGCCGGCGCGGAGCAGTCGCTCGCGGGTACTTGTGGCATCGCGGGGCACCACGCGATACTAACGGCCTGCGTTAGTAACGTAAGCCGTTAAAACGAGTCGAATCGAGGAGCCACCATGCCGGACACCGTCTCCCCGCCCCGGTACGACCCGTTCGACGACACCTTCCAGCGCGACCCATACCCGGCGTACCGCGAGCTGCGCGACCACGACCCGGTGCACCGGTTCACCGACCCGCCGTTCTGGGCGCTGTCCCGGTTCGAGGACATCTGGGCCGCGGTCCGGGACCACGAGCGGTACTCCTCCGCGCAGGGCTTGACCTTCTATCCGGACGAGATCGCCACGCTCGGGCTGGCGCCGACATTGGTGATGCTCGATCCGCCCCGGCACAACCAGCTGCGCGGGCTGGTCAGCAAGGCATTCACCGCGCGCCGGGTGACCGACCTGGAGCAACTGATCCGGGAGTTCGCCCGGGAGCGCATCGCCGAGCTGGAACGCCGGGTCGCGGAGGACGAACCGGTCGACCTGCACCGCGACTTCTCCGCCGCGATCCCCAACTTCGTGGTGGCCCACCTACTCGGCGTGCCGCAGCCGGACCGGGTCCGGTTCAACCCGTGGGTGAGCGCGCTGACCTGCCTGCAGGACAACGGGTTCCGGGTGGACCGGAAGATCGCGATCGACTCGGTGGCCGAGATGTTCGGCTACTTCAGCGAGATGATCACTGCCCGGCGATCGGACCCCGGTGACGACCTGATCAGCGCACTCACCGTGGCCGAGGCCGCCGGCGAGCGGCTCACCGACTGGGACGTCCTGGGTTTCTGCTTCGCCATGGTGGCTGGCGGGAACGACACGACCGGCAACCTGATCTCGCACGGCGTGGCGCTGCTGGACGAGCACCACGACCAGCGGGAGCGGCTGGTCGCCGACCCGAGCCTGATCCCGAACGCGCTGCTGGAATTCCTGCGGATGGAGAGCTCGGTACAGGCGCTGGCCCGCACCGTCCGGCACCCGGTCACCCTGCACGGCCTGCGGATCGACGCCGGCGAGCGGGTGCTGATGCTCTACGGGTCGGCCAACCGCGATGAGCGGGAGTTCGGCTCGTCCGCCGACCAGCTCGACATCACCCGGCGGGCGCCGCGGCACCTGGCGTTCTCCAGCGGCGTGCACTTCTGCATCGGATCCCACCTGGCCAGGCTGCAGGCCCGCGTCGCCTTCGAGGAGCTGTTCGCCCGCCAGCCCACCGTCGGGGTAGATCTGGCCGGCGCCCGGCGGCTGCGGTCACCCTTCACCCGGGGCTGGGTGAGCTTGCCGGCCACCGGGATCAACCCTGGCTGAGCGCGGCCGGAGGAGTCCGCCGGGCCAACCCGGCAGCACGTCGTACGCTGCACCGATGCCCGCGCTCAGCCGTCGCCAGCAGCGCGACCGCACCCGGCGGCACCTGCTGGAGACCACCGTCGAGTGCCTCGTCGAGTACGGCTACTCCGGCACCACCACGCAGCGCATCCAGGAGCGCGCCGGGCTGTCCCGAGGCGCGTTGCTACACCACTTCCGCTCCAAGGCCGAACTGTTCGCGGCCGCCGTGGGCTACCTCGCCGAGCTGCAGTTGGCCGACATCGGCTCCGCTGGGTCGCGGACCGACCCGGAGGCCTCGCGCGCCCGGCTGGCGGCGGTCCGCACGGCGATGTCCGGGCCGGCGTTCCAGGCCGCGCTCGAGCTGTGGATGGCCGCCCGTACCGACCCGGCGTTGCGCGAGGCGCTGCTGCCGTCGCAACGGCAGATCGGTCGGGCCGTGCGCGAGCTGCTCTCCAGCGAGTTCGCCGACCGCGACCCGCGGCGGGCCCGGGTGGCCTGCGAGTCCCTGTTCATGCTGCTGCGCGGCCTGGCACTGACCAGCACGCTGCGCGAGGACCGGGCGCTGGCCGACGACATCCTCGACCTCTGGGTGACCCGCGTCCTCACCCCCCAGTCCCGCGAGTCGGGACTGTCAGCACCCTGAGAACGCCGACTCAGCACACGTCCGGTGTGCTGAAACCCGCGACACAGTGTGCTCAGAACGCCGACTCGCCGGCAGGTCGCACCGCGACGCGGGCGGTGACGTGACCGGCGCGGGGCTCAGTCGGGGCTCAGTCGGGGAGGTTGGCGAGGTCGGCGGCGGTGGGGATGGGGCCGCCGCCGTCTGGAATCCACCGGCCGGAATCCCGCCAGCGGACGGCGGCGGCGAACCCGTGCTCCTTGGCGAACTCCTGGAACCAGCGGCCCTCCGGCGAGTGCCGGGTGATCCCATCGAACAGGGTGGCCAGCAGCTGGGTGCCCTGCAGCCCCATGTTGTCGTACGCCTGGTTGATCATCATCTTCTGCATGACCAGCTGGTTGACCGGGACGCCGGCCATCCGGTCGGCCAGGCGCTCCACCGCCGAATCCAGCTCGTCGGCCGGCACCGCCTCTAGCACCAGGCCCCAGTCGGCGGCGGTCCGCCCGTCGATGGTGTCGCCGGTGAGCAACATCCGCTTGGCCCGCTCCGCGCCGAGCCGGTACACCCACATCGCGGTGGTTGGGCAACCCCACACCCGGGAGGGCATGTAGCCGATCCGGGCGTCCTCGGCCATCACCACCAGGTCGCAGGACAGCGCGATGTCGCTGCCGCCGGCCACCGCGTAGCCGTGCACCCGGGCAATGGTCGGTTTGAGCGAGCGCCAGAGGGTGAAGAACTGCTCGGTGTTCCGCTTCATCAAGGTGAAGTCCTTGATCGGGTCCCACACCGGCGGCTGGGTGTACTCGCCCGCTTCGGCGTACCGCTTCAGGTCGTAGCCCGCGCTGAAGGCCCGCCCCGCGCCGGCCAGAATGATCACGTGCACGTCCGCGTCCTGGTTCGCGCGGTCCACGGCCTCGGCCAGCTCCGCGGCCATCTCGCTGGTGATGGCGTTCAGCCGGTCCGGGCGGTTGAGCGTCAAGTAGGCCTTGCGGTCGGCGACCTAGGTCAGCGTGCGGTACCCGTCCTCGGTCATGTCCGCCTCCTCGTGGCCAGCCGCGTCGGCCGCATACTTTCACAGTCCGGTTGGACTGTGAAAGCTCGCGGCGAGCGGCTCAGGAGCCGGTCAGTTGCGCCGAGCGTGCCGCCCACGCGGCGACTGTTCCGAACCATCGCCGGGACCGCCGGCGGCATCAGGGCTGCCAGCGGCGCCCGGGCCCGCGGAGCCGTCCGAATCCGCCGGGCGGTCAGAGCCAGCGGGGCTGTCAGGGCCTCCGGAGCTGTCAGACCCGTCGGATCCGTCAGTCCCGTCGGCCCCATCAGGCCCGTCAGATCGAGCGGAGCGACCCGAACGACCCGAGGAACGACTGGAGCGGCCCGAACCGCCCGGCCCGACCGGCGTCCGTGCGGCGGAGAAGGTGATGGCCAGCCCTAGCGCGCCGATCGCGGTCAGCCCCCACGCCGCGTACCGCCGCCAGCCGACGGACTCCGAGCAGTGCTCGACGTAGCTGGCCCTGGGCAGATACACCCCTGACTCACCCGGCAGTGCAACGAGGTCGCCGGGCTGTGTCGGCGGGATGTTTCGCAGGTACACGTTGCCGCACGGAACGGTGATCAACCGCAGCTGCGGGGCGATCTCCGTGAGCGTCGCGCTGACCGGCAGAAACCCGAGCACCACACCCGCCACCAACAACAGGGACGAGATGGTGATGACCGCGATGCGCCGGAAAGACCTCATGCCTGCACTATCGCCTGGACCTCCACGATCCGTACCGCCACCCCCCTATTGAGTGAACCGGGAGGTCACCGAAACGATCTCTATCGCGCTGATTTCGCAGCTCAGCGCGGTCGGCGTCGCCATGTGGCAATACCTCCCGACAGGGCGAGGAAAAAACCTTCGCGCCCGTGTCGAACTCCGCCACCCTCGTTCGACGCGTGAGCAGCGCCCACCCACACCCAAGGGAGGGCCACACCAGGCGAGAACCGGACGAAGCGCCGGCCGACACAGCAGGGAGAGGTGCCATGCGATTCATTGCGATGGTCAAGGCGGACGAGCGGTCCGAGGCCGGCGAGATGCCCACCGAAGAGGAGCTGGCCGCGATGGGCGCGTTCAACGAGGAGCTGGTGAAGGCCGGCGTGATGCTGGCCGGCGAGGGGCTGCACCCGAGCTCGCGGGGCGCCCGGATCGTGCACTCCGCCGACAAGACCAGGGTGATCGACGGCCCGTTCGCCGAGACCAAGGAACTGATCGCCGGGTTCTGGCTGCTGCAGGCCAAGTCCTACGAGGAAGCGCTGGAGTGGCTCAAGCGGGCACCCCGGCCGGCCCAGGGCGAGTTCGTCATCGAGCTGCGCCCGGTGTTCGAGGCGGAGGACTTCGGCGCGGCATTCACCCCCGAGCTGCAGGAGCAGGAGGCCCGGATCCGCGCCCAAGCGGAGAAGAACGCCTGATCAGAGGTCGTGAGTGGCGATGGTCGCTATAGCGAGCA
>DASWST010000312.1:0-27723 GCA_036402515.1 Pseudonocardia sp.
CTGGGCCGGCTCAGCGCCCGGGAGCGCGAGGTCCTCGAGCTGCTCGCGGAGGGACACCGAGCCGGCACCATCGCGGAGAAGTTTGTCGTCTCGATGACCACGGTCCGCACTCAGATCAGGGCGATCCTGACCAAGCTGGAGGTCAACTCGCAGCTCGAGGCGGTGGCGCTGCTGCGGCACTGGCCCGGCGGACGCTCCTAGCCCTACCAGCCCAGGCCCACGTACCCCGGCTTGCCCCGGCGCTGCTCGGCGTCGGGCAGCCGGACCAGGTCGATCACAATGCGGTCGCCCGGGTCCTTCACGGCGGCGAGGACGGCCTCGTCCTTGTTGCCCACGATGAGCACCTCGGCGTGGTCCTTGACCGCATCGATGTCGTCGCCGAGCAGTTGGGCCAGGTGCGGCACCCGGGCGTCGATGTACTCCCGGTTCGCGCCGATCAGCCGGGACAGCGTCACGTTGGCGTCGTAGATGCGCACGTCGTAGCCCTTGCCCAGCAGCTGCTCGGCCAGCTCCACGATCGGGCTCTCCCGCAGGTCGTCGGTGCCCGGCTTGAACGACAGCCCGAGCAGCCCGATCTTGCGCTTCCCGGTGGCCGCGACCAGCTCGAACGCCCGTCGCAGGTGCTCGACGTTGGAGGGCAGCACGTGCTCCAGGATCGGCACCGAGACATCGGCGCGGCGGGCGGCGTGCACCAATCCGCGCAGGTCCTTGGGCAGGCAGGAGCCGCCGAAGGCGAACCCGGGGCGCAGGTAGGCCGGGCTGATGTTCAGTTTCGTGTCGGCCAGGAAGATGTCCATGACCTTGTGCGAGTCCAGCCCCAGTGCGTGGCAGATGGCGCCGATCTCGTTCCCGAAGCTGACCTTCAGGCCGTGGAAGCAGTTGTCCACGTACTTGGTCATCTCGGCCACCGCGATCGGCACCCGGAACACCGGGCCGGGCAGGTCCTTGTACAGCTCGGCGACCGGGTCGCCGCTGGCCTCGTCGAGTTGGCCGATCACCGTCTTGGGCGGGTCGTAGTAGTCCCGCACGCTGGTGCCCTCGCGCAGGAACTCCGGGTTCACCACCACCCCGAAATCAGCGCCAGCCACCTTGTCGGAGGACTTCTCCAGCAGCGGGACGAGCAGCTTCTCACAGGTGCTGGGCAGCATCGTGCTGCGGAACACCACGGTGTGGCGGCTGTCCTTCGCGGCGAGGGCGACGCCGATCTCCTCGGCGACCCGCTCCAGGTACTCCGTGGACAGGCTGCCGTTCGAGGCCGACGGCGTGCCCACGCAGATGAGCGAGATGTCGGTGGCGTTGATCGCCTCGGTGACGTCCGTGGTGGCCCGCAGCGCGCCATCCCGCACGACCTGCTCGGTGATCTCGCGGATGCGTTCCTCGACGACAGTGGACTGGCCTCGGTTCACCAGATCGACCTTCGTCGAGTTGACGTCCACGCCGACCACCTCGTGGCCCTGCGCGGCGAGGCAGGCCGCCGAGACGCAGCCGACGTAGCCGAGACCGAAAACGCTGACCTTCACAGTTCTCCCTCGTGTTGCCCGCGGATTTCCGGCGCGGTCCCTGGCCGGCGCGCCGCTAACGAAGTCGATCGTGGCCGCCCCGCGCCGCGTCGCCTGTCGTCATATGGCGTCAACTCAGGAGCTCCTGACCGGTATTCCCAGCACGTCGTGTGGGTGCTGACCACCTCGCTGGCCCGCAGTGTCTCACTCCGTCAAGATGATCTTCGTGAGGGCACGCCCGGATGGTGTCACGGTGAGTGTGGCTGATCGCCCGGGCCCATCGACTGTCGGGGGTGCTCGCCGCCCAAAATTTCCCGCGAGTCGGCCTGTGGGCCGGCGGACTTGCGCGCTTGTAGGCCGGCGGGTGTGCGGCGCTCTGGCCTACCGGCGGGGCGGCGGAGTGCGACCAGTCGAATAGTGCCAAGAATGGCACAACAAGTGGTTGCGGCGCCTCGTAAATACTGACGAGCTATTGTTGGGCTCCGGAATTATTCGTACTTGTCGGCCTACTGTTTAGCAAGAACCTGCAGGTCTGTGAAGTGTTGAACCTTACAGACGGGCTGTTTCATTCGATTCTTGATTGCTCCCCGTCACCATTGCTACGCTCGGTCTAGCGACGGTGCACCCGAAACGGGTAACTACCCGGACGGGTCGAGTGGGGAATGAATCACCGTTGATTAATGCTGCTGAATGCTGGTCGGAAGGGCCTCACAGCGTGGTTTGGCTCCGTGCATAGCTTGAGACGCCGTCGTCGGTGCCGCCCGGTGGGCTACTCGTGGCGGCGTTCCGATCGACAGCGCCGCTGGACGCCGTTCCGGCGGGCCACGCTGCGCTGCTGCTCTGGGTGACGGCATCGGTGGTCGCCGATAGGGGTCGGTGACCAGGCAACTGGATACCAGGCGACTGGATACCTCGGGGGCGGGATGCAAAACGGAAGTACAACCGCATTGGTCGGGGCCAACGGGCGCTGGGCCGACGGGCCGGACCGGCCCGCTCGGGTGACCCGGCCTCGCTGGGAGTCCCGCTACGCCATCGCCGTGCTCGGCGGCGACGTGCTGATAATGCTGGTGGCGCTGGCGATCGGGGTGTGGGTCGGTTTCGGCAATACCTCGCGTGACTCGAACCTGGCGTTGCTCATTGCCGCGGGCACCGCGCCCTGCTTTGTCTGCTGCATGATCGCCACCCGTGCCTGGGAGGCCGGCATCCTGGGCCGGGGTTCTGAGGAGTTCAGCCGGCTGCTGCGGTCCATCGCGAGCACCTCGGTGCTGGTCGGCATCGTGGGGCTGGCGTTCCAGGTCAGCGCGACCCGCCCCTGGGTGTTCGGGGTGATCCCCGGCATGGGCGTGCTCATTGCCGGCGCCCGCTACCTACTGCGCCAGCTGCTCTACCGCCAGCGCGACCAGGGCCGCTGCGTGCACGAGGTATTGGCGGTGGGCGGCGCGGAGTGGGTCAGCGATCTGATCGCGCGTACCCAGCGCGCGGCGTACCACGGGTGGGTGGTCACCGGGGCGTGCACACCCGACGGCGCCGGTCCGAACGGCGCCGGCGAGGTGGACGGCGTTCCGGTGGTCGGTGACCTGGACGCCACCGCCTCCACGGTGCTGCGCGGCGACTACCGAGTGGTGGCGGTGGCGCCCGCCGACGGCTGGTCCGCCCGCCGGCTGCACCAGCTGGCCTGGGACCTGGAAGGCCAGGGTGTCGAGCTCGTGGTGCACCCCGGCCTGATGGAGGTCCAGGGGCCTCGGCTGCACGTGGCCCCGGTGGACGGCTTGCCGCTGCTGCGGCTGACCGAGCCGAGGTTCACCGGCCTGCCTCGGGTGCTCAAGGGCGTGATGGACAAGATCGGCGCCGGGCTGCTGCTGTTCATGCTCGCCCCGCTGCTGTCCGCCATCTATCTGGCGGTTCGCTCCGACGGCGGCCCCGGTTTCTTCCGGCAGGTCCGGGTCGGCCAGGACGGGCGGCAGTTCCGGATGTGGAAGTTCCGCTCCATGGTGGTGGACGCGGAGAAGCAGCGGCAGGCCTGGGCGCTGTCCGGCAGCGACGGCGCGGGGCCACTGTTCAAGCTCAAGGCGGACCCCCGCATCACCACCGTCGGCGCGCTGCTGCGCAAGTACTCCCTGGACGAGCTGCCGCAGCTGTTCAACGTGGTGACCGGTTCGATGTCGTTGGTCGGCCCCCGGCCGCCGCTGCCCAGCGAGGTGGCCACCTATTCCCGGGACGCCCGGCGCCGGCTGCTGGTCAAGCCGGGCCTGACCGGCCTGTGGCAGATCAGTGGGCGCAGTGACCTGTCCTGGGACGACGCGGTGCGGCTGGATCTGCGCTACGTGGAAAACTGGACGCTCGCGCTGGACGGCCTGATCCTGTGGAAGACCATTCGAGCGGTGGTCCGCGGTGACGGCGCTTACTGACGCCGAGGCCGGGCCGTCAGCGGGCCACCGGGCCGGTGCGCCGGTCGTTCCGGCCCAGCGCGTGGACGTGCTGGGCCAGGCCAGTGCCGATCCGGCGGATGTGGTCAGCGGGACCGGCTGTCGGCTCTGCGGTTCCGCTCGGCTGCGCAGCTTCCTGGACCTGGGCGCCACCCCGCCGTGTGAGTCGTTCCTCGGGCCCGATCAGCTGGACGACCCGGAGCCGACCCTCCCGCTGCACGCCAGGGTCTGCGAGCGCTGCCTGCTGGTCCAGCTGCCCCCGCTGATCGCGCCCGAGGAGACCTTCCGCGAGTACGCCTACTTCTCCTCCTACTCCTCGTCCTGGGTGGCGCACGCCGAGCGGTTCGTGGTCGACGCGGTCGACCGGCTGGGCCTGGGCCCCGACTCCTTTGTGGTGGAGGTGGCCAGCAACGACGGGTACCTGCTCCAGCACGTGGTGGCCAGGGGAATCCGCTGCCTGGGAGTGGAACCGGCGCGCAACGTGGCACTGGCCGCGGTGGAGCGCGGCGTGCGCACCCGAACCGACTTCCTCAGCCCGGAGCTGGGCGCCCGGATCCGCGCCGAGCAGGGGCCGGCCGACTTGGTAGTAGCCAACAACGTCTACGCGCACGTCCCTGACCTGGTGGGTTTCACCGAGGGGCTGCGCGCGCTGGTGGCCGACGACGGCTGGGTGAGCATCGAGGTGCAGCACCTGCTCACACTGGTCCAGGGCGCCCAGTTCGACACGATCTACCACGAGCATTTCCAGTACTACTCGCTGCACTCCGCGCGGCAGGCGCTGGCCTCCGGCGGGTTGTCCGTGGTGGACGTACAGCGGCTGGACACCCACGGCGGCTCGATCCGGCTGTGGGCCCGTCCGGTCGAGGTGGCCGGCCCGCCCACGCCGGCGGTGGCGGAGGTGCTCGTCGAGGAAGCGGCGGCCGGGCTGGACACCCTGGGCGGGCACGACGGCTTCGCCCGGTCGGTGGCCCGGGTGCGGGCCGACCTGCTGCGCTTCCTGCTGGACGCCCGGGCGGACGGCAACACGGTGGTCGGTTACGGCGCGCCGGGCAGGGGCAACACCCTGCTCAACTACTGCGGCGTGCGGCCGGATCTGCTCGCCTACACGGTGGACCGCAACCCCTACAAGCACGGCCGGTTCACCCCCGGCACGCGGATCCCGATCCTGCCGCCGGAGCGGATCGCCGCCGACCGCCCGGAGTACGTGCTCGTGCTGCCCTGGAACCTGCGCGCCGAGCTGCTCGAGCAGCTGGCCTTTGTCGGGGAGTGGGGCGGGCGGCTGGTGTTCCCGATCCCTCATCTCGAGGTGGTGCTGCCATGAAGGTGGTGCTGTTCTGCGGCGGTTACGGGATGCGGATGCGGGACGGCACCACCGATCTGCCCAAGCCGATGCACCCGGTGGGCCCCCGCCCACTGCTGTGGCACGTCATGCGCTACTACGCGCACTTCGGGCACCGGGACTTTGTGCTCTGCCTCGGTCATGGCGGGCACCACATCAAGGACTTCTTCCTCAACTACGCCGAGACGGCCAGCAACGACTTCGTTCTGCGCGGTGGCGACGTCGAGCTGCTGACCAGCGATATCGAGGACTGGACGATCACCTTCGTGCACACCGGGCTGGACTCCCCGATCGGCGAGCGACTGCGCCGGGTGCGTCACCTGGTCGAGGGCGAGGAGATGTTCCTGGCCAACTACGCCGACGTGCTCACCGACCTTCCGCTGGACGCGATGATCGCCAAGTTCCGGGCCAGCGACGCCACCGCCGCGCTGCTCGCGGTGCCCCCGCAGCAGGCGTTCCACTGCGTGGAGCTCGACCCCGACGACGCGGTCACCGGGATCAGCACGCTGCGCGACCTGCCGCTGTGGGAGAACGGCGGCTACTTCGTGCTGCGCGAGGAGGTGCTCGACTACCTGCCGCCGAACGGGGACCTGGTCAACGACACCTGCCGGGTGCTGGCCAAGGAAGGCCGGCTGCTCGGCTACCCGTACCGGGGATGGTGGCAGCCGGCGGACACGGCCAAGGAGCGGCACGCGTTGGACGCCGCCTACCACGCGGGCACGCGACCCTGGATGCTCTGGGAGCAACCGGACCCGAGCCTGCTGTGGACGGCCGCGGACCCTGGGCTGGAGCGCTGATGCGCAGCTTGCTCCCGGAGCGGGTGGACGAGCTGCTGTTGCTCGGCGCGCACTGCGATGACATCGCCATCGGGGCCGGCGGGAGCCTGTTGGGGCTGTGCCGGGCGCACCCCGGGGTCCGGGTCACCGCCGTGGTGTTCACCGGCTCGGGCACCCCCCGCGAGGCGGAGGAGCGCGGCGCCCTGGGTGCCCTGTGCCCGGGGGCGGACCTTCGGGTCGCCGTGCTGGATCTGCCGGACACCCAGCTGCCGGACCACTGGCGACGGGTCAAGGAGGTGCTCCGGGAGCTGGCCGAGGCCACCCGGCCCGACCTGATCCTGGCGCCGTCCCCGCACGACGCGCACCAGGACCACCGGTTGGTCGCCGAGCTGGTACCCACCGCGTTCCGGGACCACCTGACCCTCGGCTACGAGATCCTCAAGTGGGAGAGCGATCTGGCCCAGCCGGAGGTCTACCTGCCGCTGGACGAGGAGTCGGTGCGGGAGAAGACGGACATCCTGCTGGCCTACTACCCCTCGCAGCGCGAGCATCCCTGGTTCGACGGTGAGGCGTTCAGCGGCCTGGCCCGCATCCGGGGCGTGCAGTGCCGCGCCCGCTACGCCGAGGCCTTCCACCTGCGCAAGCTGGTCATCGGCACGGGCGTCCCGGCGACGCCGCCGACCGCGGCGCGCGAAGCGGCGGCGCACGAGGCGGCGGTCCGCGAGGCTGTGGCGCACGAGGTGGCGGTGCGTGAGGTCGTGGCGCGCGGGGGCGCTGCGCACCAGGGTGCTGCGCCGGCGCCGCGAGTCGGGAGACCGGCATGCGCGTACTACTGACCGGCCACCAGGGGTACCTGGGCACCGTGGCGGCCTCCGGGCTGGCCTCGGCGGGGCATCTGGTCACCGGTCTGGACTCGGGGCTGTTCGCCGACTGCGTGCTCGGCCCGGCGCCGGTCGACCCGCCCGGGCTCCGGGTTGACCTGCGCGACGTGACCGCCGATCAGCTGGCCGGGTTCGACGCGGTGGTGCATTTCGCCGCGCTGTCCAACGACCCGCTCGGCTCGCTGGTGCCGGCGCTCACCCACGAGATCAACCACCGGGCGTCCACCCGGCTGGCGAGGTTGGCCAGGGACGCCGGGGTGAGCCGGTTCCTCTACGCCTCCACCTGCTCGGTGTACGGCGCGGGCGGCAGCGAGCTGGTCAACGAGGACGCGCCGGTGAAGCCGGTGACCCCGTACGCGGAGTCCAAGGTGCGGGTGGAGGACGACCTGTGGCGGCTGGCCGACGACGGCTTCAGCCCGACCGCACTGCGCAACGCGACCGCGTTCGGGTTCTCCCCCCGGCTCCGCGCGGACATCGTGCTGAACAACCTGGTCGGCCACGCGGTGCTCACCGGGACGGTGCGGGTGCTGTCCGACGGCACCCCGTGGCGCCCGCTGGTGCACGCCGAGGACATCGCGTCGGCGGTGGTGGCCATCCTGGCCGCGCCCCGGTCGGCGGTGCATGCCCGTGCGTTCAACGTGGGCACCGAGAAGAACAACCGGACGGTGGCGCAGATCGCCGAGGCGGTCTTGGGCGCGGTCCCCGGTGCCCAGCTGCTGATCACCGGGGAGACCGGGCCCGACCCTCGGTCGTACCGGGTGGACTTCTCCCGGCTGCGCAACGCGGTTCCCGGGTTCACCGCGCGCTGGAGCATTCCGGTGGGAGCGGCGGACCTGGTCGAGGCCTACCGGGTGTACGGGTTGACCCAGCACGAGTTCGACCGGCGGTTCACCCGGCTGGCCCGGCTCACTCACCGGGCGGCCGCCGGGGAGCTGGGCGAGGACCTGCGCCCGATTGGCTCGCTGGCCGGGAGTGAGCGGGCGTGAGCCGGTCAGAGCCGGTCGCGTACCGCGCGCCAGCTGCCCGCCGCGCGGTCCCGCTCGCTCATCGCGGTGACCGGCAGCGGCCACCGGATGTCCAGGTCGGGGTCGTCGAAGCGCACCGCGAGGTCCTCGGCCGGGTCGTGCGGGCGGTCGATCCGGTAGCACACGTCGCTGGTCTCGGTCAGCGCCTGGAAGCCGTGCAGCAACCCCGGCGGCACGAAGAGCTGATCGAAGGTCTCGTCGTCCAGCCGGAACACCTCGTGCCGGCCGAACATCGGGGAATCCGGCCGCGCGTCGACCAGGACGTCGTGCACCGCCCCGCGCGCGCAGCGCACCAGCTTGGCCTCGCCCGCCGCGGAGCGGCCGTGCAGCCCGCGAATGGTGCCGAGGCGGGACCGGGACTGGCTGTCCTGGACGAACTCCGGCAGGCCCTGCTCCCGGGCCAGCGCCAGGTCGAACGTGCGGACGAACAGGCCACGGTCGTCGCGGTGCGGGGTCGGCCGGAACACCAGAACCCCGGGCAGCGACGCGGGCAGGATCTGCACGGCGGCATCCTGGCAGCGCGGGCAAGTGCGTGTCGAGCCGGCGCCGGTGCCGGCGAGCCGCGATGCTGATCGGCTCGGGCTGCCGCTTCTGTGGCTCGACCAGCGGTGAGCAAGTGCTCGACCTGGGCCGCCAGCCGCCGTCGGAGCACTTCGCGCCGTTGCTCGCGCCCGAGCCGGACCCGGTTTTCCCGCTGCGCATGTGGTGGTGTGCGCGATGCCGGCTGGCCCAGCTGGCGGACACCGCCGACGTCCCGGAGGAGCCGGCGGGCATCGAGCCGGCGGCGCTGGCCGAGCAGCGCGCCGCCGCGGTGGAGTGGCTGCTCGAGGAAGGGCTGCTGCCGGCCACCGGTCGGGTGGCGGAGTTCTCCAGCCCGCACGGCGGCAGCTTCGCGGGGCTGCTCGGCCGGTGCGGGTTGTCTGTGGGCCCCGCTGGGGAGCGAGCCGGGGAGACCGCCGATGTGGTGCTGGACGGGTGCTTCGGGCTGATGCACGCGGCCGACCAGCGCACCGCGCTGGCGGCCAGGGTGGACCGGCTGAGCGCGGGTGGCGTGCTGGTGCTGCAGTTCCACTCGCTGGCCGCGATCGTGCGCCACGAGCAGTGGAACGCGTTGCGCCACGGGCATTTCGCCTACTACTCCACGCCGGCGCTGTGCGGCCTGCTCGGCCAGTTCGGGCTCACCGCGATCGCCGCCCGGCGCTTCCCGCTCTACGGGGGCACGGTGTGCCTGGTCGCCTCCCGGGCTCCCAGCCGCGCCCCGGCCACGCCTGGCTCCATCGCCGGACTCCGCGAGGTGCTGGCCGACGAGCGATCCGCGGGTGTGCTGGACGTGGCCACGCTGCGCGGGCTGCGCGCCGCGGCGGTCAGGTCGACCGGCCAGCTGCACGACTACCTGACGGCCGCGCGCGCCGGCGGCACCCGGGTGTCCGGCTACGGCGCGGCGTCCCGGGCGGTGGCCCTGCTGAACCTGGCCGGCCTGGACGAGCGGCTACTGACCGGGGTGGCGGACGCGTCGCCGGCCAAGTGGGGCCGGCGGATGCCCGGCACGCGCATTCCGGTGATCACCCCAGCCGCGCTGGTCGAACAGGCTCCGGACGTGGTGCTGGTGCTGCTTCCGGAGCTGCTGCCCGAGGCCCGCGCGCGGCTGCCGGGCATCGAGCGCGCGGGAGGGCGCTGGGTCGACGTGGGCGCACTCGGCAGAGCTGATCGGACGGATGACCTTGCGCCCAGCGCCTGGTCAGCGAGTTGAGGAGACCGAGGCGATGAACCCGCTACCGCACAACCCGACGCCCGGGTCGGGCCCGGTGTGGCTGTACAACCCGTTGCCCGAGGCGCTGCACCACTACGAGGCCGCGCTGCTCGACGTGCTCACCGCGGCCGGTGTGTCGGCTCGGTCGGCCGAAGCGCCCTCGGTCGAGGTGCAGAGCGCCTCGGGCTGGGGCCGGGCCAAGGCGGCGCTGGCCGAGCTGGCCGCGCATGCCAGGGCCGGCCGGGAGAACGGCCACCTGGTGGTGCTCTGGCCGACCTACGGGTTGCTCGAGCCGGTGCTCTGGTGGCCGGTCTGGCGGGAGTCCACGGTGTCGGTGGTGGTGCACGACCCGAGTCCGTTGCGGCGTCAGCTGGGCATGGGGCGGATCGCGGCCGCCCTGGGCGGGCGCGCCGCGCGGTCGTCGCACCTGCGGGTGATCGCGCACTCCGAGGTGGCCGCGCAGCGGCTGCGCGCGATGGGGTGGCCCGAGCCGGCGCTGGTGCCGCATCCGCTGTTCCGGGTCCGGCCTCGAGCGCGGCCGGACACCCCGGGGCAGGGCACCGTGCTGGTCTGCGGCCAGTTCAAGCCCGCGCGCAACCTCGCGCTGTTGACCCAGCTCGGGCCGCTGCTGGCGGCGGGTGGCTACCGTGCGCTGATCGCCGGGCGGGGCTGGCCGTCGGTTCCCGGCTGGGAGGTCATCGACGGGTTCCTCAGCGAGGCCGAGTTGGATGAGCGGATCGGGCAGGCCGACGCCGTGCTGATCCCCTACGCGCGGTTCTACCAGAGCGGCATCGCGGTACGGGCGGTGGAACTCGGCGTTCCGGTGGTCGGCCCCGACCACCCGTTCCTGGCCGAGTTGCTCGGGTTGGCCTGGCCCGGCCTGGTGGGCACCGACGACCCGGCGGACTGGGTGGACGCGGTGGACGCGGTGGCTGGCCAGTCCGAGCGGCTGGCCAAAGCGGCGGCTGACGGCCGGGAGCGGTGTGAGCGGGGATGGGCGGAGTACCTGACACAGTCCGCGCCGACGCCGGCCGGGCAGCAAGGGCGCTGAACATCCACCAGCTCCCGGGCGCACCCACTGGGGATGCACCCGGGAGCTTGTGCCGGGGGAGCGGTCAGCGTCGACCGTCGCCAGCGAGAGCCCGCCGGGTCACACGTAGTTGAGGGCCCACCCCGCGGCCAGCGCGGCCAGCGCACCGGCCAGCACCAGGCTCATCACCCGGTCACGCAGTGGCCAGAGCAGCAGCACCGCCGACGCACCGTCGATCGCGGCGTAGGCACAGAGCAGCACGACAAGGTCGAACCCCGGAGCGTGCGACGAGACCAACGCCATCGCCACCACAAAGATGATCACTGTCATTTTCCGGCCCATCGCGTTTGGCGCGAGGAACCGGTACGACATGCGACTGGCGACCGCGGATGCCGAAGAGGTAATTAACCAGATCGCAATGATAATGGCCGGAGCGAGCAGCTCGGGGCGCACAATCTGGGTGCCGGCGGCGATCACCATTCCACAGGCCGCAATGACGACGACGACAATCCTGAGGAACCGCTGGGCGGCTCGCGGCGAGTCGGTGTTCTGATGGACCAGCAAGGGCATGCTCGCGTTCACAAAGGTGGCCGAGACCGAGCCGACGATCTTGTAACTGATATTCAACAGGGACACCGTCGACGGTGGCAGGAGAACCGCGAGGGACTGCAGGAAAGCCTGGCCGATATACGAAAGCGACGACATGCTGAGGAACCAGAATGGGCCACCGGGGGAGGACGAGGTGAGCGGGGCCGACTCGATGACCGACGTACCCACCCCGCGCAACCGCAGAAACGCCAGCAGCCCGAGGTTCCCGGCTGCCAGCGCACCGGTCATCGCGGTCATCGCGATAGCCGGCGAAGCCCAGGGGTAGATCAGCACGGTCAGTGCGAGCACGTTCGCCGGCAGCGCCACACCGGAGATCCAGAACGCGTTTCCGGATGCCTCAGCGGCCACCGCGCGATACCAAACCAAGGCTTGTACCAGCGCATTTAGCGCGCTGAGCACCGCGACGCCGAGCAGGCCGGCACCGAGGCGACCATGCCAGGCCAGCCACAGCGAGCCGCCCGCAACGAACGCGACGCTGACCAGCGGGGTGATCCACCTGATCCGGCGCAGCCCGGCCCGGGACATCTTGTGCGTGTTCAGTAGCGCCGGGTACATCATGCCCACGACGATGCAGGAGATCGGGACCATGCCGAGGTTGAACAGATAGAAGTAGGCGTCGGTCGCCTCGTTCGTTCCGGCCCGCAATATTATGAGCGCGAGCTGACCGATACCAATAATTTGCGAGCCCAGTGATATAGCAGGGGCGCGCAGCGCTCTCCGGGGCGTCACTGCGGACCGGGTAATGGTTTGCCTCGTAAAAATTGACGAACCTCCGAATCGTCGCTCGGCCAGTATTGGTGTCGACGTTGAAGATAGTAATGTATCCGTCGTGCCTGAACCGTTAGTGAGTGTGCTGCTGCCCACTCATAATAGGCCGGTATGGCTCGCCGAGGCTATACGAAGTGTCCTCGCCGGAGATTTCATTGACTTCGAGGTCGTGGTCTCCAACAACGGCCGCCCGGAGCACACTCGCGAGCTGGCCAAGGTGATCCGGGACGATCGGATCCGGTGGTTGGAGCAGGACCCGGACACCGGGATACTGCGGAACTTCCTGGCCGCGCTGGAGCGGTCCCGCGGCCGGTACATCGCGGTGCTGCACGATGACGACCGGTGGGCACCGAACATGCTGTCCGCCCTGGTGCCTCCGCTGCAGCGCCGCGCGGACGCGGTACTCAGCTTCGCCGACCACTTCCGGACGGACCGGGACGGGCGAGTCGATCTCGCGGATACCAACCGGAACTCCCGCCGATGGGGCCGGACCGGGCTTGCCCAGGGCTATCACCAGCCGTTCTTCCAGTTGGCCGCGCGGCAGTCGGTGCCGATCACCGTGTCCGTCTTCCGCCGGGACGCGCTCGCGCTGAGCGCGCTGCCGGAGTCGGTGGCGACCTGCTACGACATCTGGCTGTGTTACGGGCTGGCCTGTACCGGCGGCGCGGCCTACTACCACGACGAGCGGCTGCTGTTTTCCCGGAGACACCCGGGCCAGCACAGCGCGTCGCGCGAACTCGCCGGACCGAGCAGCGCCATCGCGCTGCGGGCCCGGATGCTCGAGGACCAGCGAATGCGGGCCTACGCCGGGGTGCTCCGGGAGCGGCTGGCCCGTGACCATCTCACCGCCGGGGCGGCGCTGCTCCGGCGCGGTGCGCGGCAACGAGCCCGGGAGCACCTGGTGAATTCCACCCGGATGCATCCCAGCTGGAAGGCAACGGCCGGTCTCGCCGCCAGCTGGCTCGCCCCGACCGCGGTGCTCAACCGCATCTAAGGAAGGCCAGCAGCGCTGCCCCAACCACGACAAGGAGTACGAGTGCCAATACTCCGCGTAGTTCCCGAGGTACGAAGTTCGGACTTTGAGCGGTCCCGGCCGACACCGGACCGGAGCCTGATCTTCGTCTCGCGCTACTCGGACCTGGACGGGAGCTCGGTATGGCCGACTGCCCGCCAGGTTCGGAGCCCGCTCGCCTGGACGTGGGCTTTCCGGGGCAACTGGCGAGTGGTCGAGCTGCCGGAGCCGCTGTGGCTGCGGGCGCTGCCGCTGACCGTGTCGGTCGGGCTCGCGGTGCGGCTGGCCGACCTGCTGCACCGCAGGCGCACCCGGGTGGTGACCTACGCGATGGAGAACAACGACCCGATTGCGTTGCTGCGCGGCGTCCCTCGGCAGCTGCACGGGGCGGTGTTCGGCGTGATCCGCTGGCTGGGCGAGCTGATCTACGACCGGATCGCCTTCGCCAGCAGCGCCGCCAGCGAGTGCTACCGGGCGGCGGAGGTGCTGCCGGTTCGCTGTGAGACCGCACTCTTCGAGGACCTGCCGGAAGCCTGCGGCGTGCACGAGGGTCTGGACCGATCCCGGCGCATGGCGTTCATCGGCGCGCTGGAGCCGCGCAAGGGGCTGCCCGACCTGCTCGTCGCATGGCGGGACGCCGGCCTGGCCGCTTCGGGCTGGGAGCTGGCGATCGCCGGGTCCGGACCGCTGGCCGGGGAGGTGGCCAGGGCCGTCCAGGCCGACCCTTCGATTGTGGCCCTCGGCCGGATCGATCGCGCGGACGTGCACAAGTTGCTGGCCAGCAGCGCCGTGGTAGTGCTCCCGTCGCGGCGGGAAGGGCGCTGGCGGGAGCAGATCGGGCTGCCCATCGTGGAGGGCCTCGCCCACGGCTGCCACATCGTCGCCACCCCGGATACCGGGTTGGTCGACTGGCTGCACCGCAAGGGGCACACCACGTTGCCGGACGACTTCAGCACCGCCGACCTGGGGCGGGCACTCCGGGAGGCGGCCGACACCCGGCTGCACCCGGAAACGGTGTGGGACTCGCTGCCGTCGGTCGGGGGCCGGCTGGCGGCGGAGGACTGGATGTGTGACGACACGTTGGCACAGATGGGGGACGGCTAATGCGCATTCACATTCTGGGAACCCGGGGCTTCCCGAGCTCGTATGGGGGGTTCGAGACGCTGCTTCGGCACTTGGCGCCGGACCTGGTGCGGCGGGGTCACGAGGTGACCGTGTTCGACCGGGAGCCGGTCCAGCGGGGCAACGGCCGGGTCCGGACGATCGACGGGGTGCGGGTGTACTCCAGCCTGGGGCTGAGCGGCACCACCTCCTCCACGCTGAGCCACGGTCTGACCAGCAGCCTGATCACCGCCAGGGAACGCCCGCACGTGGCGCTGGTGATGAACGTGGCCAACGGCTTCTTCCTGCCCGCGTTGCGCGCCCGGCAGGTGCCGGTGGTGCTCAACGTGGACGGCATCGAGTGGGAGCGGGACAAGTGGAGCCCGCTGGGCAAACGTGTGTTCCGGGCGGCCGCGGCGGCCACCGCGCGCTGGGCGGACTCCCTCATCGCCGATTCCGAAGCGATCGGCGAGCGCTGGATCAGCGAGTTCGACCGGGACAGTGAGTTCGTGCCCTACGGCGGCGACGTGCCCGGTGGCGCGCCCGGCCCGGAGCGGGTGTGCCAACTCGGCCTGACCCCCGGCGGGTACGCGTTGATCGTGGCGCGGCTCGTGCCGGAGAACAACGTCAGCACCATGCTGGACGCGGCCAAGCGCACCGGAGCCCCGGTGGTGGTGGTCGGCTCCGCCGGCGGCAGCGAGCTGGAGCAGCGGATCCGGGCCCAGCACAACCCGCCCCGGGTGCACGCCCTCGGGCACGTCTCCGACCAGGAACTGCTGTCCGCGCTCTGGGCGCACTGCGGGGTGTACCTGCACGGGCACTCGGTCGGCGGCACGAACCCGGCTCTGGTGCAGGCGATGGGCCTCGGCGCACCGGTACTGGCCCTGGACACGGTGTACAACCGGGAGGTCCTGGCCTGCGACGACATGCTGGTACCGCTCCAACCCGAGGTGATCGCCCGGCGCGCGGTGGAGTTGCTGGGCTCGCCGCGGCGGCGGGAAGAGGCGGTGCGCTGGGGGCACAAGCGCGTCGCCGAGGTCTACAACTGGGACGCGGTGTGCGAGGGCTACGAGGTGGTGCTGCGCAAGGCCGCCCGCACCGACGAGGACTGACGGGGGCCTCGAGGCGGCAACCCGGCGGGTCCGGTGACCGGGATCAGGGCAGGGAGGGTGGCCGGCAACCTGGGCGCATGCCGGCCACCCTGCGCAGCGCCCCGGCCACATCCACCCCGGATCGCGACGGCAGCACCTGGAATGTGGACCCCTCGTCGTTGCGCAGCGCGTTCACCCAGGTTGCCGCCTGCTCGACGGTTTCCGGGTCGCCGACCTTGAGCCGCCCGCCGGGCCGCTGCAGGATCACGTTCCCGATGCACTTGAGGCCGGGGGTCGGCGCACTGGAGTACCGGTAGGCGCCGACCGCGTCGTAGAAGGTGTTGTTGCGGACGGTGATGTCCGCCGGGAGGTCCCAGCCATAGGTGAGCAGGTGCACTGACTTGTCCTGGTCCGGCCGCACCGGTTCGGACCAGACGTATCCGGCGTACAGGCAGGTGTTGCACTCCACCACACAGTTCACGAAGCCCCGTCCCGGCGCCGCCGTGCCGCCCGACCAGAACTCCAGGGACTGGTTGCACGAGTAGATCAGGTTGTTGCGGAAGGCGAGGTTGCGCCACCCACCGGTGCTCGAGCTCGAACTGCCCTGCGCGGTCAGCGCCACGTCGTAGATGTCGTGCAGGATGTTTCGCTCCACCACGATGTCCGAGGAGTTCATCCACGCCTCGAACCCGTTGCCGTAGCGGGTGGTCTCCTTCAGCACCGCGCCGCCCAACTCGGCCAGCTCGTTGTCCTCCACCCGCACATTGCTGACCGCGCCCTGCATGCCATGCCCGCCACTGCCCTCCAGCCGCAACCCGGTGACCTGCACGGAGTTGCCCAGCGCGATGCAGTGCCCGTCGCAGGACGCGCGGATGTCCTTGGCCAGTGTGGCGGGGTTGGCGCTCGACCGGACGTACAGCGTGTTCGGGGCACAGCGGAAGTCCCACTGGTCGAGCAGGTCCTCCTGGACCCAGACCCGCCGACCGTGAATCTTGCCGTCGACCCGGAGGAAGCCGATGTTGTCCGCGCCGCCCTGGGCGCCGTCGTAACCCCGCTCGGGGCCGGCGCCGCGCCGGGGCGACAGGTCGGTCGCCCAGATGTTCGGGCCGGCTTGCCGCCAGGCGGACGCATCGTTCAGCAGCGTGTAACTACTGATCACCGGCCGGCGCCGGTCTCCGCCGTTCGGATAGGAGCCGAACGTCAGGTAACCGCCTCGGGTGGGCCGGTTGGTCGGCACCCGGAGCTTGCCGAAGAACGTCTGGCCACATTCGAACAGCACCGTGTCGAATACCCCGACGGTGCCCTTGGCCAGCTGCGAGTTGACCTGGGTGACGGTCCGCCACGGGGTGCCCTGGCTCAGGCCGGAGGCACGGTCGTCACCCTGGGGGGAGACGTAGAAGACCTTGCCGGGTCCGGCCGAGGGCGCGGCGCCAGCCGGGTCCGCCGCGCCAGCCGGGTCCGCGGCGCCACAGTCGGCCAGTGCCGGAGCGGGCGCAAGCACCAGCAGCTTGAGCAGGTTGCGTCGGTGCACGGCGCGGTCAGCTAGCGAGCCAGGCCCTGGCCCGGCCAGCGCACGTCCAGCGGATCGTCACCGGGCAACTCCCCTCGGTCGCCGTCACCCCCATGCTCGGAGGATAGCGGCGTGATCGACGACCGGAGCGACACGCGCGCGGGGTCGGACGCGGATCACTTCCGGGATGGGAAATACTGCGGCGTGCCTTTGTGGGCAGAGATCCTGCTGGTCGTCGTCGCATGGTTCGCGCTGGCCGTGCTGGTCGGACTTGGGCTCGCCGCGGTGATTCGCCGCAGGGAGCGGCAGCGCGCGCAGGACCCACCTCCCGGGCACCCTGCCGCGGCCCCCACGGATCGCGAACCCGAGGCCTGAAACGCGCCCCTGTCCGGCGCATTTCCGCGCATTCCTAGGTGAAATTGTTCCACGGTGGAATACTTTGAATTTCTCACCCAGAGTATTTGCCTGTACCCCGGTTGTACGTGTTCGACCTTACAGACACTCGTTCGGATCGTTTCTTGATTGATCGATGTCACGATTGCTACGCTCGGCCGAGCGAAGCTACACCCGAAAGGGGTAACTAGCAGGGGGTCGACTCGGGGGAGTCGTGGGGCGCGTCTGACCGTGGGTTCTCTCGCGGTTCGGGCGCGAGGGGACACGGGGGAGTTGCGTTATGCGCTCGCTGCCGATGAGTGCTGCCGAACTACAGGGGGAAGGTGCCTCACCTCGCGGTGTGGTGCCTCAAATAGCCAAGGAAATCGCCGTCGCCGTCGCTGCCGTGGCGGTTGTCGTCGCGGTGACCGGGCTGGCGGCTCTGCTGGACGCGGTCACGATAGACCGCGCCGGGCTGCTGCTCGGGATAAGCGCGTCGGCGTTTGCCGCAATGGGGGCGATCCTGGCCGCTCTGGCCGGCCGGTTGATGGACGACCAGAGGCTCGGTTGGCTGAGCGCGGCACTCACCTTTTACAGCGTGGTGGGCGTTCCGGCGACCACCACGGGCTGGGGGGTCGCGCCCATCGATCCGGTGGTGAACGCCGGCCGGATGACCGCGTGCGTGGTGGTGATCGGCCTGCTCTATGTGGCTGCGCGGCCGCCTCGCAAGCCGTGGCCGTGCAGCCGCTGGATAGCCGGCGTGCTGGGCCTACTGCTGACCTTTGGCGCCGGCTGGGTCGCGCTACTGAATCCAGGGGCCGCGGCGGCGGTGACCACGTTCCTGCCCTTGCGGTTGCTGTTGTGCGCCTTCGGCATCGGCGCCGGGGTGTGGCTTGCCGTGCTGGGCTGGCGGCGCAACATCGCGCTGGCCAGGGTCGGCATCGGGTTCACCGTGATGGCGTCGGTGCAGCTGGACCGGCTGGCCGCGGACAGGGGCTGGTGCGACCAGTCCGGGCTGACCTTCGCCACCCTGCGGGTGCTGGGCGTGGTGTTCGTGCTGCTGGGACTGGCCCAGCTCACCTACGGCATGCTCCGCGCGGTCGACGAGCGCCAGTCGCAGCACCAGGAGCAGCTGCGGTTGGCGCAGTTGAGCCTGGACCAGGTAGCCGAGCGGGACCACGAGCTGCGCAACGGCCTGGCTGGGCTGGCCGGTGCTACCGATGCGCTGGTCGCGGTGCCGGGAGGGGACCGGGACGCGTTGCGCTCGGCGGTGGCTTCCGAGCTGGCCAGGCTCGGCGCGTTGCTGGGCGGCTCGGCCAGGGACACCACCGATATGGAGATCTACCCGCTGCGTCCGGTGCTGCGCGACGTGGTGCTGCTGTGGCGGACCACCGGGATGCAGATCCGGCTGGACGCCGACGCCGGCCTTCGGGCATACGGGGTGCCGGACACCTTGGCGCAGGTGGTGACGAACGTGGTGGCCAACTGCGCGCGGCACGCACCGGGCAGCCCGGTACGGGTACAGGCGCTGCGCTGCGGGGACCGGGTGCGGATCCGGATCTCCGACTGCGGCCCTGGCCTGGGCACAAATTCCGAAAACCGAGTATTCGACCGCCGCGTGCGGGACAAGGCGTCCGAGGGACAGGGGCTGGGCTTGTACATCTGCCGGAAGTTGCTAGCCCAAGATGGTGGCTCGATACGAATGCTGCCCGCTCAGGTCGGGCGGCCAGGGTGCACCGTGGTGATCGAACTGCATTCGGCGGCCGCGCTGATCTCCCGGCGCACCGCGCAACAGGCAATGTCGAGCCCGGCGTGACCACTATGAATCACGCTCGGCTGGCCGATCCGCTGCAGTACGAGAACCCGATCCTGATCATCGACGACCACGAGCTGTTCAGCACGTCGCTGCGGATGGCCCTGCGCGGTCACGGTTTCGACGCACACCAGCTGCCCATCACCAGCATCGCGCACCTGCGGATACGGATCAGTCAGTTCCGACCGGGCCTGGCGGTGCTGGATCTCGACCTCGGCCAGGACCCGGACGGGCGGTGGATGAACGGGGTCGAACTGGTCGACACGCTGTGCACCGCCGGCTGGCAGGTGCTGGTGGTCAGCGGCAGCGTGGACACCCCGGGGGTGGCCGCGGCGATCGCTTCCGGCGCCGTCGGCTCGGTGCCCAAGTCCAGCTCGTTCCACGGCTTGCTCGATGTCGTGCTGGCCGTGGCGGGCGGCGAACCGGTGATGACCGAGGAGGAGCACCAGGACTGGTTGGCCCGCCACGCCAGTTACCAGGCGCAGGAGCGCGAGCTGTCCCGACGGCTGGGCCGGCTGAGCACCCGCGAACGGGAGGTGCTGGAGCTGCTCGCCGAGGGGCACCGGGCGGCGGAGATCTCCGAGCACTTCGTGGTCTCGATGACCACCGTGCGCACCCACATCCGGTCCATGCTGGCCAAGCTGGAGGTCAACTCTCAGCTCGAGGCTGTCGCGCTGGTTCGGCAGGCGCCACAGTGGTAGATCTTGCACGTGACTGAGCCGCACGAGTTGACCGCGGTCGAGCAGGCGGCCGCGTTGCGGACCGGCGAGCTCGGTGCCGTGGAGCTGGTCGAGCACGCGCTGCGCCGGATCGAGCGGTTGGACCCGACGCTGGCCGCGTTCGTCACGCTGACTCCGGAGCGGGCGTTGGACGCGGCCCACGCGGCGGAGAAGCTGCTGGTCGCCGGCTCGTCGGCCACCGCGGAGCTGCCGGCGCTGCTGGGCGTGCCCACCGCGATCAAGGACCTGGCGCTCACCGCCGGGGTGCGCACCACGTTCGGCTCGGCGCTCTACGCGGACTTCGTACCGGACGTGGACGACGACGCGGCCAGGTTGCTGACCGCCGCCGGGACGATCAGCCTGGGCAAGACCGCCGTGCCGGAGTTCGGCCTGCCGCCGTACACCGAGCCGGCCGGGCGGCCCGCGACGGTCACCCCGTGGGACACCGGCCGGTTGGCCGGGGGTTCCTCCGGTGGTGCCGGGGCGGCGGTGGCCGCCGGCATGATCCCGTTCGCGCACGGTACCGACGGCGGCGGTTCGATCCGTATCCCCGCTTCGGTGTGCGGACTGGTCGGGTTGAAGACCAGCCGGGGCCTGGTGTCGCGGGGGCCGGCCGGCGGGGACCCGCTCGGGCTGTCGGTGTCTGGGCCGCTGGCGCGCACGGTGGTGGACGCGGCCGCGATGCTCGACGCGTTGGCCGTGCCGGTGCCGGGGGAGCCGTTCACCAGGCAGGACGCGGGCGGGCCCAGCTTCGTCGAGGCGGCCCGGCGCGCCCAGCCCGGCCGGTTGCGGATCGGCCGGTACGCGCGGCCGATGTTGCCCGGGCTGCCCGTCGATCCGGCTTGCCTGGCCGCCTATGAGCGGGCCAGCGAGCTGCTCACCGAGCTTGGCCACGAGGTGGTGGACGGGGTCGACACCGGGATCGACCCCGAGTTCGTCACGGTGTTCGAGACGCTCTGGGCGGTGCTGGCGCACTCCGTTCCGGTGCCGCCGGGCGCCGAGGGCACCCTGTTGCCGCTGACCCAGTGGTGGCGGGCGCTCGGCTCGGCGGTGAGCGGGCCGGAGTTCCTGGCCGCCGCGCAGGCCGCGCACAACGCCTCGCGGCGGATCATCACCGCGCACCGGGCGGTGGACGTGATGCTCACCCCGACGTTGGCGCAGCTGCCCCGCCCGGTCGGCTGGTTCACCGAAGGCGGCGACCCGGCCGAGGACTACGCCCGCCAGCAGGCGTTCACCCCGTTCACCGCGATCTACAACGTGACCGGCCAACCCGCGCTGAGCCTGCCGCTGGGCTGGACCAGGCCGGCCCCCGACCAGCCGACGCTGCCGGTGGGCGTGCAGTTGGTCGGCGCACCCGGAGCGGACCGACTGCTGCTGGAGCTCGGCGCCTCGCTGGAGGCCGCCGCGCCCTGGGCGGACCGCCACCCGCCCACCTGGTAGCTCGCCGGTTCTGGGCACGGTTGGCCGACATCGGCGGGTAGATACCCAGGACTGCGGATGTCTTCTGAGCAGCTCCTTGGCAGACTCACCACACCCGCACCAGGCGGCCCGAGTCGCCGTGGCACATCGTCGATGTCGTCGTGATCAGCGGGCGAAGGAGCGATGTAACCCTCATGAGTGCGCGAAAGCGGCCGCTGCGGCCGTTCGAGCTCGGCGGCAGATACGGTGTCATGGCGGCCTGTTACGCGCTCGCGGTCTGGGATGCGTTTCGCGCTTACCGGAGCGAGGCTCGCGGCGGTGAACCCCGCTCGGTGAGGGCTGGGTATATCTCCCGCTTTCTTTACTCACCCGAGGCGCGCCCTCGGGGGCTGGATTACCACAGTCCCCCTCCGCCGGCGAGCTCGCGGCATCCGAGATCTTGAGCGTCCGACTCTACGTTCGGCCGGTGATTACTGACAGGTAGGGTCAAGTGTCGTCCGTCACCCTTTCAGGACCGCGTTACCTGCAATTAATTCTAATCTCTTGTGATTTTCTTAGGGTTGTGGATAGCCTCTCGGTGTTATAACCACTCGTTCGAGTGGATCACCGTACAGCTATAGGGGTATGGCTGGCGGTTCGCGTGAGTGAGTTGTTGGGGCGGGGCGGCCTCACACACGACGAACACGGGGGGTCGCAGGTGCGACGAATCCTGGCTCTTTACGCGGTGCTGCGAGCGAGTGCGCGCGATCTGGCATCGGTCGGGGTGCCTCTGGCGCTGCTGATTGAGGTGACCAGGTCAACCGAAGTGCAGCGCGCGATACCGCTGGCTCATTTCACCGTCATTATGGCGTTGCTGGCTGTGGCCGGAGGCGGGATGACGGCCATCCTGGCGCACGTCGTAGGGCGGCTGGCTGCCGACTCCCGTGCGGTCTGGTTGAGCATCGCGCTGGCGCTGTATACCTTGGCCGCGGTTCCGGCGGCCACCATTCATGCCACGTTCGTGGAGGCGGAAACATCGGTCAGTGCGGCTCGGCTGTTTGCCCAGGCGGCTGTTGTGGTGTTGCTCGGCCTGGCGGCCTGGGCCCCGACGCTGCCGCATTACTGGCGCGGTTGGTGGCTGTCCGCCCTCGGGCTGATGCTCACACTGGTGGTGGCCGGCCTTGCCAGCGGCTTCCCTGGAACCGCGCTGGCGATCGTCAACGCCGCACCGGTGGCGCTCGGGTTGGCCGTCGCCGGTCCGCTTGCCGGGTTAGCGGTGGCAGTGGTCGGGTGGATTCGGGGGAACATCTCGGTGTCCGTTATCGGCCTGGGTTGCGCGATCCTGATGCTGGCGCCCATCGGCGGCACCGGTGCCGCGGACGGCCCGGTCGCCGAGTTCGGACTCACCTTCCCCAGTACCCAGCTCTTCGGCATGCTCCTGGTGCTCGCCGGGCTGGTCCAGCTGGCGCGCAGGACCCTCTGGGCGGTCGACTCATCCCGCGCCGAGAAGCAGAAGGAGCTCCTGATGGCCAGGCGAAACCTGGTGCGGACCGCCGAGCGTGACCACGAGCTGCGCAACGGGCTGGCCGGCCTGGCCGGGGCCGCGCACCTGTTCAAGTCGCCCGCACTCGGCGACGACGCTCCCGTGCTGAGCAGTGCGGTGGCGGCCGAACTGTGCAGGTTGGACGCCCTGCTTGAGGTCTCAGACACGTACCCGAGGGGTGTCAGCCAGGCTTACCCGGTGTTGCCGGTGCTGCGCCAGCACATCGCCCTGCGCCGCTGCGTGGGCATGGATATCCGAGTGGACGCCGAGCTCGGGCTGTGCGCGCTCGGCGTAGCCTCGACGCTCGCCCAGGTGCTCACCAACGTGCTGACCAACTGCGCGAAGCACGCCCCGGGCAGCCCGGTGCGGATTCAGGCCAGCAAGGTTGGGGACGCCGTCCGGATACGCATCTCGGACTTCGGCCCCGGGGTCAGACCGGGTGCCGAGGAGTTGGTGTTCGGCGTGGGCGTGCGCGGCGAGCGGTCCCACGGTGACGGGCTAGGACTGCACATCAGCAGGCGGTTGCTCGCGCCCGAGGGCGGGCGGATCACCATGCGGCCTAGCTCGCCGCACGAACCCGGCTGCACCGTCGTGGTGGAACTGCGGGCCGCGGTCGCGGATCGGTCAATGCTCCAGCGTGCCGCGATGGCGGACCTGTCATGACCGGGACGGCCGGGGTGGCGCGGGATGTGGACGGCGACAGCGTCGAGGGCTACTCGGTCCTCATCGTCGACGATCACGAGCTGTTCAGCACCTCCCTTCGCGTGGCGCTGCGCATGCACGGGCTGGACGCCCACCAGGTAGCACCGGTGAAAGGTGTTGAGGACATCCTCGCCCGGGCGCGGCAGCGGCGAGTCGGGCTCGTGGTACTCGACCTGGACCTCGGGCCTGACGGCGCCGGCGGGTGGGTCAGCGGTGTCGACCTGGTCGGCGCGCTGCGCCAAGATGGCTGGAAGGTGCTGGTGGTGAGCGGCAGGGTCGACCAGCCCTGGGTGGCGGCGGCCATCGCCGCCGGCGCCATCGGCTCGGTGCCCAAGTCGCACTCGTTCGAGATCCTGCTGGAGACCGTGCTCGCCGCGGCTTCCGGGCAGCCAGTGATGGCTGACGCGGAGCGTGACGGCTGGCTTGCCCAGCACCGGGACGTGGAGGCGCGAGATCGCGAGCTGGCCCGCAAACTAGGTCGGTTGAGCACCCGCGAGCGCGAGATACTCGAACTATTGGCCGCGGGGCACCGCGCGGGGGAGATCGCGGAGCGCTCCGTGGTCTCGCTGAGCACGGTACGCACGCAGATCCGCGCGATCTTGGCAAAACTGCAGGTCAATTCCCAAATCGAGGCCGCCGCCATGGTCCGGCAGACGCCTTGGTCCTAAATCTTCACTTGCCCGGTGCGCGCTCTCCGCTTCTTTCAGGACGATCGGCAGCAGGATACCTACTTGTAGGGATGCCAATTCTTCACTCGCGCACCATGCTTATAGGCATGATGTAGCCCCGGGCATTGTAGTCCGTGTGAGGCTTCGTCACGTGCCAAGACTTCATCAAGCACGGGAAAGGCGTTGAGCGTGACCGTTTTGGGAGCGATTCAGATATTGCGGGCTAGATGGTTCACCACGATTGCGGGTCTGATGTTTTCGCTGGCTGTCGCCGGTGTGGCGTTCAGTCTTGTTCCTCCCGTGTACATGTCGAGTGGTGCGGCGATGCTGGTGCAATCGAGACAGCCCGGCCTCAATCCGACCAACTCATCGTCTAATCCGTTACTCAACTTCGACCCCAGCCTGAACACGACGTCGTCGATGTTGATCAAGACCATGAGTACGGCCGACGTGGCGACGCAGGTTGAGGCCTCTGGAGACGGTTCCTTCACGGCCAAAAACGTGGATGTGACCGCAACCAGCCCATCCGAGCAGCCGTTCATCTACGTTACTTCGCGAAGCCCGACGCCGGATGCAAGCGTAGCGTTGGTGAATCGCGTGCTAGATATGGCGCGCCAGGAGTTGGTCAACCAGCAGCGGGATCTCCGTGTACTCCCCACGCGGTATATAAAGCTGCAATCAGTCGTTTACCCAACAAAGCCGAAGCTTGTTCTTGGACGCCCGGCCCTGGTCGGTGGCGTGGCCCTGATGCTCGGAATCGTGATCACGATATCGGTGGCGCTGTTGCGCGAGCGCAGCCTCGCGCGGCGCGGGATGTCGGCTTCTCCCGCCGCGGAGAACTTGCCCGAACGGATCGACCCGCACGTCTCGGCTAACCCGATCGAGAATGGGCGCCAGCCGTTAGCCGCATCGCCGGCCAGCACGTCTTTCGCGGGAAACGGTGCCGTGTCTCCGTCCTAGTGCGCATGAGGGATCTTGAACCGAGGCTTCAGCTGATGCGCAAGTCCGACGGGGCGGGGGAGACGCATGACCAAAGCAGCCCAGGAGGCCCCGCCCGCTGAGCGTCGGCCGTCGCTGGACTCCCTGACCGGCCTGCGTTTCCTAGCGGCGATGGCTGTGGTGATCTCCCATTTCACCGAGAGCGGGCTCGTACGGGTGGATAGCTGGGTCATCAACGCCCTCGACGGCGGCCGGACAGCGGTCTCGCTGTTCTTCGTACTTTCCGGCTTCGTGCTCGCCTACAACTACCGGGACCTGGCTGGGCGGGTGCCCAGGTGGAACTTCTACGTCGCCCGGTTTGCTCGGATATACCCGGTCGTGTTGCTCGGTCTCGCCCTCGGCGCCCTCGGCGTGGCCTACGCATGCACCCGCCCGAACCTGCTGCTGGCCTGGTTCGCGCTCGACTCGCCCGACTTGGGACTCTTGGCCAGTCTCGGCGCCCAGCTGACGATGACCACCGGTTGGCTCCCGTTCGCCGCGCTGAACCAACCGTGGAACGGGCCGGCCTGGAGCATTTCCTGCGAGGTGTTCTTCTACGCGCTCTTCCCGCTGCTCATCATCTGGTTCCGGCGATGGTCACGGCCCACGGTGGCCGTCGCGGCCCTCACCGTTTGGCTGGCTCAGGGTGTCTGGGTCGCGGTGCTCACGCAGTACGTGCCGGTCAACCGCGGCGGTTTCCTGATCGCGCAGTTCCCACTGACCCACCTCGCCGAGTTCGTCCTCGGTATCGCGGCGTGGCGGCTCTGGTCGGGCAACCCTATCGATCGCCGGATTCGGGGAATCGCCCTCGCCGGGACGGTGGGCGCCCTGCTGACCATGGCATTGTGCGCGCCGATCAGCCCGGCCTACTGGCCGATGACACCGCTCTTCGCGCTTCTTGTGGTCCTCCTCGCGGCCCGGGGCAAGGCACGCTCCTGGCTGGCGCTCCCGGTCATGCTGCTGCTCGGTGAGGCCAGCTACTCGCTCTACCTCCTGCACCTCCCGCTGGTCCGGGTCTACGAGATCGTCGGGGTGCCGCCCGGCCCGGCCGGATGGGCAGTGATGGCGGCGACCGTCCTGATCAGCGTGGTCGTGTTCACCTGGTACGAGGCGCCCTTGCGCCGGCTGATCCGGCGGCGATTGGCGCGCCCGGCGGCCGTGCCTACCCCCGTGACGGCGGAGCCCCGGTGAAGACGGCGGAGTCCCGGTGAAGGAAGAGGTAGCCAGATCATGACGCACCCCAGGCTCGATCTCGGCCAGCACTCCGGCCGCAACTACGACAAGGGCCGCCCGTTCCTCTGGCAGGCCCTCTGGCACGCGACAAGCCACTTGCTCTTCCAGAAGTGGTGGTTCCCCCGCCGGTACCGGCCAGCCCTGCTGCGGGCCTTCGGCGCGCGGGTGGACAACGACGTGGTGATCCGGCAGGACGTGCGAATCCACTGGCCGTGGCGGCTAACGATCGACGGCCCCGCGTGGATCGGGCACGGCGCGTGGATCCTCAACCTGGCCGATGTGGTGATCGGACGGGACGTGTGTGTGAGCCAGGAGGCGTTCCTCTGCACCGGCTCGCACGACCGGAACGACGTCGCGTTCGAGCACGCCAACGCGGCGATCCACCTGGAGCCCGGGGCCTGGGTCTGTGCCCGCTCCGTCGTATTGCCGGGCACGACCGTGGGTCACCACGCCATTGTCGCGGCGGGCGCGGTCGTCGCCGGCACTGTCGCGCCGTTCGCCGTGGTCAGGCAGCAACCCGCGTCCACCCGTACACCGACGGTTGAGGCGCTGAGGGCGCCGGAGCCGCGACGCCCCAGTCTTCCCCGGCCGGTTGGAGAAGCGTGAAGATCTCTTGGCTCAACAACGTCCAGGCCCCCTACCGGGAGCCGATGTTCCGCGAGCTCGCCAGGCTCGTCGACTTCGAGGCGTCGTTCTTCTTCAGCGAGGAGAAGGTCCGGCACTGGAAATGGCGGGCCGACCCCGGCTACCGGTCCTCGGTGGTGCCAGCATGGCGGCTGCCGGTGCCCGCGAAGCTGGCCCGCCGCCTCGATAACGAGGTCGGCATCCTGCGACCTGGCGTGGCCTCCAGCGTTGTGCGCGGCGCCGACGCGCTGGTCACCCAGGTGTGGTGGCAGCCGGCCCACCTGGCGGCCATGATGCACTGCCGCCGGCGCGGTATCCCGTACCTGCTCTACGCCGAAAGCACGGTGGACAGTCGATCCGTCGGCGGCGGTCCCGCCGACCGGCTGCGGACGTGGGTGTTCCGCAACGCGGGCGCGGTCATCGTCCCCGGCCCCGCCGCCGCCGAGGCCGCGATCCTGAACGGGACCCCCGCCCAGCGCGTCGTCGAGTCCGTGAACAGCGTGGACGTCGACCTGTACGGCGAGGGGGTGCGGAAGCTCCGCGAGCCCGGCTCGGATCGGGGTCCGCACCGCTTCGCGTACGTCGGCCAGCTCATCGAGCGCAAGAACGTTCACTCGCTGATCCGCGCCTTCGCCACCATCGGCGGGAATCCGACGCTCGAGATCGCCGGGGATGGGGTCGATCAGGACTACCTCCGGCAGATCGCTGTCGAGTGCGCAGTCACCGACCGGGTCCGGTTCCTCGGGTTCCTCGAGGAGCCAGCGGTCCTGCGGCTACTGGCCCGCAACCACACCCTCGTGCTCCCCAGTACCGAGGAGGTCTACGGGTTCACCGCCCTGGAGGCGCACGTCGCGGG
>DASWST010000313.1:0-8420 GCA_036402515.1 Pseudonocardia sp.
TCGCCACTCACGACTCAGCGCGCAGAACTCGTATCAGCAATAGTGCCGATGCGTGTGGCGCGGCCGCGTGTGACTCTCTGTGACGCATGTCTCACGCGACGAAGGAAGCTGTGATGGAAGCGGTTTGGCTTGTCCTGCTAATCGGTGTGATCATCGGCTTCTACCTCGGCTGTTGGCGGGCGGAGAACGGTCGGGCCCGCGCCGACCAGCATCGGACCTGGCGCACCCGGACCAACTATCGCGACCAGCCCAAGTGAACGGCCCAACCATCGGCCCACTGGGGTGATCAGCGGCGGATGGTGAGGCCCACTCGCTGGAACTCTTTGAGGTCGGAGTAGCCGGTCTTGGCCAGCGCCCGGCGCAGCGCGCCGAACAGGTTCACCGTGCCGTCCGGGCTGTCCGACGGCCCGAACAACACCGTCTCCAGCTTGCGCGCGCTGGCCGCGACCCCGGTGATGTCACTGCGCGGCAGCGACGGGTGCGCGGCGGCCGGCGTCCAGTACAGCCCCGCCCCAGGCGCGTCCTCCGCCTCGGCGAGCTGCTCACCGAGCATCACCGCGTCCGCCCCGCAGGCGATGGCCTTGGCGATGTCCCCGGAGCCGAAGATTCCGCCGTCCGCGATCACGTGCACGTAGCGGCCGCCGGTCTCGTCCAGGTAGTCCCGGCGCGCGGCGGCGGCGTCCACGATCGCGGTAGCCATCGGCACACCGATACCCAGCACGGTGTCGGTGGTGGTGGCCAGCGATTCGCCATACCCGACCAGCACACCGGCCGCCCCGGTCCGCATCAGGTGCATCGCGGTGCGGTAGTCGCCAACGCCACCGGTAACCACCGGCACGTCCAAATCGGAGATGAACTGCTTGAGGTTGAGCGGCTCGCCGGCGCCGGTGGACACATGCTCGGCGGAGATGATGGTGCCCTGCACGAAGAGGATCTCGACACCGGCCGCCAGCAGGTGCGGGGTGAGCTCCCTGGCCCGCTGCGGGCTGACCCGCGCGGCCACCGTCACCCCGGCGTCGCGCACCTGGCGCAACGCCTCGGCGAGCAGCTCCGGCTGAATGGGCGCGGTGTGCAGCTCCTGCAGCAACCGCACAACCTTGGACGGATCCTCGTCCTCGGCCGCGTCCACCAGGCGCTCCAGCGCCGCCGCCGGGTCCGGGTGCCGCGCCCAGAGGCCCTCGGCGTTGAGCACGCCAAGCCCGCCCAGCTGGCCGATCCGCACCGCGCTGGCCGGGGAGACGATCGCGTCGGTGGGGTGGGTCACCAACGGGATGTCGAACCGGTAGGCGTCCAGCTGCCAGGCGGTGGACACCTCCTGGGAGGTGCGGGTGCGCCGGGAGGGCACGATCTCGATCTGCTGTAGGTCGTAAGCGCGACGGGCGCTGCGGCCCATCCCGATCTCGACAAGGTCACGCACGCGAGAGAGCGTATGTCAGCCCCGCCGGGGACGGTTCAGCGCGTGACGTAGTTGGGTGCCTCGACGGTCATGGTGATGTCGTGCGGGTGGCTCTCCTTGAGCCCGGCCGCGGTGATCCGGACCAGCTGCGCCTGCTGGAGATCAACGATGGTGGCCGCGCCGGTGTAGCCCATCCCTGAGCGCAGGCCGCCCAGCAGCTGGTGCATCACCTGGGTGAGCGGGCCGCGGAACGGCACCCGGCCCTCGATGCCCTCCGGCACCAGCTTGTCCTCGCTGAGCACGTCGTCCTGCGCGTAGCGGTCCCTGGAGAAGGACTTGCCGCCGCCGTCCGAGCCAGTTCCGGAGCGGGTCCGCATGGCGCCCAGCGAGCCCATCCCCCGGTAGGTCTTGAACTGCTTGCCGCCGACCAGGATCAGCTCCCCCGGGGCTTCCGAGGTGCCGGCCAACAGGCTGCCCAGCATGACCGTGCTGGCGCCGGCGGCGATCGCCTTGGCGATGTCCCCGGAGTACTGGATGCCGCCGTCGCCGATCACCGGCACGCCGGCCGGGGCGCACACCTGGGCCGCCTCGTAGATCGCGGTGATCTGCGGCGCGCCCACCCCGGCCACCACCCGGGTGGTGCAGATCGAGCCAGGGCCGACGCCGACCTTGACCCCGTCCGCCCCCGCGTCCACCAGCGCCAGCGCGCCCTCTCGGGTGGCCACGTTCCCGCCGACCACGTCGACCCCGTCGCCGGTCTCCTTGGCCAGCCGGGAGACCATTTCCAGCACCCGGCGGGAGTGCCCGTGCGCGGTGTCCACCATGATCACATCCACGCCGGCCTCGACCAGCAGCATGGCCCGCTCGACCGCGTCGTCACCCACCCCGACGGCCGCGCCGACCAGCAGTCGACCGTCCGGGTCCTTGGTGGCCAGCGGGTACTGCTCGGTCTTGACGAAGTCCTTGACGGTAATCAGGCCGCGGAGCAGCCCCGCCCCGTCCACGATCGGCAACTTCTCGATCTTGTGCCGGCGAAGTAACCCCAGCGCGGCCTCGGCGGTCACCCCCACCTGCGCGGTCACCAACGGCTGGCGGGTCATCACCTCGCTGACCCGGCGGCTGTGGTCCAGCTCGAAGCGCATGTCCCGGTTGGTGATGATGCCCAGCAGGGTGCCGTCCGGGTGGGTCACCGGCACGCCGGAGATCCGGTAGCGGGCGCACAGCTCGTCCACCTCGCGCAGGGTGGCGTCCGGCGCGCAGGTCACCGGGTCGGTCACCATGCCGGCCTCGGACCGCTTGACCACCTCCACCTGCGCGGCCTGCTCCTGCGCGGACTGGTTGCGGTGCAGCACCCCCATCCCGCCCTGGCGGGCCATGGAGATGGCCATCCGCGCCTCGGTCACCGTGTCCATCGCCGAGGACACCAGCGGCACCCGCAGCCGCACGTTGCGGCTCAGCTGGGTGGACGTGTCGGCCGCACTGGGCAGCACATCGGACTCGGCGGGGAGCAGCAGCACGTCGTCGAAGGTCAGCCCGAGCCGGGCGAACTTCGGCGGCAGTCCGGCGGTCAGCTCGGTGGTCATCGCGGTGGTCAACCCTTCGGCGGCGGTCTCGGGAAGCGGGAACTCGACCGGCCGGCGGTCGCCGGCCAATACGTCGACGCTACCGACCGGCGGTTCGCCGGCCGAGGCACCAACGCAGCGGATCGACGGGACCCCCCAATCCTATCCGGGCCCCGGGTCGCGCCGCGCACCATCGGCGCGGAGTGCCACTGATCGAGCGGCTCGGGCACCTGGATGCCAACACGGCCGCCGAGACGCCCTGGGGCCAGCGATCTCAGCAGCCAGCCGGCCATATCACATGCTCGCGCCGCACCGGCGGAAGAAGCCTAGTACGGTATGCCTCGTGCCGCAGGATGCCCTTCCCCCGGACCCGTTCGCGGGTGACCCGCACGACCCGGCACGGGCGCTGGACAGTTTGCCCGCCGAGGACGACCTAGACCCGTTGACCGCCGAGGAACGGGACGAGATCGTGGAGGATCTCAGCGACCTGGCGGTATACCAGGCACTCCTGGAGAGCCGCGGTGTGCGCGGCCTGGTGGTGGATTGCGCCGACTGCGGCGAACAGCACTTCCACGAGTGGAACCTGCTACGGGCGAGCCTGCAGCAGTTGCTCGACGAGGGCCACATGCGCCGCCACGAGCCCGCCTTCGACCCGGATCCCACCCACTACGTGACCTGGGAGTACTGCCGCGGTTTCGCCGACGCGGTATTCAGCACGGGCTGACCCGCGCGCCGAGACCCCTCGCTGGCAGCGAAGTCAGGACGAGACTGACGTCAGGACGTCGGCGGCTGGACCTGAGGCTGGCCGCGCGGCGGGGTGGGCCGATCCGGGAGCTTCCGGGGCACCGAGCCACTTGGCAGGGCGTTACCCGACGGACGCACCGAGGAACCGCCGGAGTCAGGCTGCCCCTCGGTCTTGCCCCGGCCGCCACCGCTCTGGCCGCCGCCGCTGCCGTTGTCGTGACCGCCGGATGGCTTGTTAGCGGAGCCCGAGTTGTGGTTCGGGTTCGGGTTGCTGCCGTTGCCGGAGCCAGAGTTACTCGGATGCCCCGAACCTGAGCCGCCCGAACCGGAGTTCCCCGGGCCGGAGGTGTTGGCACCCGAGCCCGGCTTGTCCCGCGGCGGGTTGTTGTCCGGCTTGCCATTGTTCTTCGGCGGCGGTGGCTTATTGTCCGGCTTGCCACTGTTGTCCGGCGGTGGTGTCTTGCTGCCGTTGTCCGGCTTGGCGCCGCTGTCCTGACCGGGCTGGCCGGGGCCAGAGTGACCAGGGCCCTGCTGGCCGGGTTGCTGCCCCTGTTGGTGGCCGCCCTGCTGCCCCTGTTGGCCGCCCTGCTGCCCCTGCTGACCGGGCTGCTGGCCGCCAGGCTGATTGGCCTGGCCGGGCTGACCGCTCTGCTGGCTGGACTGGCTGCTATCCGGCGCCGGCTGGCCGCTCTCCTGACCCTGCTGCCGCTCGGGGTTCGGGTTCTGTCCCTGCTCCGGCCGGGCCGAGCGGGGATCGTTGGATGAGGACGGCGGAGCGCTCTCGGAGGTGGAGGCGCTACGCGGGTCCTGCCGGCGCGGGTCGTTCTGCTGGTTGGGCGAACCGCCAGGTTCCCGGCTCGGGTCACGGCGGGTACCGCTCTGGTCGGTGTCCACCTGCTGACCCTCGGGGGTCTGCTGGGCGACCTGTTGCAGGTTGTCGCTCTTGCGCGCCAGCTCGTCCTTGCGCTTCTCGTCCTGAACCTGGTTCAGCTCCGGCGCCACGCTGGCCAGTTTGGCCTGGGCCTCGGCGACCCGGCCCTGGGCGAGGGCCTGCTGGGCGGCGGCCAGCGCCAGGTCCACCTTGTACGCGGCCTCGACGGACTTCGCCCGGTTGCCGTCGATGACCGTCGACACACCCCAGAGCGGGTCCCCGGGTTGCGCGTTTCCGGCTGCCACCGCGACCCCGGACAGCGCCATCACGGCTACCGCCGCGGCTGCGGCGACCGGCATCAGTCGCCGTCTGGGGCGGGCAGCGGCGCGCTGACCGGCGACGATGGCCTGGGAAGCCTCGTCCACCGTGAGCAGCTCGGGGAACCGCTCGGACTCCACGTCCGCCCGCCACCCGGCCAGCATCGCCAGAACCTGCTGGTCGTCGGCGTACCCGGCATCGAGCTGGGAATCAAATCCATGGGTGTACGCCGGCCCCACCGAGCGTCCGGAGGCCAGCGCGTCGAGTAACTCGTCATCAGCCCGAATGGCCAGCAGGTCAACCGGGTCGACCTGCTCGTCGTCGTCAGCCGAAAAGTTGAAGGGCGAGCCAGAGATGGCCGGTCCGGAGCGGGTCGCCCGACGGCGCCCACGCTTCGAGGACTCTTCGCCCTGCCAAGGATTACGCACTTCAGACCACCTCCTCCGCTACCGACCCTCGGACATTGCTTTGCGCAGGCGTGCGAGGGCCCGATGCTGGGCCACCCGAACGGCACCCGGCGTCGAACCCACGGCTTCCGCTGTCTCCTCGGCGGACAGCCCGTTCACCACCCGCAAAATCAATATCTCCCGCTGTTTCTCAGGAAGTACCTCGAGCAGTCGGCCCATCTCGCTGGCTGACTCGAACTGCATCGCGCGCTGTTCGGGCCCGTCAGAAACTTCTGGGCTATCAGGTACATCGGAAACTGGCTCGGACTTGTTACGTCCGGCCGCGCGGTGAGCGTCAATTACCTTGTGGGCGGCGATACCGTAAACGAAGGCGAGGAAGGGTCGGCCCTGGTCGCGGTAGCTCGAAAGCGCCGTGAGTACCGCCATGCACACCTCCTGCGCAACGTCATCCGCTGACGCGAACGTCCGTTCAGTGCGCCCGAGGCGGGCACGGCAGTAACGGACCACCAACGGACGGATGGTTCTCAGGATGTAGTCCACCGCGACCCGGTCGCCCTGAATCGCGGCGGCCAGGTACGCGTTGAACTCGTCGTCCCTCAAATCACTCATCGTCGACAGTCGTCTAGGTGTTACCGACACGGCCCCTCCAGTGCCCGGGGAGGGTACTGGGTCGCGAAGCAGGGCAATCCCAAAGCCCCCGAGAGCCTCAACCGTAGCGGGTCGGTAGGTCCCGACCGCCAAGTATTTCCAAAGAGAAGACGCACGAGACCGGTAGAGGTTGCGACGGCAACCTCTACCGGTCTCGGGTGGTCTCTAGGAATCAGCGGTGGGAACGATCAGGAAACCAAGCCGCGGCGGAAGCCGTGCGCCACTGCCTGGGCACGGTCCCTCACGCCAAGCTTGCGGAACAGCCGGCGGGCGTGCGTCTTGACTGTGTCCTCGGACAGGTAGAGCTCCCGGCCGATCTGGCCGTTGCTCTTGCCCTGGCTCATCCCCCTCAGCACTTGCAGCTCGCGCTCGGTGAGCTGCACCCCCGGGTCGGTTGGCGCCCGTGGCGTCGGTACCGCGGTGCTGGCCAATGTGTGGGCCAATGCAGCCACCAGCTCGGGACGCGATGCGTCCCAGCGCAGGTAACCTCGGGCTCCCCCGGCAATAGCCGCGGCGATACTGCCAGCGTCGTCCGGTGCCCCGAACACAATGACGTTGGCTTGAGGATGCGCCGCCACCAGTCGACGTGTTGCTTCGACGCCGGTGGGTACCGCTCGTTGGGTCCCCACCAGAACGACGTCCACTGGCTGCCGGGAGTACCGGGCCAGAAGTTCGTCGCCATGCGCCACACAGTCGATCCGGTGCACCCCCGGCACCGCGGACATCACGCGAGTGAGCCCCTCACGAACGCTACGACGATCGTCGCAGATCAGTACCGTCGTCACAGGGACTCCTTCCTACAGCTGCTTCCTGCAGCCGGGTGACATCTCATCCCCCGTATCGGCTGGCAGGGAATCTACCTTGACACGATCAGGGCTTATTTTTGCACTCCATTCGGGAAGAATGCGCTGAGCGGCGCGTCTCAGCCGGGTGATAGGGATCCAAATGGAGCAATTCTGTCTCTTCTGGCGGCGGCACCCAGGGTGAACGGTCCAGTACGTACCGTGCGATCGGATCGCTGTGTCGGCGGATCGTTCCCACTATCTGGGCGGCTTCGCGACGGTAAGTGTGCGCGCCGAGGGGATCAACCGGACCTACCAGGTTGGCCAGCTGGAGCAGGATCGGCCATTCGAGCGTCCATAACCCGGAGCGACGCGCCCGTTCGGACAATCCGGCGAACGTGGCCACCAATTGCGCGGTGGGCGTCTGGGTGCCCGCCTCGGCCACCGTGAGCACCAGCTCGGACTTGAGCACGTGCCGGGCGGCACCGGCCTCGCTCGCGGCCACCATCGCCCGGCGCGCCCAGCCCACCGCCTCCGCCGGGCGGTCCCGGCTCAGCGCCAGCTCAGCTCGCACCCAGTGCCAGCGCACCCCGGGCCGCCACGACGGGTGCTCCAACGCCAACGGCTCGGCCGCCCGCAACAACCGGTCGGCCAATGCCGGGTCGGCCAGCCCGATCGCGTCAGCGGCCAGCCCGAGCATCGCGTCCACCCGGGCCGCTGCCCGGTCCAACCCGGCCGGGGGCTGGCCGGGGTCCGGCCGGCTGAGGTTGGACTGGCCGGGGTCGGCGGCGTCCGGGCGGCGGGCCTCTGAGTGGGTCTTCGGGCGGCTGGGCGGCACCGTGGCGATGGCCAGCCCCAGGCCATCGAAGCGGCGCGCGGCCAGGTGGCCGCCGACCTGGCGCAGGTGCGCCGCCCTGGTGACCGCCGCGTGTGCCCGCAGCGCTAGCGGCACCACCCGGTGGGCCGCGCCACATTCAGGGCCAGGGTCACGCCCCCGGCCAGGCCCGTCCAGGACCCCGGACAGCAGGCCGTCCAGCAGGGTGGCCGCCGCCGCGTACCGGCCGCGGGCGCCCAGCGCCACGGCGGTGAGCCAGTGCCACTCGGGCGGATCCCCGGCGCGGACCTGGAGCGGAGCATCCGGTCGATCACCGAACGCGATGCGCACCGGCGGGACGCGGCCCGCCGGCTCCGTTAACGGTCGCTCACCTGCGCTGTCAACTCCGCTGGTCACCGGTTCACCCGATGCGAGGTCATTGTGACTTCCGCCCCCTCCAGAATGCTTGTCAAGTAGCGAAACCCGCTCCTAATGTGACGGTCAAATGTTTGACCAGTCGGGTGCCCGAACCTGCACGCCAGGCTCGAGCTTCGGGAGAGCCGTCGGGAGTAGGAAACATGGCTGATACGCGCAGGTTGCCTGGTCCGAACGCGGATCTGTGGGACTGGCAGCTACAGGGCGCGTGCCGGGGTATGGACAGCGCATTCTTCTTCCACCCGGAAGGAGAGCGCGGGCCAGCCCGGGCGAACCGCGAGGCCAGGGCCAAGGCGGTCTGTGGCCGATGTGGTGTGCTCGACCAGTGTCGCCGGCACGCGCTGGCGGTCCACGAGCCGTACGGAATCTGGGGAGGTCTCTCCGAGTCCGAGCGGGACGGATTGCTCCGGACGGAGAAGCGGCAGCTCACGTTACGGTGAGCT
>DASWST010000314.1:0-2758 GCA_036402515.1 Pseudonocardia sp.
CAGCCAGTTCTTCGACGAACTCGGCGCCAACTCCCTGCTCATGGCCCAGTTCTCCGCGCGGCTGCGCAAAGAAGCCAGCCTGCCGAAGCTCTCCATGCGGGAGATCTACCTCAACCCGACCGTCCGCCAACTGGCCGCCGCCCTCGGCGAGGCCGGCAACACCGGCCAAGCCGCCGGGCCGGCTGTCGTACCGGCGCCACGCCGGCAGCCATTCGAGGGCCAACCCGCGCCGAGGGCCGGCACCGCGGGATATGTGCTGTGCGGGTTTCTGCAGGTGCTGATCTCGCTCGGGCTCACCTTCCTTGCCGCATCGATCCTGGTCGCCGGGCTCCGGTGGCTCTCCGGCGGCGCTACCGTGATCGACATCTACCAGCGAGCCCTGGCCTTCGGCGCCGGCGTATTCCTGCTCGCCTGCGTGTTCCCGATCCTGGCGAAGTGGCTACTCATCGGGCGTTGGAAGCGCGAACAGATCCAGGTGTGGAGCCTGGGGTACCTGCGTTTTTGGCTGGTCAAGACGCTGATCCGAACCAGCCCGCTGGTGTTGTTCGCCGGCTCACCGCTGTACCTGTGGTACCTGCGGGCGCTGGGAGCGAAAGTCGGCCGGGGCGCGGCGGTCTTCTCCCGACGGGTCCCGGTATGCACCGACCTGCTCACCATCGGCGACTACGCGGTGATCCGGAGGGACTCGTCGTTCACCTGTTATCGGGCGCACGCCGGCCGGGTCCAGACGGGGGCGGTCACCCTCGGCAACGGCGTACTGGTCAGTGATGCGACCGTGCTCGACATCGAGACCTCGATGGGCGACGGCGCGCAGCTCGGGCACGCCTCCGCCCTGACGGCCGGGCAGCGCGTCCCGGCCGGGCAGCGCTGGCACGGCTCGTCGGCCGAACCCACTCATTCCGACTACCGGACCTGCCCCCCAACCCGGTGCGGCGCCGCGCGCAAGATCGCCTACAGCGTCGCCCAGTTGGTCCCGCCGCTGGTCGTCGGCGTGCCGCTGGTGCTGACCGCGCTGGTGCTCCTGTTCACCAGAGTTCCGCTGCTCGCGGAGCTGCTCGCCCCCGGATACCAGACGCTGACCCGATGGAGCTTCTACGCGGTCGCGGTCGTGGTGATCGCCACCGCGGTGATGTTCGGAGGCCTGCTCCTCGGGCTTCTGGCGATCATGATCGTCCCGAGGCTGTTCAACCTGTTCCTGAAACCGGACCGGGTCTACCCGCTTTACGGGTTGCGCTACTGGATGGCCGGAATCATCACAGTGCTGACCAACACCGGGTTCACCAACCTCACCGGCGACAGCTCCTACGTCGTGCATTACCTGCGTGCGCTCGGCTACCAGCTGTCCCGGGTGGTGCAGACAGGGTCCAACTTCGGCCTGATCATGAAGCACGACACGCCGTACCTCACCACGATCGGTTCCGGGACGATGATCTCGGACGGGCTGACGGTAGCGAACGCCGACCTCTCCAGCACGTCGTTCCGGTTGTCGCGAGTGACCATCGGGGCACACAACTTCCTCGGCAACCACATCACCTACCCGACCCGCAGCGCCGCCGGCGACAACGTCCTGCTAGCGACGAAGGTGATGGTGCCGATCGATGGCCCGGTGCGGGAGAACGTCGGCCTCCTGGGCTCCCCGCCGATCGAGATCCCGCGCTCGGTGCAGCGCGACAGCCGGTTCGACGCGCTGAAGACCGGTGACGAGCTGCGCCGGCGGCTGGCCGGGAAGCTGCGGCACAACACGGTGACCATCGCGCTGTCCCTGTCTCTCGGTTGGGTCCTGTTGGTCGGTGGGGTGCTGCTCGCGGTGGCCGCCGTGGACCTGTACGCCCTGGTGGGGCTGTCGGTGATTCCTGCTGCGCTGCTGATGTTGCTGGTCTTCGTCATCACTACGTCGGTGCTGGTGGAACGGGCGGCCACCGGCTTCCAGCCGCTGCGTCCGCAGTACCACTCGATCTACGAGCGGCGGTTCTGGCGGCACGAACGATTGTGGAAGCTCACCACGACCAGCGTTTTCGATGCCTTCAATGGCACTCCGTTCAAGGGCCTGATCTGGCGGATGCTGGGGGTGCGGATCGGTCGCCGCGTCTTCGACGACGGCTGCAGCATCCCGGAAAAGACGATCGTCACGATCGGCGACGACTGCACGCTGAACACAGGCAGCGCGCTGTGGTGCCACTCGCTGGAGGACGGCACCTTCAAGTCCGACCGCATTGAGATCGGCGCCGAGGTAACCCTGGGCATCGGGGCGTTTGTGCACTACGGCGTCACCATGGCCGATGGGTCCGTGCTGGACGCCGACGCATTCCTGATGAAGGGCGAGGAGGTCAGCGCCCACGAGTGGTGGCGGGGCAACCCGGCCAACCAGATCCCGGCGCCGCGATCGGGCACGGTGCAGCCGGCACCCGCGTCGCGAATCTCGGTCCTTCGCGCCGGCACCCCCGACCGCCTGGTGCTCGCGCGCCACCCGAGCGCGGCCGGTGTCGCGCTCACACCGCTCACCAGCCCGCCGGCCCGGGACCGGCTGCTGGGCGTGGATGTGGCGCGGGGGCTGGCGCTGCTCGGGATGATGGCGGTGCACGTCTTTCCCACCTTCGGCCTCACCGGCTCGCCCACCGCGGCCACCGTCATCGCGAGCGGCCGCTCGGCGGCCACCTTCGTGCTGCTCGCCGGCCTGAGCCTGACGTTCCTCAGCGGTGCGCGCCAGGTGGTGCGCGGGCACGGCCGGCTCAGCGCCTCGGCGGGTATCGCGGTGCGC
>DASWST010000315.1:0-33812 GCA_036402515.1 Pseudonocardia sp.
TGCCGGGCGATCACCGTGTGCCAGTGGGCCTCGCTGCCGTCCTCGTCCCGCCAGGCCCACAGCCGGGTGGTGGACAACCGCAGGTCGTGCTCCAGGGTGAACCCGATCGCGCCGTGCACCTGGTGCGCGATCCGGGCCACCGAACCGGCCGCCTCGCTGGTGCGCGCCTTGGCCACCGCGATCGCGAAGCCGGCGTCCGGCCCGGCGAAGTCGGCGGCCGCAGCGATCCGCGCGGCCGCCTCGGCGGCGGCCCGCCCGGCGGCGACCTCCGCCGCGGCCAGCGCCAGCTGTTGCTGTACCGCCTGGAACCGGGCGATCGGCCGACCGAACTGCACCCGCTCACCGGCGTAGCGCACGCTCCTGGTCAACGCCCGGGCGGCCGCGCCGGCGAGCAGCAGCGCCCTGGTCAGCGCCGCCCGCCGCACCAGCAGCTCCCTGGCCTCGTCGGACGCCTTGGCCACCTCGCCGGCCGGCAGCCGGATGTCCAGTCGCAGGCCATCCCTGGGCTCGCCGGCCAGGTTGGCGCCCTCGATCAACTCCACCCCGGGCCCAGTCGGGTCCACCGCGAGCACCACATCCGAGCCGTCCTGGTCGGCGGCGAGCACGGCCACCCGGGTGGCATGGCGCGCCCAGCCGACCCGGTTCAACGAGCCGGCCACGCTCAGCGCACCGTCCCGGTCCGGTTGCACGGTGAGCGCGTCCTGCCCGGCGGCGGCCCAGGCCAGCGGGCCGGACGGCACCGCGAGGCCGGCCGCGTGCAACAGCCAGCCGGCCAGCGGACCGGTCTCCGCGAGCGGCACCGGCGCCGCCGCCTCGCCGGCCACCAGCAGCAACGCGGCCGCGTCGGCCAGCGTGCCGCCGCTGCCGCCGGCGTCCTCCGGCAGGGTGAGCTGAGTCAGGCCCAATTCGGTCAGCGTGGACCACAGCTGGGTGGGCAACCCGTCGGCGATCTCGGCGGGGTGGTCGGCGAACACTGAACGCGCCATCGCGGTCAGTTCGTCGGTCTCGCTACCTGTGCCAGTCATCGCAGGCCCAGCCCCCTCGCCACCACGCCGCGCAGGATCTCGTTGGTGCCGCCGCGCAGGGTGAACCCGGGCGCGTGCAGTACCGCCTCGGCCAGCAGCCGGGCGAACCCGCCCTCCGCACCGGGATCGGGCGGGGTGTCCACCAGCAGCCTGGCCGCCTCGATCACCTCGTTCTCGTACCGGGTGCCCAGGTCCTTGACCAACGCGGCGGGCACGTCGGCGGCGGCCCCGGACTGCAGCGACGCGGCGATCCCCAGCGACAGCCGGCGCAGCGTCCACACCCGGGACACCAGCGCGCCCAGATCCCGCAAGCCCTCGCTGCCGAGCCGATCACCCTCCGAGGACAGCTCCGCCACCAGGGCCACCAGCAGCGGGAACGTGGACAGGAACCGCTCCGGCCCACTGCGCTCGAAGGCCAGCTCGGAGGTCACCTGGTGCCAGCCCGCGCCGATCTCGCCGAGCACCAGCTCGTCCGGCACGAACACCTCGTCCAGCACCACCTCGTTGAAGTGGTGCGCCCCGGTGAGCAGCCGGATCGGGTTGATCCGCACGCCCGGCGAGTCCAGCTCCACGATGAACTGGCTCAGCCCGGCGTGCCGGTTCCCGTCCTCCACCGGCGCGCTGCGGGCCAGCGCGAAGAACGCGTGCGCATGGTGCGCGCCGGAGGTCCACACCTTGGTGCCGGAGAGTTTCCAGCCGCCGTCCGCCCGGGTGGCGCGGGTGCGGACCGAGGCGAGGTCGGAGCCCGAGTCCGGCTCGCTCATGCCGATGCCGAAGTAGCATTCGCCGGCCGCGATCCGGGGCAGATAGCGCTGCTTCTGCCACTCGGTGCCGAAGCGCAGCAGGGACGGCCCGATCTGTCGGTCGGCTACCCAGTGCGCGGCCACCGGGGCGCCGGCGGCGAGCAGCTCCTCGGTCACCACGTAGCGGTCCAGCGCGGTACGCCCGTGCCCGCGGTACTCGGTCGGCAGCGTCATGCCCAGCCAGCCCCGAGCGCCCAGCTCCCGGCTGAACCGTTCATCCCAGCCGGACAGCCAGACGTCGCAGTGCGGCACGAACCCGCCCTCGGCACTCTCCTTGGCCAGGAACTCCCGCACCTCCGCGCGCAGCTCCTCGGTCTCCGGGGCCAGCGCCACCGACGGCAGGGCCAGCGCCCGGGCCACATCCAACTCACCCGGTGTGCTCACCGGCCGATCCTCGCACGGGCGACCTCGGGCCGCCGGTCACATCGCTGGCGGTGCCTGTGATCTGGCTATGAATCGGCGTCGGCGCGGGGTAGACAGGAACTACCGGGACGTCGATGTCGTTCGCAAAAGCAAAGATCCGTCCTAGCTCCGGAGCGGCTTGTGTCCAACCCACCCGTGCCCACGATCAGTGATCCGGTCACCACCGGTCGAGCGTCGGCCGTCGAGCGCGCGGCCGCCGCGCTGCCCACCGCCGGCCTGAGCCTGCTCTCCGTGGGCTCGCTGCTGATCCTGCTGCTGCACGTGCTGCCGCCGTCCAACCGGGTCGACCCGATGACCAGGACCATCTCGCAGTACGCGCTCGAATCGAACGGGTGGATGTTCGATGTTGGGGTGCTCGCGCTGGCGGTCGGCTCGATGGCGGTGCTGGCCGGGCTGGTCCGCGCCGGGGTGGTGCGCGCGGTCAGCGGCACCTCGCTGTTCATCACGTTCTGGTCGGCCAGCCTGACCGTGCTGGTGATCTTTGAGAAGTACGACTTCCAGAACGGCCAGCACACCGGCGCCAGCGGCATGATCCACCGGATGGCCAGCCTGGTCGCGTTCCTCAGCCTGCCGCTCGCGGTGCTGCTGGCCTCCCGAGGCGCGGCCCGGCGCAACCCCGGCTGGCGCCGGCCGGCGGCGTGGACCCGGTGGGCCGGGATCGTCTCCTGTGCCTGCCTCTCCCTGCTGATCTACGCGATCGTGCGCGGCTTCGTCGCCGACGTCTCCTGGTGGCGGGTGTTCCCGCTGGGCGCGTTGGAACGGCTGATCGCGCTGTCCGACATCCTCGCGGTGTCCGTGCTGGGTGTCTGGGCCCGGATGGCCCGCACCGTGGCGGCCGAGGCCCTGATCGGCTCAGCCGGACTGGCCGACCAGGTCAGCGACGGTCCGGGCGGCGCCGCGCTCGTGCAGTGACCGCAGTGCCGCGCGGTATTCGGTGACGAAGCGCTCGTCGTCCACCAGATCACCGAACAGGTCCCGGTTGGCCACGAAGTCCAGCCCGTCCACGCCCTGCTTGGCGGCGTTGGCCATCAGCGTGTCGCGCAGCTGGTCCTGCACGTCGATCGGCTCGCCGTCCTCGTCCACGCCCTCGGCGTAGCGCGCCCAGGCCGCGATGGTGAGCACCGAGCGGCGGTACTCGCCGCCGTGCGCCAGCTGGTGGTGCAGCACCGGCACCAGGAACTTGGGGATCCGGTCGGAGCTGCCGAAGCACAGCCGGGCCAGGGTGTCGGCCACCGCCGGGTTGGCGAACCGCTCGATCAGCGTCTGCCGGTACTCCTTGAGGTCCACCCCGGGCACCGCCTGCAGGCTCGGCGTGCCCTCCCGCTCCCAGTAGCCCATCAGCAGCTCGACGAAGTTCGGGTCGGCGGCGGCCTCGTGGGCGTACCGGTAGCCGGCCAGGTAGCCCAGGTAACACATCACCTGGTGGCCGGCGTTGAGCAGCCGCAGCTTCATCAGCTCGTAGGGCGTGACGTCCTCGACGACCTGCACACCGACCTGCTCCAGCGGCGGCCGGCCCTGGGTGAAGTGATCCTCGAGCACCCACTGGGTGAACGGCTCACACACCACCGGCCACCGGTCTTCGATCTCGAACCGCTCGGCCAGCGTCTCCTTGTCCGAGTCGGCGGTGACCGGAGTGATCCGGTCCACCATGGAGTTCGGGAACGGCACGTTCTCGGTCATCCAGTCGCCCAGCTCGGCGTCCCGCTTGGCCGCGAACGCGGTGAGCATCTGCTGGGCCACGTGCCCGTTGCCCTGGATGTTGTCGCAGCTCATCACCGTGAACGGTTCGACACCCCGGTCGCGGCGGCGCACCAGCGCCTCGGTGATCAGGCCGAACGTGGTGGTCGGGGTGGCGCCGGGGGCCAGGTCGGCCTGGATGCGCGGGTCCCGGTCATCGAACTCGCCGGTCACCGGGTGCACGTGGTAGCCGCCCTCGGTGACGGTCAGCGAGACGATCCGGGTGCGCGGGTCGGCCAGTCGCTCGACCACCGCCTCCGGATCGTCCGGGGCGAACAGGTAGTCCATGATCGAGCCGATTACCCGGGGCTCCAGCCGGCCGTCCGGATACTTGAGCACCAACGTGTAGAGGTGGTCCTGGGCTTGCAGCGCGTCCCGCATCGCGGCGTCCGAGGGCAGCACCCCTACCCCGCAGATCCCCCAGTCCAGCGCGGCGCCCTGGGACATCAGCTGGTCCAGATACATCGCCTCGTGCGCCCGATGGAACCCACCGACGCCGAAGTGCACGATGCCGGTCTGTTCCGGGGAGCGGGGATAGGTCGGCACCGGCACGGAGTCGCTGAGCGAGGCAAGCGTCTCGGCGTTGAGCGCGCGCATGGGCATCCTCTCGGTCGTCCCGGCGGTGGCGCCGCGGCCGCTGCCGGGCGCCAGGAGGACAGTCTGCTACTCGGCGGCCCGTTTCGTCGGCTGTGTGCGCAACGAGGCGCCAACGAGTTCAGTGCGGAAGACCATCAGCGCGGGGGCGGCTCGTGTTGGCCGCGCGGGCCGGGCAGCCCGGGGCCGCCGTTGCCGGCACCGGGTCCGAGCGGGCGCTCCGGGGCCGGCGGATAGCCGCCCACCGGCGCCCCCGGATGCGGCACGGCACGGGCCGGCGGGCCGGTCAGCGGCGGCACCTCACGGCGCGCCTCCGCCTCCGCCTCGGCGACCACCCTGGCGATCTCCGGGTCCGTCGCGGTGTCCAGCCAGCCGTCCACGTCGTCGTCCTCGTCCTGCGGGCGGGTGCGCACCGGAGGCTCGTACGGACTCGGCTCGTACCGGAACACGCCGTCCTCACCGGGTGCGCCGAGCATCCTGGTGAACCCCTCCAGCGCCTTGCCGAAGTCGCTGGGCACCACCCACACCTTGTTCGCCCCGCCCTGCGCCATCTGCGGCAGCGTCTGCAGGTACTGGTAGGCCAGCAGCTCCGGGGTGGGCTTGCCGGCCTTGATCGCGGCGAACACCTTCTCGATCGCCTTCGCCTGGCCCTGCGCCTGCAGGTAGCGGGCCGCCCGGTCGCCCATGGCGCGCAGGATCTGGGACTGACGCTCGCCCTCGGCGCCCAGGATCGCGGCCTGCTTGGCGCCCTCGGCGGACAGGATCTGCGCCTGCTTCTGCCCCTCGGCGGCCTTGATCGCCGACTGCCGCTGCCCCTCGGCGGTGAGGATCATCGCGCGCTTTTCCCGGTCCGCCTTCATCTGCCGCTCCATCGAGTCCTGGATGGACAGCGGCGGGTCGATCGACTTGATCTCCACCCGGTTGATCCGGATGCCCCAGCGGCCGGTGGCCTCGTCCAGCTCGCCGCGCAGTGCGGTGTTGATCTGCTCCCGGGAGGTGAGCGTCTGCTCCAGGCTGAGCCCGCCGACCACGTTTCGCAGCGTGGTGGTGGTGACGTTCTGCACGCCGTCGATGAAGTTGGCCACCCCGTAGAGCGCGTTCTTCGGGTCGATCACCTTGTAGTAGACGACCGTGTCCACGTGCACCGTGAGGTTGTCCTGGGTGATCACCGACTGCGGCGGGAAGGTGACCACCTGCTCGCGCATGTCCACCCGTTGGCGGACCTTGTCCACGAACGGCACCAGGAACGCCAGCCCGGCCTCCTTGGTGGCCTTGTACCGGCCCAGCCGCTCCACGATCGCCACCGAGGCCTGCGGCACGATCTGCACCGACTTGACCACGATCACGATCACCAGCAGCACGACCAGCCCGACCACCAGCAGCACGATGGTATTCAGCTCGAGCATCGCCCTTCCCGCCCTTTCAGCTGACCGTCACAGCTCCGACGCCACCACGGCGGTGACCCCGGACAGCTGCATCACGGTGACCCGCTCGCCGGGTTCGAACACCCGACCGATCTCCATCGAGCGCGCCGACCAGAGCTCGCCGTCAATCTTGATCTGGCCGTGGTCCCGGTCCACCCGCTGGACCACCAACCCGCTCACCCCGACCGGGTTGTGCCCGGAGTCCAGCTCGACGTGCATCCGGCGGCGCAGCGCCGGGCGAGCCCCGGCCAGCAACGCCACCGAGACCACCGCGAAGATCAACACGTTGATCGTGAGAGGGGTGTGTACGAAGCCGGCGGCGGCCGCCGCGGCCAGTGCCCCACCACCCAGCATCACCAGCACAAAGGTGCCGGTCAGCACCTCGACGCCGATCAACACCAGGCCCGCGATGAGCCACACGACCGCCTCGGTCATAGCACGATAGTGCCAGAGCTCAGGGCGCCCCGGTGACGAAATCAATAAGCTGCTCCACGGCTGTTATCAGCGGCGTCTCCAGGTCCCGGAAATCCCGTACCGCGCCGAGCACCCGGCGGGCGCCGTCGGCCGGTTCGCCCCAGCCCAGCGCGGTGCACACGCCGGTCTTCCAGTCGGTCCCCCTGGGCACCTCGGGCCAGCGGCGGATGCCCACCGTGGCGGGTCGCACCGCCTGCCAGACGTCCACGTAGGGATGGCCGGTGACCAGCACGTGCCGGCCGGCTGCGTTCTTGATGCCGGCCGCTAACCGGGTCTCCTTGGTACCGGCGACCAGGTGATCGACCAGCACGCCGAGCCGGCTCGTCTCGGTCGGCCCGAACTCGGCAACCGCGCCGGCCAGGTCGTCGATGCCGTGCAGCGGCTCCACGACCACGCCCTCCACCCGTAGGTCGTGCCCCCAGACCCGTTCCACCAGAGCCGCGTCGTGGATGCCCTCCACCCAGATGCGCCCGCCGCGCGCGGTCCGGGCCCGCAGTCCTTCGACGCGCACCGACCCGGACGCGCTGCGGACCGGTGTGGGCGGCGCGACGGGCGGCCGGACCAGGGTCACCGGCTGACCGTCTATCAGGAACCCGGCGGGGCGCAGCGGGAACACCCGGCGCCGGCCCTTGGCGTCCTCGAGGACCGCGCCGTCCTTCCCGATGGTGATCACCGCGCCGCAGAATCCGCTCGCCGGGTCCTCCACGACCAGGCCAGATTCGCCGACAACGGTCGGAATTTCGCGCTTCCGCCGGGCCCCGTCGGCAAGCGGGTCACGATAGCGCTGACTATGCACTCGATCGGTGCGCGAGAACCCATCCATGACTGCGCAACGTTATCCACGCCTCACCCGCACGGCGGGAGTGCCACGCCGAGCATTGCCCTCTAGCCTGACTCGGGTGTCCTGCGTTTCCGCGACGATGACTGTGTGGGTGTCCGCCTGGTTGGTAGGCGGCGCCGCGCCCGACGACGTGCTCGATGCGCTCGAGCCGTGGGGCGAGGCACACGACGTGCTGGCCGCCGACGACGCCACCGGCCGTGGCATCGGACTGCCCGGGCCGACCGACCGGCCCACCTCCATCACGTTCCTGCTGGCCGCGCTGCGCAAGGTGCGCGGCCCGGTGATCCCGGGTCCGGCTCGGCTCGTGCTCACCGCTCCCGGAGACCTGCGTGGGCTGCCCGGGCCCGGGCAGTTCAGCCGCGCGGTGATCGAGTCCGGCCAGGGACTGTTGTTCGCCGACATCGGCTACGGGCTGGTGCCTACCCCACTGGGTGGCGGACTGCTGCGCTGGACCGTGCATTCGGTGCTCGAACCGGTCATGCCGGAGGACCACGTGGCACTCAGCGAGGCGGAGTTCGGGCTGCGCGAGCAGGTGCGGCAGTCGGCGTCCACGCTGACCGCGCTCGGCGTGGCCCGGCACCGGCCCGGGGTGCGCCAGGAGATCGCCGAGACACTGCGCGCCCGGCCCCGGTCACTGTGGCCGGACGGCATGCCCGGGCACAGCCTGCGGGTGCTGCAGCACGCCGACGAGGTGGAGGCGATCCTCGCGGCGGCCCTGGTGGACGACCCCGGCGCCGCGCTGACCGCGTCCGCCGCGCAGGCCCGCACCGACGCGCTGCGCCCGCTGGCGACCGCGATTCGGGTGGCTCGGCGCGCCGCCGTGGCCGACGCCGTCCGGGTGCTCGCCGGCAGCGCCGACCGCACCTGATCGCGGAGCGCGGCTAGCGGGTTGGCGGGCGAGCCGGCAGGCAGCAGTCCACCGCGCACGGCTGGCCGTTGACCCCACAGCCGGCGGACCCCACGGTGCCGAGCGCGCGCGCCGCGGCGCCCTCGGTGTGCTCGCGGAACAGCTCGACCACCATCCGGGCGAACCGTGGATCCGCCCCCGCGGTGGCCGCCCTGGCAAACTCCATGCCGTACCCGGCGGCGCGCTCGCTGGCCTCGTTGTCCAGGTCCCAGACCACCTCGACGTGGTCGCTGACGAACCCGATCGGGCAGAGCAGCACGGCGGGCACCGACTTGGCGTGCAGCGTGTCCAGGTGATCGAGCACGTCCGGCTCCAGCCACGGCACGCTCGGCGGACCGGAGCGGGACTGCCACACCAGGTCGTAGTCGTCGGTGGCGACCTCCTCGGCGACCAGCCTGGCCGCCTCGGCGATCTGCCGGGAGTAGCGGTGGCCACCCCCCGCCGGCACCCCGGCCGCCGCGTCGGCGGCGGTCGGGATCGAGTGCGCGGTGAACACCAGCCGGGCCTGCTCCCGCCGCTCCTCGGTCAGCGTGGCGGCGGCGGACCGGACCGCGTCGGCGGCCGACCCGACGAACTCCGGGTGGTCGAAGAAGTGCCGCAGCTTGACCAGCTCCGGCGCCCCCTCGCCGACCGACGCCCTGGCCCGCGCGATGTCCTCGTGGTACTGCCGGCACGCCGAGTAGCCGCCGTACGCGCTGGTGGCGAACACCAGTGCACGGCGCACCCCGTCGCGGGTCATCTCGGCGACGGTGTCCTCGGCGAACGGGTGCCAGTTGCGGTTGCCGAAGTACACCGGCAGCTCCAGGCCGGCGGCGGCCAGCGCGTCCCGAATCCGGGCGATCAGCTCCCGGTTGCGCGCGTTCAGTGGCGAGACCCCGCCGAAGTGCTCGTAGTGCGCCGCCACCTCGAGCAGCCGCTCGCGCGGCACCCCGCGACCGCGGGTGACCCCCTCCAGGAACGGCAGCACGTCCGCCGGCCCCTCCGGGCCACCGAAGGACAGCAGCAGCAGCGCGTCGTACTCGACTTGATCCGGATCAGCCATCAGACTCCGATCGCGTGGAACCCGCCGTCCGCCCAGACCATCGACCCGGTGGTCGCCGGCAGCCAGTCCGACAGCAGCGCACAACAGGTCCGGGCCACCGGCTCGGGGTTGCTCACGTCCCAGCCCAGCGGGGCGCGCCCGTCCCAGGCGTCCTCGAACGCGGCGAAGCCCGGAATGGACTTGGCCGCCATGGTCTTGACCGGGCCGGCGGCCACCAGGTTGACCCGGATGCCCCGCGGGCCCAGGTCGCGCGCCAGGTAGCGGCAGATCGACTCCAGCGCGGACTTCGCCACGCCCATCCAGTCGTAGGCCGGCCACGCCTGCCGGTTGTCGAAGTCCATACCCACGATGGAACCACCGCGGCTCAGCAGCGGGAGGCAGGCGGTGCTCAGCGATTTGAAAGAATAGGCGCTGACCTGCAGCGCGCTGGCCACGTCTTCCCAGGGAGCTTTCAGGAACGCCCCCTCGCCGAGGCAGGACGCCGGGGCATTGCCGATCGAGTGCAGCACCCCGTCCAGCCCGTCCACGTGCTCGGCGACCCGGTCGGCCAGGCTGTCCAGCTGGCTCTGGTCGGTCACGTCCAGCTCCAGCACCGGCGCCGGCTGAGGCAGCCGCTGGGCGATCCGCTCTACCAGCCGCAGCCGGCCGAACCCGGTGAGCACCACGGTGGCGCCCTGCTCCTGGGCCACCTTGGCGACGTGGAACGCCAACGACGCGTCAGTGATCACGCCGGTCACCAGGATGCGTTTGCCCTCGAGTAGCCCCGTCACGTGTGTCCCTCTCCTGTTGCCATTGGTCTGTGCCCCATACCGAGGCCGTCAGTGCCCCATGCCGAGGCCGCCGTCCACCGGGATCACCGCGCCGGTGATGTACCCGGCGGCGGGCGAGGCCAGCCAGATCGCCGCGGCGGCGATCTCCTCCGGCTTGGCGATCCGGCCCAGCGGAATCTGGCCGAGGATCTCCCCTTGGCGCTTCTCGCCCAGCTCGGCGGTCATGTCCGTCTCCACGAAGCCGGGGGCGATCACGTTCGCGGTGATCGAGCGGCTGCCCAGCTCGCGGGCGATCGACCGGGCCAGCCCGACCAGCCCGGCCTTGGACGCGGCGTAGTTGACCTGTCCCGCCCCGCCGCTCAGCCCGACCACCGAGGAAATGAAGATCATCCGGCCGGCGCGGGCCCGCAACATGCCCCGGGCGGCCCGCTTGGCGACCCGGTAGGCGCCGGACAGGTTGGCGTCCAGCACCCTGGTGAACTGCTCCTCGCCCATCCGCATGAGCAGCGTGTCGTCGGTGATGCCCGCGTTGGAGATGAGCACCTCGACCGGGCCGAGCTCCTTCTCGATCTCGGTGAACGCGGCGTCCACACTGTCCGCGTCGGTGACGTCGCACTGCGCGCCGAATAGCCCGTCCGGGGCACCGGAGCCACGGTGGGTCACCGCGACCTGATCCCCCTGCTCGGCGAACGCTCGCGCGATCGCTAGACCGATACCTCGATTGCCTCCGGTGACCAACACGCTGCGTCCCACGCCAGGGAGGCTATCCAGCCCGTCCAGCCCAGGCAAAATCCCCGACTCGCGCGGACGAAATCCCCGACTCGCGGGCAGTTGGTTAGGGGAGGCGGCGGCCTAGGGTTAGGGCGGCGCCTAGGCCGAGCATGGCTAGCAGGGTGCCCGCGACCAGCCAGGTGTGGCTGATGTCCACCCGGCGGGTCTCGTAGCCGATCTGCTCGCCCAGGGTGGCGTAGACCTGCTGCAGCTCCTGCTGGCTGGCCGCGGTGAAGAACTGGCCACCGGAGATCTGCGCGATCTGCCGCAGTGAGGCATCGTCCACCGGCACCGCGGTGCTGCGGCCACTCAGGTCGATCCGGCCGAGCAGGGTGCCGAACGAGATGGTGGATATCGGGATCTTCGCCTCGGCGGCCTTGTGCGCGGCGGTGAACGAACCCCTCGGCTCGTTCTCCCCCTCCGGCCCGGGCAGCGTCTGCTTGCCGTCGCTCATCAGCACCACCCGGGCCGGCGGCGGGCCCTCGGCTCCCCCGGCGAGCCCCTCGGAGAAGCTCTGGATGGACTGCAGCGCGGCGAAGATGGCCTCGCCGGTGGCGGTGGACTCGGAGAGTTTGAGCGCGTCGATGGCGTGCTTCACCGGCTCCCGGTCCGCGGTGGGCGAGACCAGCACGGCCGCGGTCCCGGCGAACGAGATCAGCCCGAGGTTGATGCCCGGGGTGAGCCGGTCCGCGAAGCTCTTGGCGGCCACCTGGGCGGCCTGCAACCGGGTCGGCGCCACATCGGTGGCCTGCATGGACAGCGACACGTCGATGACCATCATCACGGTGGCCCGGTTGCGCGGCACCTTGGCCTCGGCGGTGGGGCCGGCCAGCGCCACGGTGAGCAGCGCGAGCGCCACCAGGATCAGCGCGGTCGGCACGTGCCGAGGCCACCCCCGCCGGCGCGGCACCACCCGCTCCAGCAGCTCCAGGTTGGTGAAGCGCATGACATCCCGGCGCCGGCGCCGCTGGATCAGCCAGTAACCGGCCGCCAGCGCCGCCACGACCAGCAGCAACAGCAGCCACCACGGCTGGGCGAAGCTCATCCCCCGCCCTCATTTCCGCAGCTCAACACCCGTGAGTGGTTAGCGTTGCTATAGCAACGCCTACCACTCACGGGCTCTGAGCTGGGCGTTTGGGGCATCACATGGCCGCCGGGCGGCCGCCGCTGATGGGCAGCGTGCCGGGGGCGTCGGACCACTGCCGCTTGCGGGCCACCGCGAAGCGGACCACGTCGGCGATCCAGTCCCGGTCGGTACGCAGCACCAGGTGCGCGGCGCCACACCGGCGCAGCGTGGCGGCCACCTGCTCGCGGTGCTCGGCGGCGGCGGCGGCGAACTCCCGGCAGAGCAGCGGGGTGGTGTCCACCTCGCGCTGCCGGCCGGTCTCCGGGTCGGCCAGCACCACCGTGCCGACCTCGGGCAGCTCCATGTCGCGGGGGTCGAGCACCTCGACGGCGAGCAGGTCGTGCCGGGCGGACAGGGCGCGCAGCGGGCGTTCCCAGGACAGCTCGCCCAGGAAGTCGGAGACCACCACGGCCAGGCCGCGGCGGCGCGGTGGGCGGCGCAGCTGCTCGATGGCCTCGGCCAGGTCGCCTCGGGTGCCCTCCGGCGCGCGCGGCGTCTGCGCCACCCGCCGGATCAGCCCTCGGGCGTGCATCAACCCACCCCGGGCCGGGATGCGGTTGGTGTGCTCGCCGGTAGCCACCAGCGCGCCGATCCGGTTGCCGCCGCCCCTGGTCAGGTGGGCCACGGCGGCGGTGGCGGCCACCGCAAGGTCGCGTTTCTCGCACGCGGCGGTACCGAAGTCCAGGCTGGCGGACAGGTCCACCACCACCCAGGTCTCCAGCTCCCGGTCGGCCTCGGTCATCCGGATGTGCGGCTCGGTGGTGCGCGCGGTGACCGCCCAGTCCATCCGGCGCACGTCGTCGCCCGGCTGGTACGGCCGGGCGTCCCCGGGCTCGCTGCCCGGCCCGGGCACCAGCCCGATGTGGTTGCCCTGCAGCAGGCCGTCCAGCCGGCGCCGGACGGTCAGCTCGAGCACCCGCAGCGCCGCCTCCAGCTTGCCGTCGCGCAGGTTGGGCGCCGCCGGGTAGGGCGCTGGGTTGGCCGCTGTCATGCGGGGCGCTCCTAGGTGGTGGCGTACTGCGGGCGCGAGCTGACCTGCGGCAGCGGCACGGTCTGCAGCACCCGGGAGAGGATGTGATCCATCGGGACGGCGTCCGCGACCGCGTCGTAGGACAGCACCAGCCGGTGCCGCAGCACGTCCGGCGCCACGTCCATCACGTCCTGCGGGAGCACGTAGTCCCGGCCCCGGACCAGCGCCAGCGCCCGCGCGGCGGCCACGATGCCCAGGCTGGCCCGGGGGGACGCGCCGTAGGAGACCCAGCCGGCCACGTCGTCCAGGCCGTGCTCACCGGGCGAGCGGGTGGCCACCACCAGCCGGACCACGTAGTCGACCAGCGCGTGGTGCATGAACACCCGGGAGGCCACCCCCTGCAGGCGGACCAGCTCGGCCGGCGTGAGGACCTGATCGGCGACCGGCGGCTCGACGCCCATCCGGTAGATGATCTCGCGTTCCTCTTCCAGGTTCGGATACTCAATAATGATCTTGAAGAGGAACCGGTCCCGCTGCGCTTCGGGCAGCGGGTAGACGCCCTCGTTCTCGATCGGGTTCTGGGTGGCCAGCACCAGGAACGGGTCAGGCATCGGGAAGGTCTTGCCGCCGATGGACAGGTGCCGCTCGGCCATCACCTCGAGCATCGCCGACTGCACTTTGGCCGGCGCCCGGTTGATCTCGTCGGCGAGCACGAAGTTGGCCACCACCGGACCGAGCTCGACGTCGAACTCCTCGCGGCCCTGCCGGTAGATCCGGGTGCCGAGGATGTCCGACGGCACCAGGTCGGGGGTGAACTGCAGCCGGGAGAACGAACCGCCGACCACCTTCGCCACGGTCTCCACCGCGAGCGTCTTGGCCACGCCGGGCACACCCTCCAGCAGCAGGTGCCCCCTGGCCAGCAGGCCGACCAGCATCCGCTCCACCAGCCGATCCTGGCCGACGATCACCCGCTTGACCTCGAACACGGTGCGCTCGAGCAGCTCGCCCTCGCGGGCCGGGCTTGGCGTGCCGCCACCGCTGGGCGCGGGTGCCGGGCGGGGGTTGCCGTGCTCGGCCGTCGATGGGGCCGGCGGGGCATCACCGCCCGCCGACCCTGTAGACGGCGCTGTCGACGGCGCCGTCGACGCGGTCGATGCCGTCGATGCCGCTGCCGCCGAGGCCGCTGGCCGGTCGCCGCCCTCGGCCCCCGCCTGCTCCGGGTTGGTCACCGTCGTGTCTCCCTCCACCGGAAGCGGCTCCCGCCTCCAAGTCTCCCCGGGCAGCAAACCCGGAGCGCCGTATGACCACCGTGAAGCACGCCCGGAGCCGGGCGCTCCGACGCGCCGGGCGACCCGCCCAGGACGGCTCAGCGCAGCTGGTTGACGGCGGCGATGAGGGCGACGGCGGCCGGTACGTCGAGCTCCGCGTGGGCGCCGAAGTCCACCCCGCCGGCCGGTAGGGGCGGCTGCTCCACCGGCACGACCCGGGGCGCCGCGTGCACCTCGCCGACCCCGCTGGCGCGCAACACCCCGACCGCGTTGTGCGCCCGGATCCCGCCGCACGCGGTGATCACCAGTCGGTCGCCAGCCAGCGTGGCCATCGCGGCCAGCACCCCGACCCCGTCCTCGGCGCGGGCGGCCTGGCCGGAGCTGAGCACCCGGCGCACGCCGAGCCCGACCAGCCGCTCGACGGCGGCCAGCGGGTCGCGGCAGACGTCCAGGGCGCGGTGGAAACCGACCGGGCGTCCCGCCGCGGCGGCCACCAACTCCGCGATCGCGCCTGCGTCCGGGTCGGCGCGGCGGGTCAGCGCGCCGACCACCACACCGGCCGCGCCGGCCGCCACCGCGTGCGCCACGTCCGCCGCCATCGCGTCCACCTCGGCCGAGGAGTATTGGAACCCGCCGTCGCGCGGACGCACCAGCACGTGCACCTCGGTGGACCGGCAACCGGCCAGCGCGCCGGCCAGCAGGCCCGGCCCCGGGGTCAGGCCGCCCAGCGCCCCGGCCGAGCACAGCTCGATCCGCCGCGCGCCCAGCCCGTCCGCCGCGAGCGCACCGGCCAGCGTGTCCACGCTCAGCTCCACCCCCGCGCCCAGCTCCACTCCCGCCGTCACAGCAGCTCGGGAACCAGGTCGGGGTCTGGCATGTCCGGGTCGAACGGGTACATCGGCCGGACGATGCCCCGGTGTCCCAACCGGAGCAGGTCCTGGTCCACCCCGCCGGGGGTGAGCGCCAGCCGCCAGTCCGCCGCCATCCGATACAGCTCGGGCTCCAGGTAGCCGATCTTGACGATCACCAGGTCGGCCGCGGGCGGGCGCAACCCGAGCGCGGTGAAGTCGGACTCCAGGTGGTACGGCTTGCGCCGCGCGGTGACGATCACCCGCAGCCCGCCGACGCCGAGCACGACGGCGGTGCCGGCCACCGGGTCGCCCAGGTGCACCGCGATCACCTCGGCGGCCAGCTGCACCGGCCCAGCCGGCCCGGCGTCGATCTTGCCGCCGAGCGAGACGCGCACCGTGGCACCCACTCCGGCGGCCGCAGCCACCGCGACGGCGGCCGGGTCCACCATCGCCGCGTAGATCACCGTCAGTCCGCCGCCGGTGACCTCGGGCGTGGCCAGCAGTTCACCCAGGCTCCAGGACGTGTCGCCGGCACCGCCCGCGGTGGGGTTGTCGCCGGAGTCGCTGATGAAGAACGGCCGCGCCGGGCTGGCCAGCGCGACGCCGAGGCACTCCGCCAGGGTGCCGGTCGGCGCGACGAAGCCGAAGTCCCGCCGGGCGGCCCAGTACGCGGCGGCCAGCCGACCGGCCCAGGCGCGGACCGGCTCGGCGTCATCCCCGGTGACCACCACCGCCGCCTGGCACCTGGGCTCGTCGGCCCACGCGTAGCCCACCCACAGCGCCGCGTCCAGCACGCCCTGGGCGGCCTCCGCGTCCACCACCAGCTGGTAGAGCCCTCGGGCCGGCTCCAACCGGGTGCTGGTCTTCTCCCCCGGCAGCAGCACCGGGACCGGCACCCATGCCTTGACCGGGCGGCCACCGGAGCGCAGCCGGGCCACCAGGTTGGCGGCGGCCCGCTCCCGGGTCTCCCAGGTGTCCACGTGCGGCGCGGTGCGGTAGCAGGTGACCAGGTCCAGGGTGGTGGCCAGCCGGCGGGACACGTTGCCGTGCAGGTCCATCGAGGCGGACAGCAGCACCTCGGGGCCCACGATGCCCCGGATCTGTTCCACCAGCTCGGCCTCCACGTCGGTGCGCCCGACCACGCTCATCGCGCCGTGCAGGTCGAGCAGCAGGCCGTCCAGGGGCCCGGCGGCGCGCAGCCGCTGACAGAGCTCGTCGGCAAGGGCGCGATAGCTCTCCTCGGTCACCGCGCCACCGGGCAGCGCGACCGCGTGCAGCACCGGCAGCCATTCGGCGGCCTCGGTCAGCGGCGCGCCGCCGGCCAGGAACGGATAGCGGGCGAGCAGCCGCGCGCCCCGGGTGACCCGGAAGTCGGCCAGGGTGCTGCGGTGTGGCGAGAACGTACTGGACTCGATGGCGATACCGGCGATGCCGATCCTCATCCGGTCGCGCCCCGGGTCACCTCGACCAGCCGGGCCGGCGGACCGGACACCATTGGCTCGAATACCCGCTCCAGCGCCCAGATCCCGGCGCCGCGCACCCCGGCGTCGGCCCCGTCCCGCACCCTCTCGATGCGCAGCTCCCGGGTGGCCAGCGGCAGGCAGCGCTCGTACAGGGCACTGCGCACCGCGGCGACGAACACCTCCGAGCCGGCCAGCAGTCCGCCCAGCAACACCGCGTCCGGATTGGCGAAGTTGACCACCGTGGCCAGCACCTCGCCGAGCACCAGGCCGGCGCCGCGCAGCGCGGTGGTCACGGTGGGATGAGCGTCCTCGGCCGCGCTGACCATCTCGGCGGTGTTGGCCACCGGCACACCCTGCGCGCGCAACCGGGCCACCAGCGCGGCACCGCTGGCCACCGTCTCCAGGCAGCCCCGGTTGCCACAGCTGCACGGGCGGTCCGCGCCGGCGGTGATCCGTACGTGGCTGATGTCGCCGGCCACGCCGCCCCGACCCCGGTGCAGCCGGCCCTGCACGATCAGCCCCGAGCCGATCCCGGTGCCGGCCTTGACCACCACCAGGGTCTCCTCCGGGGCGCCGCCCCTGGCCTGCCCGAGGGCCAGCAGGTTGGCGTCGTTGTCCACCTCGACCGGCTGGCTGAACCGCCGGCGCAGCGCGGTGCGCACCGGGAAGCCGCGCCAGCCGGGCATCCGGGACGGCAGGGTGACGTTGCCGGAGACGACATCCACCGGCCCGGGCAGCCCGACGCCGACCCCGAGCCAGCGGCCCGGCAGCTGGGTGCTGGCGGCAAGTTCGTGCACTGTGTCGGCCAACTCGGTGAGTACCTTCTCCGGACCCTCGTCGATGTTCAGCGGCCGCTCGTAGACGCGCAGCAGGGTGCCGGCCAGGTCCAGCGCGCCGATCCGTACGTGCCGGGAGCCCAGGTCGGCCGCCCAGACATGCCCGTACTCGGCGTTCACCGCGAGTAGCCTCGGCCGACGGCCACCCCGGGACGGACCCTCGCCGTGTTCGGTGAGCACACCCGCGTTGATCAGCGCCTGCACCCGGAGCGAGACGGTGGACTGCGGCTGGTGCATCAGCGTGGCCAGCTCCAGCCGGGTCACCGCGCGGCCACTGGCGATCAGCCAGAGCAGCGGCATCAGGCCGAGGGGCTCCGGGAGGGACATGCTGAACCACTTTTCGCAGTTTTAGTGCAAGTTCGACGAAAATGGATTGTTACCAGTTGGACCTGGCTCCGGGTGAGCGCCGACTGGTTCACTCGGATCGACCATATGCCGGATACGCTGCGCTGGACAAGCCGCCGAGGGCTGTGGTGAGACCAGTATTCAGCGGCACTTTTGTCAGTACTGATGAAAGCGGGAAAGATGGGCCGCGGGGGGCTGTCCAGGGCACTCCTGGTGCTGATGCTCTGCGCCTGCCTGGGCATCGCCGGCTGCGCGGGGGCACAGCGCCAACACGGCGGAGGCCAGGGCCGGGCGGTGACCGGTGGCTCGGTGTCCTTCGCGCTGCCGCCCGGCGCCACGCCGAACTGGCTGCTGCCGATCTCCCTGCCTGGCTTCACCGCCAGCTTCAACCGGGCGATCCGCGCCGAGCTCTACGTCCCGCTCTACCTGTACAGCGCAGCGTCCGGCACGGTCGGCCCGGATGACGCGGCCAGCGCGGCCGACCCGCCGAGCTACGCCCCGGACGGGCGCTCGGTCACCATCACTCTGAAGCATCTGACCTGGTCCGACGGTAACCCGCTGACCAGCAGAGACGTCGAGTTCTGGGTGAACCTGGCGCGGGCCAACAAGCAGTCCTGGGCGATGTACTCCAGCGGGCTGATCCCGGACAACATCGTCTCCTTCCAAGCCTTGGACGAGCACAGCTTCACCCTCCATCTCGACCGGGCCTACAACCCCGACTGGTTCACCGCCAACCAGCTCACCCGAATTACCCCGATGCCCCAGCGGGCCTGGGGCCGCACCGGCCCGGACGCCCCGGTCAGCGACGCGGACCGCACCGACGCGGGCGCCAAGCAGGTGTTCGGCCACCTGGTCGAACAGGCCAAAAACCTGGCCGACTACTCGACCAATCCGCTGTGGAAGGTGGTCAACGGGCCGTTCACCTTGGCCTCCTTCAGTCCGTCCGGGCATGTGGTGATCACCCGCAACCCGCGCTACACCGGCCCCGACCCGGCGCACCTGGACACGGTGACCTTCCTGCCGTTCACCAGCGGCAGCGCCGAGTACAACGTGTTGCTGGCCGGCGGCCTGGACTTCGGCTATCTGCCCACCGCGAACCTGGGGCAGCGACCGAAGCTGGAAGCACTGGGCTACCGGATCGAGCCGTGGGCCGGCTGGGCCATCACCTACGCGCCGTACAACTTCGCCAACCCCACCCTGGGCGCCGTGTTCGGCCAGCTCTACCTGCGGCAGGCGATCCAGTACGCGGTGAACCAGCCGGCCATCGCCGAGGTGATCTGGCGGGGCACCGCCACCCCCGGCTACGGGCCGGTGCCACAGGACAACGACGACCGCTACCTGTCCGAGCCGCAACGGGCCAACCCTTATCCGTTCGACCCCGGCCGGGCGGGTGGCCTGCTGGCTGAGCACGGCTGGCGACCCGGCGGGGACGGCGTGCTGGCCTGCGCGATGCCCGGGACCGGGCCGGCCGATTGCGGCGCGGGCATCGCCGCCGGAACCCGGCTGGACCTGACCATCCTGGCCGAATCCGGATCGGGCGAAACGGACGGCACCATGCAGGTGCTCAAGTCGGAGCTGTCCAAGGTCGGGGTAGGCCTGTCCATCAAGTCACAGCCGCTGAACTCGGTGCTGGCCAACAGCTCGAGCTGCACGCGCGGCGGCGGCGACTGTTCATGGCAGCTGTCCTACTTCGGCACCCAGGGCAGCTGGTACTTCGAGGCCAACCCGAGCGGGGAGAACCTGTTCGCCACCGGAGCCAGCGTGAACTTCGGCAACTACAGCTCGGCGCGAGCCGATGAACTGATCACCGCGACCACCACGGGTCGGTCGCCGGATGCGATGCGCGACTACAGCGCGCTGCTCGCCGAACGGCTTCCGGTGGTCTGGCTGCCCAATCCCCCGTACCAGGTCTCGGCCATCGACGCGGCGCTGCGTGGCGTGGTCCAGGACCCGCTGGGCGGCCTGCAACCGCAGCGCTGGTACCGGACGAGGTGAGCCGGTGAGCCGCTATATCGCCCGCCGGCTGGCGCTCGCCGTGGTGGTCGTCCTGCTGGTCACCGTGGTCACCTTCGTGCTGCTGCACCTGCTCCCCGGCGGCCCGGCCAGGGGCGTGCTCGGGCTGAAGGCGACCGCCGAGCAGATCGCCGCGTTCAACGCCGAGCAGGCCCTGGACCAACCGCTGCCGGTGCAGTACTGGCACTACCTGGGCCGGCTGCTGACCGGCGACCTCGGCCGCTCGTACTCGCTGAACTCCGAGGTCGGCGCGCTGCTGATGGAGCGGCTGCCGAAGACCCTGCTGCTCACCGCCAGCTGCACACTGCTGGCCGTCGTGGTGGCGCTGCCGCTGGGTGTGCTGCAGGCGGTGCGCCGGGGCAGCGTGCTGGACCACCTGGCCACCGGGCTGGCCTTCGCCTTCTACGCCACCCCGGTGTTCTTCCTGTCGCTGATCCTGATCATTGTGTTCACCCAGCTGCTGCCGCTGTTCCCGGCCCAGGCCGCGCAGGGCGACGACCTCGGTGCGCTGCTGTCCCAACCCGGCTCGCTGGTGCTGCCGGTGCTGGCCGGCGCCGGCGCGACGGTGGCCGCGCTCAGCCGGTTCATGCGCTCCGCCGTCCTGGACAACCTCACCGAGGACTACGTGCGCACCGCGCGGGCCAAGGGCACCCCGGAGCGGGACATCCTCTGGCGCCACGTCTGGCCCAACTCGCTGACCTCGGTGGTGGCCATGCTCGGCTACTACATCCCGGGCATTTTCGGCGGGTCGCTGGTGGTGGAGTCGATGTTCAACTACCCGGGCATCGGGCTGCTGTTCTGGACCTCGGCGCGCAACGCGGACTTCCCGGTGCTGCTGGGCGTGGTGCTGGTGGTCGGGGTGGCCACGGTGGTCGGCGCGCTGCTCGCCGACCTGGCACAGCTGCTGCTCGACCCCAGGGTGCGGATACCGGCGCGGCGGGCCAGGGCGGGGGCGACGCGGTGACCGAGGCCAGCCCGCTGCTCTCCGGCGCGGCGGAAGTCGGGGAGGCGCCGCCGGCCAGCACCGTGCTGGCCAGGTTCCGCGCCGACCGGTTGGCCGTGGCCGGCGCGGCGGTCCTGGCGATCACCCTGCTGGCCTGTTTCCTCGGTCCGTTGATCTACCACACCGACCAGGTGCACACCGACCTGTCCTCGGCCCGGCTGAGCCCCCGCGCCGGCCATCCGCTGGGCACCGATGATCTCGGTTATGACACGCTGGGCCGGTTGCTGGCCGGCGGGCGCACCTCGCTGGTGATCGGGGTGTTGGCCGGGTTGATCGCCACCGCGATCGGCGCGGTCTGGGGGGCGCTAGCCGGGTATGTGGGCGGATGGGCGGACACCGTGCTGATGCGCGTGGTGGACACCGGGGTGGCCATCCCCGCGCTGTTCCTGCTGCTGGTGGCGGCCACCCTGGTCACGCCCAGCGTCGCGGTGCTGGCGCTGCTCATCGGCGGGGTGTCCTGGTTGGTGCCGGCCCGGCTGATGCGCGCGGAGACGGTGACCCTGCGTGAGCGCGACTACGTGCGGGCCATCGCGGTGATCGGCGCCGGACGGCTGCGCGTGGTGTTCCGACACATCATCCCGAACGCGATCGGCACGCTGCTGGTCAACGTGACCTTCCAGATCGCCAACGCCATCCTGCTGGTCAGCTACCTCAGCTTCCTCGGCCTCGGAGTACCGGCGCCGACCACCGACTGGGGGGCCATGCTGAGCAAGGGGCTCACCTTCGCCTACGACGGGGCGTGGTGGCTGATCCTGCCGCCGGGGCTGGCCATCGTGCTGGTCGTCTGCGCGGTCAACTTCGTCGGGGACGGCCTGCGGGACGCGTTCGCGGCGCGAGGCCGGCGATGACCGGCCAGCGCGGGTCCGACCCGAGCACCCCCGAGCCCGTGCTGGACATCCGCGACCTGCGGGTGAGCTACCGCTCCGGGCCGGCGCTGGACGGGTTCAGCTGCACCGTGGCCCCCGGCGAGATCGTCGCGCTGGTCGGCGAGTCCGGCTCGGGAAAGACCACCGCCGCGCTTGCCGCGCTGGCGCTGCTGCCGCCCGCCGCCCAGCTGAGCGGGACCATCCGACTGGCCGGCCAAGACGTCCGCACGGCGCGTGGCGAGGCGCTGCGGCGGCTGCGCGGCGGCGCCGCCGGCATGGTGTTCCAGGAGCCGATGACCGCGCTGAACCCGCTGCTGACCATCGGCAACCAGCTAGCCGAGGCGATCCGCAACCACGATCCGGAACGCCGGCCGCGCAGTGGGTACCGGGAGGAATCGCTGGCCCTGCTGCGCCGGGTCGGCCTCCCGGAACCGGACAGCCGGCTGCGCCACTACCCGCACCAACTCTCCGGCGGGCAGCGGCAACGCGTGATGATCGCGATGGCCATCGCCGCCCACCCGAAACTGATCATCGCCGACGAGCCGACCACCGCGCTGGACGTCACCGCGGGGCAACAGATCCTGGACCTGCTGCGCAACATCAGGGACACCGAAGGCACCGCCATTCTGTTGATCACCCACAACATGGGGGTGGTGGCCGACCTGGCCGACCGGGTGCTGGTGCTGCGCCACGGTCGCCCGGTCGAGCGGGCAACCACCACCGACCTGTTCCGCCGGCCCTCGGCCGACTACACCCGGGCGCTGCTGGCCGCGGTGCCCCGGCTCGGCGAACGCCCCGACCCCGCCGATCCCGCCGATCCCGCCGGGGAAGCACCACCGGACGCGAGCCCGGCGCTGCTGGCGCTGTCCGAGGTCGTGGTGGACTTCGGCGGCCGGCGCGCGCTGGACTCGGTATCCCTGGCCGTGCACGCCGGGGAGATCCTCGGGCTGGTCGGTGAGTCGGGCTCGGGCAAGACCACGGTGGGCAACTGCGCGCTCGGCCTGGTCGCGCCGCACACCGGGGCGGTCCGGGTGTTCGGTGCCCCACTGCCCCGGGGCACCGGGAGGCGGGCCCGCGCGGTGCGCCGGCGGATCGGCGCGGTGTTCCAGGACCCGGCGTCCTCCCTGGATCCGAGGATGACGGTGGCGCAGACCATCGCCGAACCGCTGGCGGTGCACACCAGGACGGACCGCCGGCACCGGCTGGCCAGGGTGCGCGAGCTGCTGGACGCGGTCGAGCTGCCGGGCGCCATGCTGCGGCGCTACGGGCACGAGCTCTCCGGCGGGCAGCGCCAACGGGTCAGCCTGGCCCGCGCCATCGCGCTGCAGCCGGACCTGCTGATCGCCGACGAGCCCACCAGCGCGCTGGACGTGTCCGTGCAGGCCTCGGTGCTCGAGCTGCTCGGCCGGCTGCACCGGGAGCTGAGCTTCGGCTGCCTGTTCATCAGCCATGACCTCGCCGTGGTGGACAGCCTGTGCGACCGGGTCGCGGTGATGCGCTCGGGGCGGGTCGTGGAGCAGGGACCCCGCGTCGAGGTGCTGCGTTCCCCGACGCATCCGTATACCAGGGAACTGCTGCTCAGCTCGCCGGTGCCCGACCCAGGGCGGCAGCGAGAACGGCGCGCGCGGCGACTGGCCGAGGCCAACCGGGCGGCGCCGCCGAGGCCAGCGGCGTGAGCGGGGCCACCGGGACCCAGCGCGCGGCCGGTCCGCGCATCCGCCCGCACGTCGGGCTGCGCGCCGGCGTGGACATCGGCGCCACCAAGACGCTCGTCGTGCTGCGCGACGACGCGGACGGCCTGCTCGCCGAGGCGGAGACGGCCACCCCGGCCCGGCGCGGCGGCGACGCGATCATGGACACCGCCGCCGAGCTGGTTCGCGGGGTGTTGGCCGAGGTCGGCGCCAACCCGGCGGCGCTGACCGGGGTCGGGGTCGGCGCGGCCGGGGTGATCTCAGCGGGCGGAATGGTCACGGCGGCCGGTGACTCGTTCTCCGGCTGGGTGGGTACGAAGATCGACCTCGAGCTGTCCCGGCGGCTCGACCGGGTTCCGGTGCGCAGCGAGAACGACGTGACCGCGTTTCTGCGGGCGGAGCTGGGCGAACTGGGCGCCGATCGACCCCGGCACGCGCTGGCCGTGGCGGTGGGCACGGGGGTGGGCGGTGCGCTCCTAGTGGACGGGCGTCTGCTGCGCGGTGGTGGCGCCGGGGCCGGCGAGATCGGGCACATCGGCGATTTCGGCGACGAGCCGTGTTCCTGCGGGCGGCGTGGGCACCTGGAGGCGTACGCGGGTGGCCGCGCGCTGACCCGGCGGTACGCCGCGGCCACCAGCCGGCAGTGGAGCGCCGAGCGGGTGGCCTCGTCCGCGCTGGGCGGTGACCCGGTGGCCATGGCCGTGTTCGAACGGGCCGGGCGCTGCCTGGGCATGGCGATCGGCCAGGCCACCGGATTGCTCGGCATCGACCTGGCCATCCTGGGTGGTGGCGTGGTTCGGTCCTGGCAGCTGCTGGAGCGGCCGCTGCTGGAGGCGCTGCGGCAACACCCGCTGGTGTCCGGCCGGTCGGTGGCGATCCGGCTGTCCGAGTTGGGCGAACGGGCGGTGGCCCTGGGCGCGGTGGCCCTGGTGTCCCCCGCCCCTGACTAGGAGCGCCGCCGGGGCGGGCGGCGCTCGACGCCGGGCGGCGGACACAATCGGAGTTTGACGGTGATCGACCGGTGGGCGGAGCCGCCCGCGCGGACTGTGAGGGGGAACAGGTCTTCGTGCGCGTGCGTGCCCTACTGACGGCTGCCGGCATCGGCCTGCTGGCCACCGCGTGCGCCGCCGGCCCCGGGGCCGGCCCGGCCCCCGGCGCTCCCCGCCCTTCGACCGAAGCACCTGGTCAGGGCGGCGCCAGCTGCTCGCCCGCCGTCCAGATCGACGGCTTTTCCGATGCGCTGGACAAGACCACGTTCGCCGACACCTACGTCGGCAACCTGTCCGGCCTGGCGGTCAACCCCGACGGGAGCATCGCGGCGCTGTCCGACCGCTCTTCACTGTTCACCCTGGACGCCCAGACGCACCGCCCGATCGCGGTCGTCCCGCTGGCCGACGAGTCCGGCAAGCCGCTGGACTCCGAGGGCCTGGTCATCGACCGGGACGGCACCCTCTTGATCACCTCGGAGATCGAGCCGTCGGTCCGCCGCTACGCCAGGGACGGCAAGCTGCTCGGCAGCGTGGCGGTGCCGGACAGCCTGCGGGTGGCCCCGGCCGGACGGGCAACCCGCAACCTCACCCTCGAGGGGCTCGCGCTGCAGCCCGACGGCCGCACCCTGATCGCCTCCATGGAGGCCGCGCTGGCCGGTGACCAGGGCAACCTGGTTCGCTTCCCCACCTGGACGCGGGACGGGGGCACCGACGAGTTCCGGCTGGGTACCGAGTACGGCTACCCGGTCGACCCGGCGCTGGGCGTCTCCGAGCTCACCGCCACCGGGGACGGCCGGCTCCTGGTGCTGGAGCGGGGCTTCGTCCCCGCCGTCGGCAACACGATCCGGCTCTACCTCGCGGACCTGGCAGGGGCCACCGATGTGCGCGGCGTGCGGGACCTCACCGACCAGCCGCCGGTCCGGCTGATCCACAAGACCCTGCTGGCCGACCTGGTCAACTGCCCCTCGCTGGGCGCCACCGCCAGGGAACAGCAGGCCAACCCGTTGCTGGACAACATCGAGGGCATGACGATCACCGGCCGCGCCACCGACGGCGGCCTCCGGTTGCTACTGGTCAGCGACGACAACCAGAACGGCAGCCAGACCACTCGCCTCTACACCCTCACGGCCCACCTGCCGACGCCTTAGAGCCCTCAGCCGAGCAGGCGGGTGGCGTAGGGCATCAGGCCGCCGCCGTAGCGCACCGGGGTGATCCGCACCGCGCCACCGGAGTACGGCGCCTCCACCATCTTCCCGTCGCCGATGTACAGCGCGACGTGGTGGATGCTGCCGTCCTCGGACCAGAACAGCATGTCGCCGGGGCGGATCTGGGAGATCGGCACTTTCTTGCCGGCGTTGTACTGGTACCCGCTGTAGTGCGGCAGCCCGATACCCATGCCGCCGAACGCGTAGAGCATCAGCCCCGAGCAGTCGAACCCGGTTTTGCGGAAGTCGCCGAACGCATCGGCCACCCCGCCGTCCCGGATCCCCCTGGTCGGTCCCCTGGCGTTGCCGCCGCCCCAGGCGTAGGTCACCCCGATCTGGGAGAGCGCGCGGTCGATCGCTCCGCGTACCCCGCCGACCGTGCCCGCGCCCGCTCCGGCCACCCGGCCGGCGGCCGCCGCTGCGGCTGACTTGGCCGCGGCGGCAACCTGAGCTTGGTAGGCCAGGTACCGCTGTCGCTGGGCGCGCAGCCCGGAGTCCTTGGCGGTCAGCGTGTCGAGTTGGTGCTCCAGGTCGGCCCGCCGCAGGTCCACCTGGTGTAGTTGGGCGATGCCGGCGCTGAGCGCGGCCTGGGCGGTGGCCACCGCGCTGTCGGCGGAACGCTTGGCGCCGGCGGCGGCGTTCTGCTTGGCCACCGCGTCCAGCTCGGCCGCCCTGGCCACCGAGTCGGCGTTGACCTTGGCGATCCGGGCGCGCTGCATGCCGTCCAGCGCGGCGCTCTGCTGCTCGGCTATCGCCTGGGTGAATTCGGCGCGCTGCACCAGGTCGGATGGGTCACTGGCCTCCATGAGCAGGCCGAACGAGCCGCTCTGCACGCCCTGCTCGTAGGCCACCGCGATGAACTCGTCCAGCTGGCGGTGCGCCTGCTCGATCGCGTCCGCGGCGGCGGCCGCCTCCAGCTGGGTGGCCTGCACCCGCTGCGCGGCCACCTGGGCGGCGTCCCGGGCGACCTGTAGGTCCACCAGCGCCTTGTTCGCGGACTCCTGGCGGACCTCCAGCTTCGCGCCGAGCGCATCGGCCTCGGCCTGCACGGCGGCCAGCTGGCTGGTCAGCTTGCCGACCTGCCCGGCGGCCGTCGCCATGTCATTCTTGCTCTGGTCCAGCTGCTGGTCGGACGGGTTGGGCGGCGGCGAGGGCGGCGGCGCGGGGTCGGCCATGGCCGGGCTACTGCTCAAAATCATGGCCCCGACAAGCAGGGCAACGAGCACAGCCACCCGCCGGGCAGGCACGTGCAGCAAAGCCACGACCGACCCTCCATCGCACGTTCGAGTTCGACAGACGGCCGGACTTTCTCACTCAGAGCACCGAAATCGTGGTACCGACACCACCTTCGGCCACAACTGTCACCTCGTGAGCGAGCGAACCAATGTCACAGCGATGTGAGCTGCCCCACGTGAAGACACCCTCCGCGTGCCCACCCCTGTCGGCACTCGACAGCCAAGCAGTACGCGCGTACTGTTTATTGCGTAGGCCCTAGCGGTTACTCCTAGGGATCGTGCGACAGACTGCCCGTGACGCCCGCACCACCACCCGATCCCGATCGACTCGATCTGGGACGTCGGCACTTCAGGAGAGGACGCGACGTGAGTTCCACAGACCCGGCCGGCACCGAGGCCCCGGACAGCTTCGGCGCGCGAGGCACCCTGAGTGTCGGCGGCGTCGACCACGAGATCTTCCGGCTCTCCGCCGTCGAGGGCGCGGATCGACTTCCCTACAGCCTCAAGGTGCTCTTGGAGAACCTGCTGCGCACCGAGGACGGCGCGAACGTCACCGAGGCGCATGTCCGGGCGCTGGCCGAGTGGGATCCCAGCGCCGAACCGGACACCGAGATCCAGTTCACCCCCGCGCGGGTGATCATGCAGGACTTCACCGGCGTCCCCTGCGTGGTCGACCTGGCCACCATGCGCGAGGCGGTCACCGATCTGGGCGGCGAACCGTCGAAGGTGAACCCGCTAGCGCCGGCCGAGCTGGTCATCGACCACTCGGTGATCATCGACGTGTTCGGCACCTCCGACGCGTTCGAGCGCAACGTGGAGTTCGAGTACGGCCGCAACAAGGAGCGCTACCAGTTCCTGCGCTGGGGCCAGGGCGCGTTCGACGAGTTCAAGGTGGTGCCCCCGGGCACCGGCATCGTGCACCAGGTCAACATCGAGCACCTGGCCCGGGTGGTGATGACTCGGGGCGGCCGGGCCTATCCGGACACCCTGGTCGGCACCGACTCGCACACCACGATGGTCAATGGCCTCGGCGTGCTGGGCTGGGGCGTGGGCGGCATCGAGGCGGAGGCGGCCATGCTCGGGCAGCCGGTGTCGATGCTCATCCCCCGGGTGGTCGGCTTCAAGCTGACCGGCGAGATCCCGTCCGGCGCGACCGCCACCGACGTGGTGCTGACCATCACCGAGATGCTGCGCCGGCACGGCGTGGTGGGCAAGTTCGTCGAGTTCTACGGCGAGGGCGTGGCGGCCGTGCCGCTGGCAAATCGGGCCACCATCGGCAACATGAGCCCGGAGTTCGGCTCGACCTGCGCCATCTTCCCGATCGACGACGAGACCATCCGCTACCTGAAGCTGACCGGCCGGTCCGACGCGCAGATCGCGCTGGTCGAGGCGTACGCCAAGGAACAGGGCCTGTGGCACGACGCGGCGCGTGAGGCGCACTACTCGGAGACCCTCGAGCTGGACCTGTCCACCGTGGTGCCGTCCATCGCCGGGCCGAAGCGCCCGCAGGACCGGATCGCGCTCACCGACGCCAAGTCCTCATTCCGCAAGTCGGTGCACGACTACACCGACGACGCCGAAGCGCCGCTCGGTGCCGTTGACGAGGCCTCCCGGGAGTCCTTCCCGGCCAGTGACGCACCCGCGCTGTCCTTCGCGGACGACGACGCACCGGTCCCGGCGACATCCTCGGCGGCCAATGGCGGCGAAGGCCGGCCGTCCAAGCCCACCCCGGTCCGGTCGGAGTCCCGAGGCGACTTCGTACTCGACCACGGTGCGGTGGTGATTGCCTCGATCACCTCGTGCACCAACACGTCCAACCCCTCGGTGATGCTGGGCGCAGCCCTGCTCGCGAAGAACGCCGTGGAGCGCGGGCTCACCGTCAAGCCGTGGGTGAAGACCTCCATGGCGCCCGGCTCACAGGTGGTCACCGACTACTACGAAAAAGCCGGCATGTGGCCGTACCTGGAGAAGCTCGGCTACCACCTGGTCGGCTACGGCTGCACCACCTGCATCGGCAACTCCGGCCCGCTGTCCGAGGAGATCTCGGCGGCGGTCAACGAGGCCGACCTGTCGGTGGTGTCGGTGCTGTCCGGCAACCGGAACTTCGAGGGCCGGATCAACCCGGACGTCAAGATGAACTACCTGGCATCACCGCCGCTGGTGATCGCCTACGCGCTGGCCGGCACGATGGACTTCGACTTCGAAAACCAGCCGCTGGGCACCGACACCGACGGCACGCCGGTCTTCCTGCGCGACATCTGGCCGAGCCCGAAGGACGTCCAGCAGACCATCGACTCGGCGATCAGCCAGGAGATGTTCACCAAGGACTACGCCGACGTCTTCAAGGGCGATGAGCGGTGGCGCTCGCTGCCCACCCCCGAGGGCAACACCTTCGACTGGGACCCGGACTCCACCTACGTGCGCAAGCCCCCGTACTTCGAGGGCATGTCCGCCGAGCCGACGCCGGTGGAGGACATCTCCGCCGCCCGGGTGCTCGCGGTGCTCGGCGACTCGGTCACCACCGACCACATCTCGCCGGCTGGGTCGATCAAGGCGGACACCCCCGCCGGGCAGTACCTGACCGAGCACGGCGTGGACAAGAAGGATTTCAACTCCTACGGATCCCGGCGGGGCAACCACGAGGTGATGATCCGGGGCACGTTCGCCAACATCCGGCTGCGCAACCAGCTGCTGGACGGGGTGAGCGGCGGCTACACCCGGGACTTCACCGCCGGTGGCGAGCAGGCGTTCATCTACGACGCCGCGCAGCACTACGCCGAGTCGGGCATCCCGCTGGTGGTGCTGGGCGGCAAGGAGTACGGCTCCGGCTCGTCCCGGGACTGGGCGGCCAAGGGCACCTCGCTGCTCGGGGTGCGCGCGGTGATCGTGGAATCGTTCGAGCGGATCCACCGGTCCAACCTGATCGGCATGGGCGTCATCCCGTTGCAGTTCCCGAACGGTGAGTCGGCTAGGTCACTGGGGCTGGACGGCACGGAAACCTTCGACATCAGCGGCATCACCGGGCTGAACGACGGTTCCACGCCGCGCACGGTGCACGTCACCGCCACCAAGGAGGGCGGCGAGAAGATCGAGTTCGACGCGGTGGTGCGGATCGACACCCCCGGCGAGGCGGACTACTACCGCAACGGCGGGATCCTGCACTACGTCCTCCGCCGCATGCTCGCCTCCTAACCCCGTCTGGCCCGCACAGATCCCGTGCAGCCCGCACAGACCCTCCACGGTCTGTGCGGGCTAGTCACGGTCTGTTCGGGCCAGAACTACAGCGCGGTGGCCAGGGCTAGGGCGAAGCGGTTGTACGAGTCGGTCCACCACTCGGTGAGCTCAAATCCGGCGCCGGCCAGCTCGTTCCGAATCCCGCCCAGTCGGAACTTGGCCGAGGTCTCGGTGCGCAACTCCTCCCCCTCGGCGAACGGCACATCCAACCCCAGCTCGGCGACGTGCACCGTCATCCGCCGCCGCGCGCGCAGCCGCATCTCGATCCACTCCCGCTCGGAGTTCCACTGGGCGACGTGGTCGAACGCCTCGGGATCGAAGTTCGCGCCGAGCTCGCGGTTGAGCACCCGCAGCACGTTGCGGTTGAACTCGGCGGTCACCCCCTTGGCATCGTCATAGGCCGGCACCATCACCGCCGGGTCGATCACCAGCCCCACCCCGATCAGCAGCTGCTCCCCCTTGCCCAGGGTGGCCCGGGCGGAGCGCAGGAAGACCGCCCGGTCCGGCGGCAGCAGGTTGCCGATGGTGCCGCCCAGGAAGGCGAGCAGCCGCTTGCCCTGGCTCGGGATCCTGGCCAGGTGCCGGGTGAAGTCGCCGACGATGCCGTGCACGTGCAGCTGGGGGTAGTCCGCCGCGAGCGCCGAGGTCGCCTCGCGCAGCGCCGTCTCGGAGACGTCCAGTGGCAGGTAGCCGCGCAGGGTGCCTTGCGCGGCCAGCGCGTCCAGCAGCAACCTGGTCTTCTCCGAGGAGCCCGAACCCAGCTCGACCAGCGCCTCGGCCTCGGACGCGGCGGCGATCTGACCGGCTCGAGCGCGCAGGATCTCCCGCTCGGCGTTGAACGGGTAGTACTCGGGCAGCTCGGTGATGCGTTCGTAGATCTCGCTGCCGGCGGCGTCGTAGAACCATTTCGGCGGCAGCGCCTTCGGTATGGCGGTGAGCCCGCTCCTGGCGTCCAGTCGCAGCTCGGCATGCCCGTCGGCTTCGGTCAGGTACACATCGAGCACGGCGGTGGTCATACGGCTCCTCTGTGGTTCTCGGTCGCTTCCGAGAACTCGGTCATCGTGCGGTGCGTGACGGTCACGCTGGTGTGTGAGCTGGCCTGTGAATCGGAGTGCGAGCTGCCGGGTGAGTCGGTGTGCGAGCTGGCATGCCGGACGGTGGTGGCCAGCTCGGCGATCGGCCGGCTGTCGGCACGCCCCGGCCGGGCCACCAGCAGGTGTTGGTCGGGCACGGGTGTCCAGCCGGGCAGCTCGTCGTGCGGCTCGGAGGCCACGGTCACCGCGTCCGGTTCGGTGCGCACCGCCAGCGCGTGGCTCCACGCGGTGGCGTAGACGCCTCGGCCGTCGGTGAGCAGCAGGTTCAACCGGGAACCCGGCGCGGCGGCGGCCACCTCGGCGACCACGCCGGCCAGCGCCGCCTCCGGCGGCAACCCGGCCCGCAGCCGGTGCCGGACCAGCGCCCAGAGCAGTGCGGCGTCGGTCGGCGCGTCCAGGGTGAGCAGGTCAGTGACCGGCAGAGCGGCGGCCAACGGGGCCACCGCGCCAGGCCAGCCGCGCACCACGCCGTTGTGGCTGAACAGCCAGTGCCCGTCGGTGAACGGGGCGCACGCGGTGCTCACGATCGGCATGCCCACGGTGGCCGAGCGCACCGAGGCGAGCAGCGCACCGGCCTCGGTGACCGCGGCGAGCTCGGCGAAGGACTGGTCGGTCCAAAGTGGCCGCTCGGTGCGATACCGGGTGGGCAGCTGGGCGCCGGGCGGGTACCAGCCCACCCCGAACCCGTCGGCGTTGACCGTGCCGCCGCCGCGCATGTCCCGGGGCGCGTAGGACTGGCGCAACAGCCCGTGCTCCGGCTCCAACATCAGCGCGGCGAGCGGGCGCGGCGGACCCAGGTAGACCAGGTGTCGGCACACGCCCGCTACCGGGTCCGGCCGTCGCGCAGCTCCGCCGGGGTGGCGTCGCGGGCGCAGCGGAAGCCGGAGAAGATCTGCCGGCGGATCGGGTGGTCCCAGTTGCGGAAGGTGGACCTCACCGCGGCCGGGTCGGCCCCGAACGAGCCGCCGCGCAGCACCCGGTAGTCGCCGCCGAAGAACACCTGCGAGTACTCCGGGTAGGGGAACATCTCGAATCCCGGGTAGGGGTGCCAGCCCGAGTCGCACCACTCCCACACGTCGCCGAACAGCTGCTGCACCCCCAGCGCCGACGCCCCGCGCGGGTACGCCCCGGCGGCGGCGGGCTGCAGGTGGCGCTGCCCCAGGTTGGCGTGCTCGGGGGTCGGCTCCTCGTCGCCCCACGGGTAGCGCCGCGAACGTCCGGAGGCCGGGTCGAACCGCGCGGCCTTCTCCCACTCCACCTCGGTCGGCAGCCGCTTGCCGGCCCACCGCGCGTAGGCGGCCGCCTCGTGGAAGCAGACGTGCACGACCGGCTCGTCCGCGCGGACCGGCTCGAGGACGCCGAAGCGGCGCCGGTACCACCGGCCCGCCGAGTCGCGCTCCCAGAACTGGGGGGCGACGAGCCCGGCCTCGGTGCGGTGCGTCCAGCCCGCGTCGGACCACCAGCGCGGGTCGTCGTAGCCGCCCGCCGCGATGAACTCGGCGTACTCCCCGTTGGTGACGACCGCGGCGTCGATGACGAACGCGTCGACGTCGACGGCGTGCGCGGGCCGCTCGTTGTCCAGCGCCCACGGCTCGGTGGACGTGCCCATCGTGAAGGGGCCGCCCGGCACGAGGACCTCGCGGACCGCGGGCGGGCGCCCGGCCGGCGGCGGGTCGGCGTGCAGCACCGGGGCGCCGCCACGCAGCTGGTGGGTGGCGAGCATGGTCTCGTCGTGCTGCTGCTCGTGCTGCACGATCATGCCGAACGCGAAGCCGTGCTCCTCGAGCCTGCGACCGCCCATGGCACTGCGGCCGAGGGCGTCGAGGGCCTTGTCGCGGACCTCGGCGATGTAGCGGCGGGTCTCATCGGGCGTCAGCAGCGGCAGCTGCACGCGGCTGGCCCGCGAGTGCTGGAACGCGTCGTAGAGCCCGTCGATCTCCGGGCGCAGCGGCTCCCGGCCCCCGACGTCGCGGACGAGCCAGAGCTCCTCCTGGCTGCCGATGTGCGCGAGGTCCCAGACCAGCGGCGACATCAGCGGCGAGTGCTGGGCCACCAGGTCGGCCTCGTCGACGGCCTCGGTGAGGGCGGTGCTGCGGGCGCGGGACGCCGCGAGCAACCCGGCCACGCGGGTGCGCAGCTCCTCGGTTCCGGCCCCTGTGTCGGCGCCGGCTGGGTGGTCGGTCACGGTCATGCTGGCTCTCCCTGCGGGGTCTCCGGGTCGTCGGGTTCGTCGGCAGGACATCGGCCGCGCAGGACCTGCTCGGTCATCGTCGCGAGGTCGGCGACGACCCACGCGGGGGTGCCGAGCGACGCCAGCTGGGCGCCGGCCAGCTCGAAGACGGTGGCGGCGGCGCGGGCCAGGACGCGGTCGGCGAGGCCGTGGCGGGCACCGGACACCCACCGGTCCTCGGCCGGCTCGCAGGCCTCGCGCGCCCGGTCGGTGACGGCGGGATCAGCCAGCAACGCGGTCAGCACCGCGACCGGCAGGGCCCAGCGCCGGCCGGGCTGGGCGTCGACGTAGCGCACCTCGAGGTGCCCGTGCGGGCGCACCGGGGGGAACAGCGTCGACACGTGGTAGGCGAGGTCGGCGGTCGTGGGCGGTTCCGGCAGGGCGCCCCGGATCCAGTCGGCGAACGTCATGCACTTGGGCACCTGCCACGCGCCCCCCTTCCGGCGCACGCACAGGACCGGGCTCGTCAGCACGCGGCGGGCCCATGCCGCGGCCGGGTCGGCGCACGCCGTGTCGGCCACCGGGGGCGGCGCGGTGCGCCGCGGATCGGCGCGCATCCAGCAGGCCCAGCGCGAGGACTTC
>DASWST010000316.1:0-3095 GCA_036402515.1 Pseudonocardia sp.
CGACCATCGCCACACACGACTCCTGAGCTGGGGTTTCTAGTGGGTAAAGCTTGGGGAGGTTGACCACGATGGCTTCTTGCGTGCTGCGCGAGATGACCACGACGGCCGGGTCGTCCGGGTCGGGGTTCTCCTCGCGGTGCGGCACGAACGGCGGGACAAAGATGTAGTCGCCGGGGCCGGTCTTGAGCCGCACCTCGTCGGTGCCGTCGTGGAAGACGAACTCGGGGCGGCCGCTCACCACGTAGATCGCCGTCTCGGATTCGCCGTGGTGGTGGTTGGCCGACGCGGTGGACGGCGCGACGTGGGTCTCCCCCATCCAGATCCGCTCGGAGCCGACCCGCCCTCCACTGATCGCGGCCAGCCGGCGCATGCCGTCGGTCTGCGCGGTGCCGCTGTCCAGCTCACCGGCCCGCACGTGGTGCACCCGGGTGCGCAGGGGCGCGGCGCCTTCCGCCCGCGCGGTCAGGTCGGGATGGAACCCGTCGGTCGTGCTCACCGTGTCTCCTCCGCTCCGGCGGCCCGGTCGGTGGCCGCCTCCGGCCACCCTCGCACCGGTGTCGTGAGCGCACCACCGGTGAACACCAAGCCCCGGTGACGGCCGGCACCACTAGGAAGGATCACACCGGTGCCCCGGCCAGGCCGGCCTCACGTCGGGCCAGCTCCTGGCGGACCAGCGGGAGGAGCTCGCGGCCGTACTCGGCGGCGTCCTCGAGCGGGTCGTAGCCGCGGATGAGCAGCGTGCTGACCCCGATGTCCACGTAGTCCAGCAGCGCGGCGGCCACCGTCTCCGGGGTGCCGACCAGGGCGGTGGAGTTGCCGGCGGCACCGGTCGCGGCCGCGGTGGGTGTCCACAGCGCGCGATCGTGCCGCTCCCCCTTCTCCGCGGCGGCCAGCAACCGGCGGGAGCCCACGTTCGTCGGCGCGCCGAAATGCATCCGCTTGCCGGTGAACGAACCGTGCCCGCCCCGCGCGGTGGTGATCTGGTCCAGGATCCGGTGCGCCCGCTCCCAGGCCAGCTCCTCGGTGGCGCCCAGGATCGGCCGGAAGGACACGCTGATCCGGGGTGGCTCGGTACGGCCGGCGGCCTCGGCGGCGGCGCGCACCGAGGCGATCTGCTCGGCCGTCTCGGCAAGCGGCTCGCCCCACAGCGCGTACACGTCCGCGCGCCGGCCGCCCACCCGGTAGGCGGCCTCCGAGGATCCGCCGAAGTAGATCGGGATACGCGGGCGCTGCAGCGGGCGGATCTCGGCGTTCACGTCGGCCACCCGGTAGTAGCGGCCGTGGTGGTCGAACGGGCCTTCCTCGGTCCAGGTGCGCACCAGCACCTCGAGGTACTCGTCGGTGCGGTCGTAGCGCTCGTCCTTGGCCAGCCAGTCGCCGTCCCGGCGCTGCTCCACGTCGCTGCCGCCGCTGATCACGTGCATCGCCACCCGGCCGCCGGAGAAGTGGTCCAGGCTGGCGAAGCTCCGGGCGGCCAGGGTGGGCGCGACGAACCCCGGCCGGTGCGCGACCAGGAAACCCAGCCGCTCACTGTGCGCCGCCGCGTAGGCCGCCACCTGCAGGCCGTCCGGCGTGCTCGAGCTGTGCCCGACCAGCACCTTGTCAAAGCCGCCGTCCTCGTGCGCGCGGGTGAACCGGCGGACGAACTCCAGGTTCACCACCTGTCCGGACGCCGGGTGGATCTCCGAGACATGCTGCGTGCCGATCATGCCAATGAACTCGACGGCCATGGGTGTCCTCCCGCTCAGCGACGATGGTGCCCGAGGAGTGGGCGCGGTGCTCGGGCAACGGGCCCGGCGGGCGGCGCCTGAAGGTCAGCCGCGCCGCGCGGCAACCCGGCACCGGCGGGATCAGCGCGAACAGAGGGCGGACGAGACCCGCGCCAGATCGATATGGCCTCGCTTGGTCAGTATCAGCCGTCGCACCACGCCAGCGACGCTAATCGCGCGGCACCCGTAATCTCAACCATAAGAGTTGAGTTTGTGAACCAGTTCATAACCCCATCCGGCGGCGCTGGCCGGCGCCGGGTGAGCGGAACCCCACAGGGCCGAACCCCGCGGGCGGCGCTGCGCTAACTAGGCCGTGTCATCCAACCGGTCGGTGTCGTCCAGCCGGGCGGTGTCGTCCAGCCGGGCGGTGTCGTCCAGCTCGCGGGCCGCGGTGGCGGTGACCTCTTGGATGAACGCGCCGGCCTCGATCAGCGCGGCCATCGCCTCCGGCAGCAGCCCGGCCAGCACCGGGAACGCGTGCACCTGGCCGGCCCAGATCTGAAGGGTGCACGGGACGTCGGCGTCGGCCAGCCGCTGGGCCATGGCCTCGGCGTCGCAGCGCAGCACCTCCCTGGCGGCCACCTGCAGCAGCACCGGGGGCAGCCCGCGCAGGTCGTGGTTGATCGGCGAGAGGGTGGGATCGGGGCCGGCCAGCGGCGCGATCAGCTGATACAGCGCGGGCAACCGGCGGCCGGGGATGTAGGCGTCCCGGCGCAGGTTCACGTGCGCCTGCTTGTCGGTGCAGTCCCAGTCCAGCAGCGGAGAAATCGCCAGGATCCCGGCCGGGGCAGGCAGCCCGGCGGCACGCGCGGCCAGCGCGACACTGAACGAGAGGTAACCGCCCGCCGAGTCGCCGGCGAGCACGATCCGCTCGGCCGGGTAGCCGTGCTCGAGCAGCCAGCGGTAGGCGAACACCCCGTCGCTCACCGAGCCGTCCAGCCGGGCCGCTGGGTACTGGCGGTACGCCACGGACAGCACCGGCTTGCGTGAGGTGCGGGACAACGCGGAGACGCACCGCCGGTGCGTGCCCACGCCGCCGCCGATGAATCCGCCGCCGTGGAAATACAGCACCGCGCCGGCCGCCGGATTGGGCAGCCCCGGCGCGACACCATCCGCCTTGACCCACTCCACCAGGAAACCGCCGATGCGCAACTTCTCTGTCCGGGTGCCGGCCGGTGCTTTGCGCAACCCGGCCAGCAGCTCCAGTGCCGGCCCGGCGCGCAGGCCGGCCGGGGTGAGCGGCCACAGGCTGAACATCGGCCTGGCGATCCACCGGGCCGCTCCGTGGATCACCCACGCCCGCGAGCTGAACCGCACCCGGTACTC